>JAMORC010000039.1 GCA_027063785.1 Desulfurobacteriaceae bacterium
ACAACATCCTCGTTTATCTTTTTAGGCTTTAGCTGGACAATGGAAGGGGAAACAGCCCTTCTTGCCGTCCAAATTGCTTCCCTTTCTTCCTCGGTTGAAGCTCTCCTTACCTCCACCGCTCCCGCTTCCCTGCAAACTTCAATAACCCTGTTTATCAGTTCGTCAACAACTGTCTCGTATCCGTCAACTTCAATTACCAGCAGCCCCTCTGCATAAGTCGGCAGACCTATTTTTGCGTAATTTTCAACAGCCACTATCGAGTTCTTATCCAGGAATTCACAGGCCGTGGGTATTACCTTGGCCTTAAACATGTCAGCAACGGCCTGGGCGGCCTGCTCCACCTTCGGAAAAACGGCCATTGCAGTCCTGACAGCCTCCGGCAGCGGGATGAGCTTTAAGTAAGCCTTTGTAATGAAAGCGAGAGTCCCCTCAGAGCCTACGATTAAATCTTTCAGGTTGTAACCCGCCACAGATTTTACCGCCTTTGAACCAAGCTTAGCTATCGTGCCGTCGGCAAAGACTACTTCGAGCTGCATAACATAATCTTTGGTAACCCCGTACTTAACGCACCTCGGCCCGCCGGCATTCTCAGCTATATTCCCCCCGATCGTCGAATACTTATAGCTTGAAGGGTCCGGCGGGTAAAAAAGCCCCTTTTTCTCCACTTCCTTCTGCAAGTCATAAGTAACTACCCCCGGTTCTGTCAAAACCGCCAGGTTATCCTCGTCTATCTCCAGTATTCTGTTCATCTTTTCGGCAGAAATTACTATTCCCCCTTTAAGAGGAGCCGCTCCTCCCGTAAGTCCGGAACCCGCTCCCCTCGGATAAACAGGGATTTTTTCTTCATTTGCAAAGGAAAGCACCTTTGCAACGTCCTCCGGACTTTCTGGAAAGACAACAACATCCGGCACTCCTTTGTACCCCGTCGGCGTTCCGTCATAAGCGTAAGCAAACCTCCAGGATGCAGAATCTTTTACCTTTTCTTTCCCTATTAGTTTTTTCAGCTTGTCTGCAAAGTTTCCCTTCGCCACCTTTTTCCTCCGATTTTCCTCGGGAGATTATATACATTAATATCTTGTGAAGTTCACAACCAGAACTATCTTTTTACTGACCGGAAATTCCCGAAACGCGGAGGAAACTTGAACGGAGAAAAACACTGGTACGTCCTTTACATAAAACCGAGGAAAGACGAAGTCGTAAAAGCTCTCCTGGGCAGAATAAACATAGAAACCTTTTATCCCAAGGTAAAGGTAAAAAAAGGAAAAGACATAAAAATAGAACCCCTTTTTCCCCTCTACATGTTTGCCAAATTCTCCATTCCCGACGACTACATAAATGTCAAGTTCTGCAGAGGCGTGAGGAAAATAGTAATGTTCGGCCAGAACATCCCGTACCTACCAGATGAATTTATAGAGAACTTAAAAACCATCTCAGAAAACGTCATTATTGATGACAAACCCGATTTCAAACCGGGCGACATCGTTAAAATCAAAGAAGGTCCCTTCAGAGGACTAATAGGGGAAATAGTAAAAACCACCGACAAAAACAAAAGAGTAACACTCCTTCTAAAAGCCACCTCCTTCAGCCCGAAGGTCGTAGTTCCCGCCGAACACCTCGAACGCATCACTCAGCCTTGATTTCCTTTCACCGAAGAATAAATTTATATCTTGGTCAATGTAATAGGATCTTGACAAATTAACGGCGGTAGCTT
Source organism: Desulfurobacteriaceae bacterium (assembly GCA_027063785.1). Classification (GTDB taxonomy): domain Bacteria; phylum Aquificota; class Aquificia; order Desulfurobacteriales; family Desulfurobacteriaceae; genus JAMORC01. The sequence goes on from JAMORC010000039.1 coordinate 1,712, forward strand.
TGTTTAAATTGAGACTTTCAAAAACACAACTTTTAAGAATTAAACTTTAGGCTTTTTCATACTGCTCGGACAAACCAAAACATATCTTACTTGATCGGGGGCTTTATGAAAAAGTTTGCTCTAATAGGTGCTGCCGGTTATATAGCTCCAAGACACATGAAAGCAATAAAGGAAACTGGAAATATTTTAGTTGCTGCACTTGATAAAAGTGACAGTGTTGGCATTATGGATTCATACTTTCCTGAAGCTAACTTCTTCACAGAATTTGAACGTTTTGACAGGTACATTGATAAACTAAGGCGAAAAGGGGAAGGGGTAGATTATATTTCTATTTGTTCTCCCAATTACTTACATGATGCTCATATAAGATTCGCTTTAAGAAATGAAGCAAATGCGATTTGTGAAAAACCTCTTGTATTAAATCCTTGGAATTTAGATGCTCTAAAAGAAATCGAACAAGAAACAGGTAAAAAGGTTTATAATATCTTACAGCTGAGAGTTCATCCTGCGATAATTGATCTTAAGAAAAAAGTCGAAAAAGAATATAAAGAAAAACCAAAAAAGTATAAAGTTGATCTAACATATATAACATCTCGCGGTAAATGGTATTTCGTTTCCTGGAAAGGAGATATTAGTAAATCTGGAGGAGTTGCTACCAACATAGGAATTCATTTCTTTGACATGCTTATATGGATATTCGGAGAAGTGAAACACTATGAAGTCCATTATTCAGAACCTTTAAAAAAGATGGCTGGATATGTAGAACTTGAAAAGGCAGAAGTTAGATGGTTTCTGTCGGTTGATTCTAAGGATTTACCTGAAGTGGCCGTAAAAGAAGGAAAAAGAACTTATAGGTCAATCGCCATTGACGGTAACGAAGTTGAATTTTCAGGAGGATTCACTGACCTTCATACCGTAGTATATCAAGAAATTCTTACTGGTAAAGGGTTTGGTATAGAAGATGCCAGACCTTCAATAGAGCTTGTTTATAGACTCAGGAACATTAAACCCATCGGTTTCAACGATAGAGTTCATCCCTTAGCAGAGGTAAAGCTAAATGGAAAGTAAGGATTTTTTTGTACATGAGTCCGCTTACATTGATGACAATGTAAAAATAGGGAATGGAACAAAAATTTGGCACTTTTCCCATATACTTCCAAATACGGAAATTGGAGATAACTGTGTAATAGGACAAAACTGTATGATAGGTCCAGATGTTAAGATAGGAAGTCGTTGTAAAATACAGAATAACGTTTCTGTTTATAAGGGAGTTATATTAGAAGATGAAGTTTTCTGCGGCCCTTCCTGTGTTTTTACAAATGTTTTGACTCCAAGGGCTTTTATCGAAAGAAAGGCTGAGTTTCTTCCAACGCTCGTGAAAAAGGGAGCGACCATAGGAGCGAATGCTACGGTTGTCTGTGGTCATACCATTGGTAGATATGCTTTAATCGGTGCCGGAGCAGTTGTAACTTCTAATGTACCTGATTATGCCTTATACTTGGGGGTACCGGCTAAACACAGTGGCTGGGTTTGTAAGTGCGGAGTAGTGCTTACCAGAAAAACAAGTAGCGAGGGAAAATTGGAGCTTACATGTAGTTACTGTGGAAGCAAGTATATTTTAGAAGATAAAGAACTTAGTACTATAGAAGAAAAGATTTAAGCTGGCTGAAGAAATATTTCCAAGAGGAGTGTGTTATGAGCTATAAAATTGTGTTAAATATTCACAATAAGGATATTATGGATAAGTTGTTGTGGATATTAAGGCATTTTGAAAACGAAGGAATAGAGATCATAGATTATAAAAAAAATCTTGAGCAGGCTAAATGGGATGAAGAGTATGTAGAAAAACACTGGAGAGAGATAGCTTTAAGCACTGATTCTGCAGATTTAGACGATGATGAAAGATTATACGAGGCTTATGAAGAGTTTTATCATGAAAAACATTCTGATTGATTTAAATGTATTACTCGATTACTACGAAGAAAATAGGAGAAAGAAGTATCCTGATTCAATAAAAGCTTTTGATTTTCTAAAGCACAAAGATTTTGCTTTTGTATCAAGCTCCTCTATTGATAATCTCGAATTTCTAAAATATAGTGATTTATCTAGGGCTTATCCTACTAAAACACGAAAGGAAAAGCTAAAAATTGTTCATAAAATTATCAGAGAAATCCTATCTTACTTTAAGATTGCAAAAACACCATCCTATATAGAAATCGATTATGAGGATATTGAGGACAGTTTAATAGTTGCTTCTGCTAAAGCTATTGATGGATTAATATTGACAAGAGATGAAAAGTTGCTTTCGAAGTGTCCGGATATAACAATATCTCCTAAGGAATTTTTGGGAAAGTATGTATATTATAATGATAAATCTCGCGAAATTAAGATGTTAGATTTGTCAAGGGAAATTTTTAATATTTATCCTGAGATAGAAAAAGGATTGGATAAAGTTATAGCAAAATCCAATTTTATTCTCGGTGAAGAGGTAAGACAGTTAGAAGAAAAGATTGCTAATTATGTAGGAACAAAATATGCTGTGGGAGTTTCCTCCGGAACAGATGCTCTTGTCCTTTCTCTAAGGGCATTGGCAATTCAGAGGAAAAAGAAGGAATTTTTCGATAAAGAAGATTTGATAATTACCACACCGTTTACTTTCACTGCAACAGGAGAAGCCATCTTAAGAGCTGGAGCGACTCCCCTTTTTGTTGACATAGATATTGACACTTATAACATTGATCCTGAACAAGTAGAAAAAGCTGTAAAGAAGTACGGAAAAAAAGTAAAGGGAATAATTCCTGTTCATCTCTACGGTCAGCCGTGCAATATAGATGAGATTATGAGAATAGCCAAGGAAAATGATTTATTTGTTGTTGAGGATTGTGCGCAGAGTTTAGGCGCCAGATGGGATGGGAAGCAGACAGGATCCTTTGGTGATACAGGATGTTTCAGTTTCTTCCCGACAAAACCGCTGGGTGGTTTTGGTGATGGAGGAATGATTACAACAAATGATGAAGAACTTTATGAGCTTCTTCTTATGCTGAGAAAACACGGCGGAAAAGACAAGTATAACGTTGAATATATTGGCTACAATGCCCGTCTTGATACTATTCAAGCTGCTATATTGATTGAGAAGTTTAAACATTTGGATGATTTTAATGAACGTCGCAGGGAAATCGCAAAGAATTATAATGAGCAGTTGAAAGATGTAGATTGGATAAAAACACCTTATGAACATCCGAAAGCTTATCACGTTTATCATCAGTATACTATCAGAGTTCTAAATGGCAGGAGAGATGAGCTTCAAAAGCTTCTAAGGAAAAAAGGGATTCAGACTATGATTTATTATCCTGTGCCATTGCATGAAATGAAAGTCTTTGTTGAAAACGGTATGAGGGTAGTTGGGGATTTAAAAGAAGTGCAAAAAGCTGTAAAAGAAGTTTTGAGTTTACCAGTAGAACCATTGTTAAAAAAGGGAGAAATAGTATCTGTTTTAAATAGTATCTGTTTTAGTATATTAATATATTAAACAAAGAAAAACTTTAAAATGGAAAAGAGACCAATAATTAAATGGCTTTTGAATCACTTACCATATTTTAAAGTAAAAAGTACTTTTGTAAAAGGATCAGTTCTCTTATTTTTTGCTAATGTAGTTTCTCAACTATTAAATACATTAAGTTTTTTGGTATTAACTCACATTTATGGAGTTGGAGATTTTGGTAACTTTGCATTGTTCTCGAGTTATACAGTTGTTTTATCTATTTTGTTTTCTTTAAAATATGATTCCGCTATAATAAGTATGAAGTTTGAGGAAAGAAAAAGAGTTGTTAAATTTTATATTCTTCTATATGGTTTATTGATATTGATTTTATTTCCGGAATTGTTTTTTATACAGAATATTATTTATCATGCCATTTTTACTGCGATTTTAATTTCTATTTTTAAAGTTGTATTTAATTTCTTTCTTTCAACTAAAAATTTTGCGATTCTGCTTCTTTCTAAAATATTGAATAGCTTATTATTTTTAGCAATTTCTATTTTTGTATCAATTTTTATAAACGATAAAAGTCTTGGCATGATTAACTCTTACATGATCTCTTATATAATTGTATTATTGTTATTAGTTATAATATTCAAAAAGCAGATAGGTAAACCTTCTATAGAAGATTTTGCAAAGTTTATTGAAACACTTAAAAGATACAGAAATTTCCCTGTATATTATTTGCCTCAACAAATGCTAAATGAATTATCTAACCAAATGCCATTTTTTTTTATATCTTTCTTTTTTGGTAGTTATTATACTGGAATTTTTATGATGATAGTTAAACTTTTGTCAGCATTACCTTCAATGGTAGCATCATCTATATCTCAGATTTTCTATCAGCAATTTGCAGAACTACATCACAAAGATGAACAACCATATATGTTTTTCTACAAAGTTTATAAAAGGTTAATGATAGTTGCTCCCTTACTGACCTTATTTATTTTGCTTGTTATTTTTCTTATCGAAGATCATTTTTTACCGAAATCATGGAATGGCGTTTTTTACTATTCAATATTGATGGCTCCAATGGTGGCAATACGATTTGTAGGTTCTATAATTTCAGCTGTTGTTTTAGTGCTAGGGTATCAAAAAAAATCTCTTTATATAGAAATAATTCATATTGTAAGTAGGTTTATTTCTTTAATAATAAGTGGAGTCATTCATAGTTTTTCCTTACTTTTGCTTATGTTAACTTTATCAAGTTTGCTAATTACCGGCTACAGGCTGCAATGGTATAGGAAAATAGTAGATGAATCTAAAAAAGGAGAATAGAAAAATGATGAGCGTGGAAATTTTTGGAAAGAAATTTGCTATTTATTTTGACGGAATAGATAGTAAAGAGTTTATGGAAGAAATATCTATCTATGAAAGCTCAAGTAATAAATTCAATATTTATGACTACGAAGTGGTTTTCTTAAGAAACAACAACTGTACTTTTAGTGAGGAAATTATATCTATTAATCCTTCTTCTTTCTTTTTTTTGAAAGATGGGAGTTTTGCTGTAGATTATGGACATTCCATAATTCATTATCAACTGACAAAAATACCTAAAAAAGTCACTGTTAAAGTTAAACAACAGAGTTTTCTAAGGAAATTTCTATCTATGGAATATAGAAGTAATTTAGAAAATTTGGGTCAGATCTTTCACGAACTTATTGCGGTTCCATTAATGTTTTTTGATAAAAAAAAATTTCTCATTCATGCTTCTGCTGTTTATGACAGAGACTCAAATCAAGTCATTATGTTTGGCGGAACTGGAGGTGTAGGAAAAACTTCTTTAGAACTATTTCTTTCTAAGAAGGAAAAATATTCTTTTTTTGCAGATGATATTTGTGTAATAGATAATGATGGCTTTGTTTATCCTAATCTGTCATATCCTAAGATATATGGTTATAATGTTATGAATAATAAGTTTTTAACAACGAAGGATCTATTGAAAAACGATACCCTTTTATCTAAAATACATTGGTTTTTACATTATTACCTAAGAGGTCCAAACAAGGTAAGGAGAAAACTTCGTCCTGATTATTTGTTTAAAGGAGGTATACGAAGACAGAAGTCCAAAATAGGAAAGTACTACATTCTCTTCAGAACTGCTACAGTTAAAGATATATGCTTGACTGATGTTCCAGTGACAAAGGTAGTAGAACCGACGATACAAATAATCAAGAACGAATATTATGCATTTTTAAGAAATATTCGATGGTTTGTTGTTAATTCTGAATTGGCTAACAAAAAAATAGATCTACAAGAATTTAATGTAGCTTTTTCTAAAGAAATTTTGGAAAATGCATTAAAAGGAGCAGAGATTTATGTTTTAAAAATTCCGTTAACTTTAAGTCATAATGAGTTTCTCGAGAAAGTTGGAAAAATTATAGGAGTAGAGTAATGCAGAGTCTTCTTTTATTTACTTCTTCTTTTCCATATGGTAAGGGTGAACAGTTTTTAGAAGATGAAGTTGAGTTTTTAAGTGAGATTTTCAGGGTTAAGATAATTCCTTTTAGCTATGGGGGGAGGACTATACCAAGGAAATTGCCTAAAAATATAAAAGTGGATAAACCTTTATGCCTAGAAAGAATACAAATATCAAAATTGATAAAGACTCTAATTGCTTCTTTTCCTGAGATGAAAAAGGTAAACCTTAATTTTCGACGTTTAAGATTGTATTTAGCTGCTTTAAGATCTGCAGGCTTTTTACTTTCTAATAAATCTATTTTAGAGGAACTGAAAGCTTTAACAGACTCAGATATAATCTACTTTTATTGGGGACATATCTCGGCTTTTGCTATACCATTTCTTCCAAACTTAAAAGCTAAAGTTGTTATGAGGTTACATAGAGGCGACTTATATGAATATTTGCACGATGATTATTTTCCACTTAGAGAGTGGCAGTTAAGAAAGGTAGATGCAATAGTTCCTATTTCATTTGATGGAAGGAAATTTCTTTTGAAGAAATATCCTTTTACTAGAAACAAAATATTTGTGCATAGATTGGGGGTTAAAAATGATTCATTTATAACTCAACCGAGTAAGGATGGTATTTTTAGAATAGTTTCAGTCTCATCTATTACTGATGTAAAAAGAGTAGATTTAATATGCGAAATTTTAAAGTGTATAAAATCATATAGAATCTTATGGACTCATTTCGGTGATGGTCCTTTAAGAAAGAGATTAGAAGAGAAGATAAAGAAATTACCTCCAAATATAGTAGTTGATTTAAAGGGATTTGTTGATAGAAATGATATTTTCCGATTTTACCGAGAAAATCCGGTAGACTTATTTATTAACGTTAGTTCAAATGAGGGAATCCCTGTTTCGATAATGGAAGCTATTTCATACGGAATTCCTGTAATTGCAACAGCAGTTGGAGGAACACCGGAGATTGTTAGTGAAGGAGTAGGTATACTTATTGAAAAAGAGTTTGACCCTAAGGAAGTAGCCAACATAATTCAAAATGTTTTAGGTAGCTCTATATTTGATAGAAATATTATTAAAAACTATTGGAGCACTTACTATAATGCTGAGAAAAACTATAAAAGATTCGCAGAATTCCTTAAGAATCTCTAACTTATTCATTAAAATTGGTATTTTGGTAACTATTGCTTTGTTAGTACTTGTTTATCTTTTAAGCTATCAAGCTTATTTAAGTTTAACTTTATTTGCTTTTTTATTTTTTTTATCTTTAATTCCAGTAGCTATAGTTATAACCTCTGAAGCACATTTGTTAAATCCTTTACTTGTTTTTTCTATTTATTATTATATCCTAATAGTAAGTATATTAACTTCAGTTGGTAGAATTAAGATTGAAAAGCTTGTAGAAGGTTCTATTGTCGTATTGTTGTCTTATATTTTTTTTGTTTTAGGGTTTCTTATGTTTATTAACAAACGGTTACTCTCAAAATCAGTTTTAGGGGAAATGAATTATATAGATATGCCTATAGCTGTTTCAAAAGTGGTAATGTTTGTTTTCTTTTTAATAGGGCTCTCTAATTATATTTTTGTTTTATATAAAACAGTGAATTTGAGATTCTGGGAATACTATTTAAATTTAGGATTTTATGGTAGAAATTTAAAAGAAATTTTTGGATTATCAACGTTAGGATATTTATTTTTACATCCAGCTATATATATAGCCATTTATGCTTATGTTAAGCAAAAATTGAACAGATATATTTTCTATATGTTGTTTTTTGTATATGCCATAATTATCTTATCCTTAGCAAAGATTACATATTTTGCTTTGCAAATCATTATATTTATAACTTTGTTGTTTGCTCTTAAGAATGACCTTGCCATAACATTCAAGCGTATTTTTCTTCTGTTGCTTTTCGTGATACTTGTTTTATCACTTTTTCTTTATAGAATGGTTGCGGATATAGCAAGAGTTAAAAGACTTGATGTGGGAGAAATTTTTCTTTCTGTATTAGATATAGATAGTTTATATTTCCTTTTTTTTGAAAAATCTAACTTACCAAATATAAATATTATAGTTTTTATAATGGATCATTGGGGTAAAGAGATAGATTATTTAAAAGGAATGAGCTTGGTAAATATTATATCTGGATTTATGCCTGCAGATATTAGAACCTTCCTAGTGCATAATTTTTCAGTGAGCTGGATTATTAAGAATCAGTGGTTTACTCATCAATCTGGTGGTGCTATTCCGCCAACGATAATAGGAGAATTATTTGCAAACTTTGGATATTTTGGGGTATTTGTTATGTTCTTTTTAGGAATAATAACAGCTAATATTTTTAATTGGGTTTTTAAAAATCTTTCTTACCCTAAACTCATTTTCTATACTTACTTTTTATGGAAATTTGTTTTCTTGATGGCAAAAGGAGAGTTTTCTAGAATTAGTGATATAAATATGCTTATTTCTATCGTAGCTGTAGCTACTTTAAAGTCCCTGAATCAGCTAAGGTTTTGTCGTAATAATAGGGAAAAAAACTTCCAAAGCAATTTAAAGGAGGCATAAAATTGCACTGCAGAATTTGTCATTTAACATCTGTTCATTCAAGATATGATGAGCGCATATTCTTAAAAGAATTAAAAAGTTTAAAAAAGACAGATTTTGATACTTATCTGATAGTAGCTGACGGGAAAGGAAACGAAATTACTGAAGAAGGCATTAAAATACTGGATGTAGGGAAGCCTAGAAATAGAAAAGAAAGAGTATTAGATATAACAAATAGAATCTACAAAAAAGCTTTAGGAGTCAATGCAGATATTTATCATTTTCATGACCCGGAACTTATTCCTGTGGGGCTGAAGTTTAAAAAACTTGGCAAGAAAGTTATTTATGATGTACATGAGGATGTGCCAAGGCAAATATTGACCAAACCTTACTTAAATAGGATCTCTAAAAAGTTCCTGTCCTTCCTCTTCGAAAAATATGAAAATTGGGCTGTTAGGAAATTTGATTTTGTAATAACTGCCACGCCTTATATAAGGGACAGATTCTTAAAATTAGTTTCTAAGGTTGTTGATATTAATAACTATCCTCTTTTAGAGGAGTTTCCTGAAGTATCTCCTTGGAATAAAAGAGAACCAGAAATATGTTATATAGGAGGCATCGCCAAGGTAAGGGGTATAGTAGAGCTGGTAAAGTCTTTGGAAAATGTAGATACAATCTTACATTTGGCAGGTAGTTTTGAAAGTAAGTCTCTGGAAGAAGAAGTTAGGAAATTACTCGGTTGGAGAAAAGTGAAATATTATGGTTTCGTTGGAAGAACTGATGTTCAAAAAATTTTAAAAAGTGTTATGGTGGGTATAGTAACCTTACATCCGACTCTAAATTATTATGTTAGTTTACCAGTCAAACTTTTTGAATATATGGCTGCAGGCTTACCGGTAGTTACCTCTAATTTTCCCTTATGGAAAGAGATAGTTGAAGAAAATAGATGTGGAATATGCGTAGATCCTTTGAATCCAGAAGAAATTGCGGAAGCTATAAAATATTTATTAACACATCCTAAAGAGGCTAAGGTAATGGGAAAAAAAGGAAGAAAAGCAGTTTTAGAGAAATACAACTGGGATTTAGAAGAAAAAAAACTAATAAAAGTTTATAGGGAGCTTTTAAATGATTAAACCACTAGAAGCAAAAGATCTTGAAATCTATGAAGTTTTAAATAGGCAATATGGAACTATTTTTACATCTCTTGAATGGCTGAAATTGTTTACTCCGAGAATAAAGTTATATGGGCTTTATAATAAAAATAGGGAACTAATTGGAGGGATAGCTATTTATCTGGAAAAAAAGTATGGTTTGAAAATTGTTAAAAATCCACCTGTTACACCTTGCAGCTTGTGGATAACACCTTCTTCGTCTTCAAAAATTTTTTCAATTCAGTCTTATTATAAAAGTACTTTAAAAGAGCTGGCATATTTCTTAAAAGAAAAATTCTCTCAAAAAATTTTATATTTGAGTTTTCCCTATTCCATTACTGATTTTCAACCTTTCATTTGGGAGGGATTTAAAGTTTCTCCAAGATATACTTATTTGTTAAACTTAAATGTTTGCATAGACGATATAAAAGAGCAAATGTCTCCAGCAAGAAGGAATGATATTAGAAAAGCTCTAAGAGATGGACTAGAGATTCGAGAAATCAAAACAATAGAAGATAAGAAAACTGCTTTAGATTTAGTAGCACATACATTCAAACGGCAAAATAAGCAAATTGATTTGGATATTATCAAAAAAATTCTTTTTAAATTTTTAAAACCGCAGAATGGATTTGGCTATATAACATATAGAGAGGAAATTCCTCTTGCTACTTCTATATGTATTTATGATAAAAGGACAGCTTATTACATTTTGGGAGGATACAATTCAAAAGAAAAACATCATGGAGCAGGTGCATTAAGTTTATGGAATTGCATATTAAAAGCTAAAGAGAAGAATTTACGAACATTTGATTTTGAAGGCTCTATGATACCTAACATAGAAAGGTATTTTAGAGGATTTGGGGGTAAGATAACGCCTTATTTTGCTATTGCAAGGGCTCCTTTTGTGATTGAGTGTTTTTTTAAAATTTTTAAAAGGAGTATTTTTTGAAATGAAAATTATAATATCTCACGATGTTGACCACTTAACTGTCTGGGAACATAAAGGAGATTTGATAATTCCTAAATTTTGGGTTCGTAGTTTGATAGAAGTAGGTTTAGGTGCTATTTCTTTAAGGGAGTTCTTGTTAAGATTTAAAGATTTTATCTTCAATAAGTGGAATAACATAGAGGAATTATTAGAATTTAACAAAGCTAATAACATACCTGCAACATTCTTTTTTGGAATGAATCAGAGTTTAGGATTATCATATTATCCCGAAAGTGCTCAAGAATATATCAAGCTGGTTTTAAGTAAAGGATTTGATGTGGGAGTTCATGGAATTGAGCATAAAGATTTTGAGGGAATTAAAAAAGAATTTGATACATTTAAAGAGATATCTAAATTGAATAAATTTGGTATTAGAATGCATTACTTAAGGATGGATAGCGAAACCTTAGAAAAATTGGAAAGAGCAGGTTATATTTTTGATTCAACCCTCTATGAGGAAAAAAATCCATTTAAAATAAATAATATGTGGGAATTTCCTCTGCATATGATGGATGGATATATACTTCAAGGTAAAAAGAGATGGCAAAGCTTGAAATTTCAGGAGATAATGGATCTTACAAAGAAGAGAATAGAGGCTTTATTTAATAAAGGTATTAGATATCTCACAATTTTGTTCCATGATAGGTATTTCTCAGAAGGTTTTAGAACATGGAAGGAATGGTATATACACACAGTGAACTTTTTAAAGTCCAATGGTTTCACTTTCGTTAGCTATAGAGAAGCTATAGATGAGTTAGAGAATACAAAGCTGAGATAAGAGACATTTGGCCTTTAACTCTTGTAGAACTTGGAGGTTATTCTTGGGAACATCCTTTTATTAGACTTCTAAGATATATTGAAATGTTTGCCTTAGAGAAAGCGGATAAAATAGTATCTGTGTTGTTTAACTTTGGTAAGTACCTGCAAGATATAGGTATAGATAGAAATTGGTACTATATTCCTAATGCTATAAGTTTAGAAAATGTTGAAGAACAAGAGTTATCAAGTTCTTTTATTCAAAAAATTCCTAAAGATAAGTTTATAGTTGCTTATACAGGAACTATTGGCTGGGCAAATTCGTTAGACACATTACTTGGAGCTGCGGAAATCCTAAAAGATAAGAAAAATATAGCTTTTGTAATAGTTGGAAGAGGAAAAGAGAAACAAAAGCTGATTTCTATAAAAAAAGAAAAGAAACTTAAAAATGTTATATTCCTTGAACCTATCACAAAAAATCAAGTTTTAACTTTCCTAAGTAAATTTGCTCATGTAGCCTATATAGGATGGAGGAGAAAAAGAATGTATGAATACGGTGTATCTCCTAATAAAATTTTTGATTATATGTTGGCAAAGAAGCCAATTCTCCATTCAATAAATACTCCTAATGATTTAGTATCTCAAGCTAAATGCGGAATTACTGTTGAGGCTGAAAATCCAAAAGCCGTAGCAGATGCTATCTTAGAATTTTATAAAATGTCAAGGGAAGACAGGAGAAAAATGGAGAAAAGGTTTTCTATTCTTATTGAAGAATCATACTTACGAAAAGTTGGCAAAGAAGTTAAAGAAGTTGATGATAGAAGTCTTAGATAATCTTTAAATTTATTTTTAAATTTCGTTCATATTGTGAGAGGACTAAGAATCTTCATCCAACAGCAAGTTTGATTTTGAAGCCTATGCAAAGACTACATTTTTGACGGAAAGAAAAGCTTCCCTACTTTGAAAGTGATCAGTCAAACCCCATAAACATGTACGGCCTATTAAAGTACGTAGGAGAGATAGCTATCAAAACTTATACCGATAACTACTTAATCGTATGCATTTCAAGTGTCTTTGGTCTAGCCGGAGCAAGTGGAAAAGGGAAGAACTCTGCTTATATGATTATAAGATTGGCGAAAGAGAGAAAGAAGCCGAAAGTGGTAGATGATATATACATGAGCCCGACCTATACGGAAGATGCAGCGGAAATAATCTGGAAACTTTTATTAGAGGAAAGGCCATCGGGGATTTAACATTCAGCTAATGACGGGATATGTTTTTGATATGAATTTGCGAGAGAAATAGTGAATTTATTAAAGCTTGACGTAGAGATTGAGCCTGTTGACCATACGTTTTACTCAACGAAGGCAAAGAAACCTCTTTGGAGCTCTATAGCATCAGAGAGAGGAACAAAACTCAGGCACTGGAAAGAGGCACTTAAGGATTTTCTTAAAAAATTGAGCTAATTTTGGGAGATTTGTGTGATGAGAATTCTTGTAACTGGAGGAGCAGGCTATATAGGAAGTCATGTTATTAAATTACTTGGAGAGAAAGGCTATGAAATTTTAGTAATTGACAATCTTTCAACAGGTCACAAAGAGGCAGTTTTGTATGGAACTTTAAAAAAAGTGGATTTGTCTGACAAAATCACTTTAAAAAGAATATTAGAAGAGTTTAAGCCAGATGCTGTTATGCATTTTGCTGCATTTATAGAGGTCGGAGAATCTGTAGTTAATCCAATTAAGTATTATGAAAATAATACTTGCAATACGTTTAATTTACTAAAAGTAATGATAGATGTAGGAGTAGATAAATTCATTTTTTCCTCTACGGCTGCGGTTTATGGTAATCCTCAGAAAATTCCTATATCTGAAGGCCATCCTATAAATCCTATAAATCCTTACGGTCAGTCAAAAGCTTTTATAGAAAAGATTTTAAAGAATTTAGATAAAGCTTATGGAATAAAGTATGTTTCTCTTAGATATTTTAACGCAGCTGGTGCTGATCCTGAGGGAAGAATAGGTGAAAGCCATGATCCAGAAACTCATCTTATTCCACTTATTCTAAAAGCTGCAAAGGGTGAAAGGGAGAGTATAAAAATATTTGGAACGGATTATCCTACCTTAGATGGTACGTGCATAAGAGATTATATTCATGTTGACGATTTGGCAGAAGTTCACTACCTAGCTTTGGAGTATCTTTTAGATGGTGGAGAAAGTAGTGTTTTTAATTGTGGATATGGCCATGGCTTTTCAGTCAAAGAAGTAATAGATACGGCTAAAAAAGTAACTGGTATTGATTTTAAAGTGGAAGAGGCGGATAAAAGACCTGGAGATCCTCCAGTTTTAGTAGCTGATAGTACGAAGTTAAAAGAAACTTTTAATTGGAAACCAAGATTTGATGACCTTGAATATATTATTTGGACAGCGTGGAATTGGGAAAGTAACAAAAAGTTTTAAAGTTTTAGGAGAAACAGTTGCTAGTTTTCTGTTTGTTTATGTCTTTTATTATGCCTATGTTAATCACCCATTCAGTTTTAAATGTAAAGATTAAGTGGCGAAAGACTTAAAGAAGATATATCAGGCCTCTACTGAGGAAGAGGCTCTTAAAGGTTTTAAGAAATTCAAGGAGAAATGGGGAACAAAGTATCCGAGAGTTGTAAAGTTTTGGAAGCAGGAGCTTTACAAGCTCCTTACTTTTCTCAAGTATCCTGAGTCTATCCAGAGGGTGATATATACAACGAACTTGATAGAGAGGACGATAAAGGAGATACGGAAGAGGGTTAAGGTTATAGGGGCATTACCGTCGGTAGATGCTGTCGGTAGATGCTGTTAAAAAGTTTAAAAGTTTGTTTACCTTAGGGTGGCAATGCTTAATGACAGACGGTCTAACAGGGTAGTAAACGGTTTTTTAGAAGCCAGAGAAGAAATTCAGGAGATATTCCTCAGGAGGTACTCCTAAATGGCTTACACAAAATTCTTGACACAACCCAAACTAAAAATATTATAGGGAAGCTGGAGCTAATTCCAGAATCCAAGAATCTCGTTTTGTCGGAATCGGTGTCTTATTTTGAAATGGTTGCTCTGGAGAAAAATGCAAAGGTCATTATTACTGATTCAGGAGGAGTTCAGAAAGAAGGCTTTTTCTTTGGAACTCCCTGTGTTATTCCCAGAGAAGAAACAGAGTGGGTTGAGCTTGTAGATAGCGGATTTAATAAACTTGCTGGAATTAATGCAGAGAAAATTTTTAAATTGTGTAAAGAGCTTTTCTTTAGTAGGATAGAAACGCAGAAAAATTTACCCGAGTTCTATGGGAATGGTTCAGCCTCAGATAAAATTGTTTCTATTATAAGTGGGGACAACATTGAATAAAAAAGTGGTATGGTTCATAAATGAGTATGCTGGTAGTCCAAGATATGGAATGGAATTTAGGCACTACTATTTAGGAAGAGAATTAATTAAGCATGATTATGATGTATGGATAGTAAGTGCTAATTACTCTCATTTATTTTATAAGTATCCGCCCTATATTGGTAAAGAAGTTGTCGACGGTATTAATTATTATTGGGTAAAAGTTATAAAGTATTCTCATGCTCATAGTAAGAAAAGAGTTTTAAAATGGTTTCAGTTTTCTGCTAAGTTATTCAAACATTTAAAGTTCTTACCTAAACCTGATTATATATATGTATCCTCTCCTTTTCTTCTTCCTATAGTTCCTGCTTATTTCTACAGTAAAAAACACAAAGCTAAGCTTATTTTTGAGATAAGAGACATTTGGCCCTTAACTCTTGTAGAACTTGGAGGTTATTCTTGGGAACATCCTTTTATTAGACTTCTAAGATATATTGAAATGTTTGCCTTAGAGAAAGCGGATAAAATAGTATCTGTGTTGTTTAACTTTGGTAAGTACCTGCAAGATATAGGTATAGATAGAAATTGGTACTATATTCCTAATGCTATAAGTTTAGAAAATGTTGAAGAACAAGAGTTATCAAGTTCTTTTATTCAAAAAATTCCTAAAGATAAGTTTATAGTTGCTTATACAGGAACTATTGGCTGGGCAAATTCGTTAGACACATTACTTGGAGCTGCGGAAATCCTAAAAGATAAGAAAAATATAGCTTTTGTAATAGTTGGAAGAGGAAAAGAGAAACAAAAGCTGATTTCTATAAAAAAAGAAAAGAAACTTAAAAATGTTATATTCCTTGAACCTATCACAAAAAATCAAGTTTTAACTTTCCTAAGTAAATTTGCTCATGTAGCCTATATAGGATGGAGGAGAAAAAGAATGTATGAATACGGTGTATCTCCTAATAAAATTTTTGATTATATGTTGGCAAAGAAGCCAATTCTCCATTCAATAAATACTCCTAATGATTTAGTATCTCAAGCTAAATGCGGAATTACTGTTGAGGCTGAAAATCCAAAAGCCGTAGCAGATGCTATCTTAGAATTTTATAAAATGTCAGAAAGAGAAAGGAGAGAGTTGGGAGAAAATGGATACAATTTTCTTTTAAAAGAATGTACTTACGACAGACTAGCAAAAAGATTAATAAAAGACATTCTGAGCATATAAAATTAGGAGGTTATTAGGCATCTATGAATAGTTGGAAGCTTTACCAAAAAGTTCTCGTCTCAGATCTTCCTCCGCATGTTAATATAAATCCTACAGAGAGCGAATTGAAATTTCTTATGAACAGTTACAAACCTTACTTTATTCGTTGGACAAATGATTTTGATTCTACCAGAAATTATCCTTTTTGGTATGTAATTAAAGATGAGAAAGAAGATACAACACTTAAGAGTTATCCAACTAAAATTAGGTCAGAAATTAGAAGGGGACTTAGAAATAACAAAGTTTACAAAATAGATTCTGAGTATGAAGCAATGGAAATTTTACCAGATCTATATGATGTGTATATAAAGGCATTTGATAGATATAAAAACATATATATAACTCCTTGTAGTCTAAACAACTTCAGAAACTTACTGAAACAGAGCTTCCAAAGCGGAAATGAACTATGGATCGTTAAGAACAAAGAAGATAATAAAATATGTGCATACTGTATTTCAAATGTCCAAGCTTATGAAGGTTCTGTAGTTGTAAATTACAATACAATTAAACTTCATCCTAGTTACCTTAAATACTATCCAGCCTATGCGTTAGTATTTGAAATGAATAGGTATTATTTAAACGAAAGAAATGTCCTTTACCTTCATGACGGAAGTAGAAGCTTGGGACACGAAACCAACATCCATGAGTGGCTAGTAAAAAAATTTAAGTTTAGGAAAGCAAGGTGTAAACTTAACATTTTTTATAGAAAAGATATAAAACTTTTAGTTAATAAAATTTATCCACTAAAGAAAGTTATTTACTATCTTGAATCAAGATCAATTTTTACCAAAAAGTTAGCCATATTACTTAAGCATGAAGAAATTAGGAGAAAATGTGAGGAAATCCATATCAAAAACCACCAAATTTAAATTCTTAATTTCGTCTTATTTGGAAAAAGACTTCCATTCTTCTTTATTTTGGAAAGGACGAGTAGCTTTATATTCAATTTTAAAAGCCATAGGCATAAAGCAGGATGATGAGGTTATCCTACCTGCCTTTACTTGCGTTGTGGTAGTTAATCCTATTGTTTATCTTGGTGCAAAGCCTGTATATGTAGATATTGATCCAGAAACGTTTAATATAGATGTTGGAAAAATTGAGGAAAAAATAACTTCAAAAACTAAGATTATTCTTGCTCAGAATACGTTTGGTCTTTCCTCTAATCTTGAACCGATTATGGAAATCGCAAGGAAACACAATCTCTGGGTTATTGAAGACTGCGCTCATGGTTTTGGAGGAACTTATAAAGGGAGAAAAAATGGGACGATTACAGATGCTGCTTTTTTCTCTACTCAGTGGAATAAACCATTTTCGACAGGAATTGGAGGAATAGCAGTTACAAGGAATGAGGAACTGGCTGAAAAGCTAAGAAGGTTGGAAAAAGAAGCTATAAAACCTTCTGTAAAAGAAGAGTTGACCTTAAAGATGCTCCTATTCGTTAGGAGAAGATTGTTAAGACCTTCGGTGTACTGGAGTGCTTTAAAAGTTTATAGACAGCTCAGCAAGTGGAATCTGATACTTGGTTCTTCTCAAGGATATGAACTTGAGAAACCGGTTGAACCAAAAGACTTTTTGAAAGGTTTCTCTGAAACTCAGGCAAAAGAAGGGTTAAAGTATTTCGAGAAAGTAAATGGAAAATATAGAATAGATTTAATAATTAAACATAGAAAAAAGATAGCGGGACTTTATAAGGAGATTCTTGTTGACATGGGATTTGAACCTCCTTATGAGCCGGAATATGCAGAGCATACTTATTTAAAATTTCCTCTTCTTGTGAAAGACAGGAAAAAATTCTTTCAGCTTGCTCAGGAAGAGAAAATAGAGCTCGGTGATTGGTTTTTATCTCCAATTCATCCGATTATAAGTAACTTCGATCTCTGGAACTACCGATGGGGAGAAAATCCCGTTGCAGAGTTTGCAAGCTGTCATATTGTTAATCTTCCGACCCATGATGGTATAGATGAAAATTATGTTAATAGAGTTTACGAGTTTTTGAAAAAAAACAGGGATGAAATTCTGGGATGTAGGGTTGGAGTGACGAGTAATAAGTGACCAGTAATAAGTGATGAGTAAGGGGTGATGGGTAGAATTAGGATTCATAAAGATTTAGGAGAAAATAAAAAAGTGACTGAAATGCTTACAAATGCTGAGAACGAGTTTAGGAAATTAGGAGGTGATGGATAATGGAAACAATTGTTTATCTAATAGTCATTTTGGCAATCGTTATAACTCTTTATGCTTTAGCTACGCCACTCTTTGAGTATGGTATTAAAAAGAGGTCTGAATAAAAGGAGTGGAATAAAATGGAAATACCGTTTCATAAACCTTATATAAATGGAGAAGAAGAAAAAGAAGTTATTGACAGTCTTAGAAAAGGCTGGCTTACTATGGGAAAAAAAACGGTTGAATTTGAAAAGGAATTCGGAAATTACATTGGAGCTAAAAACGCTGTTGCTGTTAATTCATGCACAGCTGCTCTACATTTAGCTTTACGATGTATAGGTTTAAAAGAAGGAGATGAAGTTTTAGTTCCGTCTGTCACTTTCGTCGCTACGGCTGAAGTGGTTGGTTACTTTGGAGCAAGACCAGTGCTTGTAGATGTGGAGCGGGACACCCATCTCATTGACCTGCGCGATTTGGAGAAGAAGATTACAGAAAGAACCAAAGCAATAATACCGGTTCACTACTCTGGTCAACCTGCTGATATGGATGAAATTATAGAGATAGCGAGAAACCATAACCTCTATGTTGTAGAAGATGCAGCCCACGCTTTGCCTTCAAGCTACAGAGGAAGAAGAATTGGAACCATTGGAGATTTAACGGCTTTTAGCTTCTATGCTACGAAAACCTTGACGACCGGTGAAGGTGGAATGATAACGACAGATAACGATAAATGGGCGGAGAAGATAAGAGTTCTTAGACTTCACGGGATCAGCAAGGATGCATGGAAAAGGTACACTAAGGAAGGAAGTTGGGAATATGACGTTCTTGAAAATGGTTATAAATATAATATGACAGATATAAACGCAGCTCTTGGATTGGCTCAGCTAAAAAAAGTAGAGTGGATGTGGAGGGAAAGGGAAAAAATTGCAAATATGTACAACGAAACTTTTAAAGATTATGACGAATTGATTCTTTATAAAATTAAACCAGATAGGATTACCTCGTGGCATCTTTATCCTTTAAAGTTGAACCTTGAATCTCTTAAGATTAATAGGAATCAGTTTATTGAGGAGTTAAAGAGAAGAGGAATTGGGACAAGTGTTCATTTTATACCTCTTTACAGGTTCTCTTATTACAAGAAACTAGGATATAGAGCAGAGGATTTCCCTAACAGTGAGTGGATTTTTGAAAGGGTTGTTTCTTTACCGATCTTTCCAGGTATAAAAAAAGAGGAAGTTGAATACGTTATTGAAAACGTTATCGATATTGTTAAGAAAAACAGAAGGTGAAAGAAATGCTTTATGAAAAATACTTTAAAAGAATTTTTGATTTTATAGTTTCCTTATGTGGTCTTATAGTTCTTTCTCCGATATTTACCATAGTTGCTATTTTAATTAAAATCGAAGATGGTGGAAGTATATTTTTCAAACAAACAAGAGTAGGACAAAACGGAAGGCTGTTTAAAATTTATAAATTCCGAACAATGATTGAAAAGGCAGAGAAAATAGGACCTCAAGTGACGAAAGAGGACGACCCAAGAATTACAAAAATAGGTAGATTATTAAGGAAGTATAAATTAGACGAGCTTCCTCAACTTATAAATGTTTTAAAGGGAGAAATGAGTTTAGTTGGTCCCCGACCAGAAGTACCTAAATATACAAGGTTTTTTGAGAAAGACTACAAGGAAATTTTAAAAGTAAGACCGGGAATAACTGATTATGCCTCTTTAGAATATAAAGAAGAAAACAAACTTCTTAAAGGAACCGACAATCCTGAAAAGATGTATTTAGAGAAAATACTCCCCAAGAAAATCAAGTACTACAAAAAATACTTAAATGAGATGGGACTTTTGACTGACTTAAAACTTATTTTAAAAACATTAATAAGGGTTTTAAAATGAAAGAAATTTTTAAACCAACTAAGATTAAACGAACACTATTCTTTCTAACCAGCGACATAATTTTGTTTTTACTCAGTTTCTATCTGTCTTTTCTATTAAGATTTAACTTTACAATCCCTGATAGTTATATAAAAATCTTCTCATACTGGGCCCCTTCTATTGTTTTTCTAAAAATTCTTACATTTTGGGTCCTAGGCATATACAAGGTTAACTGGAGATTTATTGGATTAAATGAATTTATCAAGATAGCTACTGGATTAGGAATAGACACAATTATTCTATTTTTCCTCATCCTTTTATCTCGAAACAAAATTCCATATTTTTTTCCTCCCTTGAGTATTATCCTTATAGATTTTTTTATTTCCCTTTCCCTTATATCCTTAGTAAGGATTGCAAAAAGGATTTATTTAGAAATAATTAAAAAAAAAGAAAGTCTCAAAAGAACTGTTATTATAGGGGCTGGAAATACAGGAGAAAGAATTGTCAGAGAGCTTAAAAGAAATGGCAAATTTAACCCTGTATTTTTTGTAGATGATGATCCTAACAAAATCGGAACTTGCATTCATAATGTACCAGTTCTCGGAAAAATTAAAGACTTACCCAAACTACTAAAAGACAATCATGTTGAAATGGCAATTATCGCTATTCCGTCTCTTTCGCATAAAAAAATAAGAGAGATATTTAACCTTCTTGTAAATACAGGAATAAAAGACATAAAAATTGTTCCAAGTATATCAAAATTGCCCTCACAAGTTTCCAATATAAAGGATATTAAGGATATATCAATAGAAGATCTTCTATATAGAGATCCTGTCAACATTAACTATGAAGATATACAAAATTTCTTACAAAATAAAAAAATTCTCGTTACTGGTGCGGGGGGTTCAATAGGTTCTGAAATAGTCAGGCAACTTATAAACTTTCAACCTCGGGAACTCATAGCTTTAGAAATTGATGAAACAGAATTACATAATCTATCTCTAGAACTGGCAGACAAAATAAAGAAAAAAGGAATTACCTTCAAACCTATTGTCGCTGATATACGAGACAGCGGGAAAATTAGAAAAATCTTTTCAGAAGAAAAGCCTGAAATAATTTTTCATGCAGCTGCCTACAAACATGTTCCTTTAATGGAATATTTCCCCGAAGAGGCAATTAAAACAAACATTATAGGTACCTACATTGTTGCCAATGCAGCACTTAAAAGCGGAGTTGAGAAGTTCATAAACATATCCACGGATAAGGCCGTAAATCCAACAAGCATAATGGGAGCTACAAAAAGGCTGGCAGAAATAATATGTAGATCTCTAAATGAATTAGGAAAAACTAAATTCATATCTGTAAGATTCGGAAATGTTTTAGGTAGTAGAGGAAGTGTTATTCCTATTTTCCTAGAACAGATAAAGAAGGGAGGCCCTGTTACAGTAACCCATCCCGAAATGAAAAGGTATTTTATGACCATCCCAGAAGCTGTACTTTTAGTATTTCAAGCTGCAGCTATGGGTAAGGGAGGTGAAGTTTTTGTCCTTGATATGGGGGAGCCAATAAAGATAGTTAATCTCGCTGAAGATTTGATAAGATTACAAGGACTTGAACCTTATAAAGATATTGATATCATCTTTACTGGTTTAAGACCAGGGGAAAAACTTTTTGAAGAGCTTTTGACAGCCGAAGAAGGAACAGATCAGACTTATCATGAGAAAATATATATTGCTAGAATAAAAACGCTTTACTCACCTGATAAGATAAAGCAAATAATCCAGGAGTTACAGGAGGCCTTAAAGGATATTGATAGAAACAAATTGATTTTCATTCTCAAAAAATATGTACCTTTTTATAACAGAGACAACAAATAGAATATAATTATAGTTTATGCAGGGAGGAAAATCTTGGGAAGAAGAAGATTGGAATTCAGTGCTCAAGATGCTAAAATAATTATGCCATGAGAGGAAAAGAGGAAGACCAAGAAAATACCGACACGATATAAAGTGCCCTAACTGCGGTTCTAATTGGTGCAAGAAGAATGGACATCAAAACGGAAAGCAGCGTTTTAGATGCAACGAATGCGGAAGAGTATTTACTCCGGAAGCCGTTAGAAAGAAACATTCACTGGAGATAGAAGCTCTTTGCACTTAAAATGCTTGCCGAAGGAATGGGCATAAGTGCAGTTACAAGGGCGCTGGGAATTCCCGAAGGAACAGTCTCCTGTTGGCTCCACAGAGAAGGAGAAAGACTAAAGAGGATTAACAAAGAAAAGGTTCAGAAGATTAAAGATTAAGAAAGAAACAGGATTAAAAGGAGTAGACAGCATCTCACTTGACGAAATGTGAACGTAGGTAGATGCCCGTAGAGGGGAGAAAAGAAATTTCAAGTTCATCTGGACAGCAATAATAGAGGATAAAGGCGAAAAGGTAGTTACTTTTGAGGTGGGTGATCGAGACGAGGAAACTTTTTTAAAAGATGTGGGAGAAGATTCCGATAGCTAAGAAGTATTACTCTGACAGGTATGAAGTGTATACCGAGAACTTGCCGTTATCCAAGCTGGAGGTGGGGAAAAGGGGGATTAACAGGAATGAAAGCTTACATGCTGTTTTGAGGGATAGGATGAGCAGGTTGAAAAGGAGAACGAGAAGTTACAGTAAGAGTGAAAAGGCTTTAAGCTGTCATATAGCAATAACTCTTACTTATGGAGGAAGAAGTCGTGTTAACTATAACATTTTTTTGAAAGGAATTCTACTGGTTGAGTTCTTTGTATTCTATATGCTATATTGGTATATCTATAGAACATTAACGGCATCTACAAGGTTGGGGAGAAGATAATGCTTAACTGGAGAAGAATATCCCTGTTGTTATTCATTACTGCACTTCCAGTATTCATAGGACTAGAAGCAAGGTTTAACGACTTGGAAATTTGGCAAAAAAGGGCGCATTCCTGTTTCTACGAAAAAAAACCTCTATTTACAAGTTATGATGCATTCCTTTTCGCAAGGTATGCAAAAGAAGAGGCCTGCGGGAAGTATAAAGCCGAAGCTCGGGACAACATTCGTTTTGTTCCTGATAACTTATTGACAAATAACGTTACTTATCCATCTCCAATTCCATTAGAGAGCTGGATAACTGCAAAACTTATGAACCTCACAAATACCTCTATAGAGTGGATTGCTCTTTACCTTACACCCATTTTTGCCGTTTTCTTTGTAATACCTTTTTCCCTGTACTTTTACAGAATAGGACTTCCGCTAACCGGTCTGGCCGGATCTATCGTCGGAGTGATCTCCCTGATTTATGTTATTAGAACAAGCATTGTCCGTTTTGATACAGATTCACTCAACCTGTTTTTTCCGTTTTTAATTGCCTTCCTCCTCCATACTGCCATTGATTTTAAAAGTAAAAAAAGGTATTTGACTCTGGCTACTACCGGTATTGTGTCGTACTTATACTATTGGTGGTATGGCCATCCCGGAATTATCTTGGTTATATTTGCCTTTTTTACCTTTTTGGAACTTTTCCTTTACAAAATTGAACTAAATCAAGTTTTAAAAGATATTGGACTGCTTTCCCTTTTTTCTAATCCACTGGTTTTGGTTAACGGTATTTTTAATTTGATAGCTTCTACTAAAACTTATCTGATAAACTACTTTAAACCGGCGGTAGAAGGTGGTTTTCCAAATGTTTTAATGTCCATTAGCGAGGCTAAACATTTTGACTTGGACAAGCTTTCGGTTCTGACGGCAGGTAATAAGTGGGTTTTCTTCGTAGGAATTGCCGGGATAATTGTTTTGGTATTAAGAAAGTGGAAAGACGCTTTTTTACTTTTGCCTGTTCTGCTGATAGGTCTTATGGCTTTGAAGGGAGGAAACAGGTTTGCTATGTACTTGGCTCCCTTTGTGGGGGCCGGTTTCGGATATCTGTTTGAAGCCGGTTTGGAATCTCTAAAAGAAAATAAGAAACGGCTACTGTTGTATGCTTTTTCATTCTTAATAGTTCCGGCTATCCTAATCTACTCCAACAGAAATTCAATCAAGTTTTCCATAACTCCCAAGATAACACCAGCTCTTGCAGGGGATTTTGAAAAGCTTACAAGACTAACTCCAAGCAACAGCTGGATATGGACCTGGTGGGATTACGGCTATGCCATTCAGTATTATGCAGGCAGGGGCGTTTACCACGACGGCGGCAGCCAGGGATCTCCCAAAACCTACTTCGTTGCAACTTCCTTTTCTACCGATAAACCGGAGGTGGCTCGTAACGTTATTCTGGGGATATCGAACATAGGGGCAACCGGTATAAAAAAACTGCTTAAGGAAGGAAAAAGACCTGAAGAAATCAGGAGTCTGATTTTCTCCGGAGCTTATTCTAAGCCTGTCAGAAACCCGGTTTACTGGGCTTTCACGGGTGATGAGGTTGGAAAATTTGCTTGGATTAACTACTTCGGAACCTGGGATTTTAAGAGGAAGAAGGGCAAGTGGTCTCCGATTTTCGAGCTGGGAAACTGCAGAGTGGTTTCCAAAAATGTTATTGCCTGCGGCGTTAAGGTGTTAGACCTAAACAAAGGAGTACTAATACTTCCCAACAGGGAGATACCCTTAAAAGCCCTTATCCTTAAAGACAGAGACAAGGAGAAAAAAGCAGAGAAGTCCTATCATGACAAAGGACTTTACTTAGAAATTATAAGAAAAGGAACAAGAGACTACCTTTATTTAGTTCCACCACAGGCTTTCCCGTCCATGTTCAATCAAATGTACTTACTGAAAAACTTTGATAACAGATATTTCGAGCTTATATACGACGATTTTCCGACAATGGTTCTATACAAAGTTAAGGAAACCGGAATTAAGGAAAAGGGATGAGAAGGCTGATTCTTACTTTAGTTGTGTCCGCCCTCTCAGTTACCGGTGCGCTGGCCGATACGGGTTGGTTTAAAGTTTTTAAAAAGCACAAGGTCTACTACAAGCCCTTTGTTGACGTTAAAACCTCTGAAAACATTCTTGTCCTTTTTATAACGGAAGAAGGCAGGGTTTACAAGGGAAGGTGCAAAAGCAAACTAAAGTTAGAAACCTGCGCCGTTACTCCAGGCAAGATTTTCCCAACCAGCACGGTTGAAATAAGGTACATTGTACTGAAGTTAAACAGGTTCCGTGCTGCGGAAGTGATCAAAACCGGAGTTATCAATGGCCTAAATGTAATAGAAAAGTAAAGCACTACTCCTTCCAGAAAGAGGGAAGTAACAGGGTAAGGACGGACAGGACTTCCAACCTACCGAGTATCATTTCCGTCGAAAGTATCAGTTTATCAAAATCAGAGAAGAAAGAAAAATTTCCGGCAGGGCCAACCTTTGAAAGCCCGGGGCCCAAGCTGGTTATGCAGGCTATTGACGCAGAGAAAGCGGTTATGAGATCGTATCCGGAGAGGGTAATTATCAGTCCTACAAGTACTGCTGTCAGGAAGTAGAGTGATATAAAAGCCCAAACAGCGTTTAGAGTTGAGATATCAAGCGTTTTATCTCCCAGTGAAACTCTGTAAACAAGCCGGGGATGAACAGTTTTCTTAAGTTCTCCCGCCATCGTTTTAAGCATTATGAGAAGTCTGAACTGTTTTATTCCCCCTGCTGTTGATCCCGAAGAAGCCCCAATGAGGGAAAGGAGCATAATAAGGGCAAGAACAAAGGGAGGCCAGTGAGTGTAGTCGGTTGACGCATACCCCGTTGTCGAAACGGCCGTTGCTATCTGGAAAAAAGCATATCTGAATGCCGTTATTGGATCGTGATAAATTCCATCTTTGAGGAGAACTACCGTTGAAAGCAGTGTCGCTAAAACGGTTATTATCAGGAGGCTTCTAACTTCATAGTAGGAAAAGAAATACCTAAAACTTCTTTTCTGGAAAGCTTTATAGTAAAGCGATAAGTTTGAAGCACCGAGTAACATAAACACTGCAACTATCATCTCTACGGAAAACGAGCGAAAAGCTCCTATACTGGCGTTCTTCGTTGAGAATCCTCCCGTTGCTACGGTTCCGAAAGTGTGTGTAACCGCTTCGTAAAGATCAAGTCCCGCCAGAAGGAGAAGGAAAATTTCTGCTGCTGTCAGTAAAAGGTAAACTACTAATATTGCCTTTGCTATTTCCTTTACTTTCGGAAGGATTTTTTCCTCTACTGCTTTTGAGGCTTCAAAGCGCATAAGCTGAGTGCCACCAACACCAAGGGCCGGAAGAATTGAGAGAGAAAACACAACAAATCCTATCCCTCCTATCCAGTGGGTCGTTGATCTCCAAAGAAGGACGCTTTTCGGCAGGCTTTCAATGTTTTTCAAGATTGAAGCTCCCGTGGTCGTAAATCCGGAAACCGATTCAAAAAACGCATCTACAAAGCGAGGAATTGCTCCGGTTTCCATATAACACAAAGCCGATAAAACAGGGAAGAGAAACCAGACCGAAACTACAATTAAGATCGCTTCTTTTACATTTAAGTCCAACTCTTTCCCTCCAACCTGAATCCCGACGAGAAACAGTGAAGCAGAAAGAATAAGGGGGAAAAGGAAATCTTCCGTCAATCCATCACCGACAAAGAAGGAGTAAACGGCGGGGATCAGAAAGGAAAGCGAAAGAATAAAGAGAAGCGTCGAAACGTACTTAAATATAAGCAGAGGCCTCATTGCCTCCTCGTTATGCAGATAAGCTTATCTCCTTTCTCAAGCCTTGTTTCCCCTTTTGCGATCTCCACCCCATCCTTCCTCTTTATGGCAACCACGAGGCCGCAGAGTTCATTTCCCACCTCTTTTATTTTCTTACCCGCCCTACTTTCAGGCACTTCGGTTTCGACAACGTCTATCTCTTCCGAAAGCTCAACGATCTCCAAGTATTTCCTGCGGCTTAGCTGTCTATAAACTTTAGAAGCCAGGAGCTTCCTCGGCACAAGAGGAACATCAATCCCCACAGAGGGAACTATCTTTTCATACTCAGGATGAGTTATCAAAGCAGAAGCTTTCCCGGCTCCGAGTTTCTTGGAAAGAATACCAGTCAGCACGTTAAGCTCTTCGTCCTCGGAAAGGGCAACTACTAAATCTGTCTTTTCTATACCTTCAGACTTCAAAAGTTCAACGTCGGTAAGTTCTCCGTGAAAGACCTCAATACCCGGGAACTCTCCGGCAACCTTTTCACAATTATCTTTCACCGAATCCACAAACTTTACCTTAAGATCTTTAAAATCCGACAGCCTGGCAAGCAGTTCCTCCGTAAAGCGAGAAAACCCCAAAACTACCACGGAAGTAACAGGCCTGTATTTTATTTCAAAAGCCTCCACAAGAAGCTGAACATCTTTTTCTTTTACCGCCACGTATATGACGTCTCCGGGATATATAAATGCTTCTCCTTTGGGTATTATGACCCTATCTTCCCTTTCAACTGCCACAATAGTAAAGTCAACTATTTCTCTCACAGGGTAAAGTTCTTTTACCTGCTTCCCGGCGAAAGGGTCTTCTACAGTCACTCTGTACTTAATTATCAGGAGTCCTTCATTCTCTATCCTTATTACCTCCTGGGCAAATGGATACTTCACCTGCGAAATGACCGTAGAAACAGTTTCAACAAGTATGTTTACCGTTTCCAAGCCGAGAAATTCCTTCACCGGAGGCGAAGACAGGGCTTTATTTTGAACTCTGACAATTACTTTTTCCTTTTTGAGAAGTGCCTTGAGAAGGGTTGCAATTGTCAGGTTTTTCTCTTCGCTTTCCGTCACTATGACAAACAGGTCAAAACTTGAAACTTTCTTAAGGCAGTTTATCTCTAAAGCATTACAATTCACCGCCAGAATATCGTAGCTATACGAGAGATGCTCGAGCTTACTCGAATCGACATCAACAACTGCTATTTCATAGCCTTCCCTGCTCAACTTCCTCGTCAGGTAACTTCCGACAACACCTGCTCCAACGATGCAGACTTTCATATAATTCCCGCCATGAAAGGTTCTTTCTTTCGGTCTGCGGCAATTGTATCACTTTCAATTTTCTCCAGCAGGGTTTTAGGCCTTGTAAGGGATGTCGTTATAGCCTCTTCCTTCGGTGCCGGCCCCCTCACGGATGCTTTCTTCGTTGCCTTCAGAATTCCGAATATGCTCAGGAGGATATTTGCAGAAGGAGCCTTCAGCTCCGCCTTCACACCCGCTTTTTCAAAAAAACTAAAAGAATCAAAGGATAAAGCTTGGAAACTTGCGTCAGAAGCTTTTACAGTTTTAGTAATCTTCCTTACAGTAACTGTCATTCTGGGCGAGATTTTCGCTCCGGTTGTAATAAATCTTGTGGCTCCGGGATTTCCCCCGGACTTAACGGATCTGTCCGTTAAACTACTCAGGGAGATGTTTCCATACATATTCCTGGTCAGCCTTGTTGCCTTTTCCGGAGGAATACTCAACAGCTTTTACCGCTTTTTTGCACCCGCCTTCTCCACCGTTCTTTTCAACGCAGCCATAATTGTTTCTGCACTCCTGCTTTCCAGAAAGCTTTCTGTTGAATCCCTTGCCTTGGGAGTGATAGTCGGCGGAATTCTCCAACTTTTACTTCAAGTTCCTTTTTTAAGGGATGTCGGCTTTTCCCTCCACTTTGCCCGGCGAATTTCAAGGGAAACCCTCCAGGTATTGAGAAACGTAATTCCCGGAATATTCAGCTTTGCCGTCAGGCAGTTTTCAATGCTGATAGATACGGTTATTGCTTCATTTCTTTCAGGAGGTGCCATTTCTTATCTCTACTACGCCAACAGGCTCGTTCAGCTTCCGCTGGGAATATTTGCCGTAGGGATTTCTCAGGTTCTGCTTCCAAGACTGTCACAGCAGAGTAACGGAAAGGATTTCTTAAAGGACTTGAAGCTCGGAATTACCCTCTGCTCTGCCGTTGTAGTTCCATCTGCCGTTGGGCTTATCCTGTTCGGGCTTCCTATTGTTGATCTCATTTTCAACCACGGCAGGTTTAGCAGTGAAGATTTAAAGCTCACGGCTCAGGTCCTCTGCGGTTACTCGATGGGGATCTTTTTCTTTTCCGCAGAAAAAATCGTTACAAATGCCTACTATTCACTCAACAACTACAACCTACCGGTTAAAGTAGCCGGAGGAACTCTGGTGCTGAATCTGATTGCAGACTTAATTTTCTGCTTTCCGCTGGGGCTCGGAGTTGCAGGACTTGCCCTCGGCACAAGCTTAACCTCACTTGCCAACCTTTTTCTGATTTCCTTCTTTCTTAAGAAACGCTACCAGATCGACTTAATCGGAACCTTGAAGGAGAGCTTTTTCAGGTATCTCCTCTATTCCCTTTCGATTTTCCCGATTGTGATTCTCTCTAAAAGCTCTTACTCCCCGTCCCTTCCTTTAACTCAGAAAGCCCTAATAGTCCTTTTTACCGTCTCGATTTCTGCCCTTGTCTACCTCGGGACTCTTTATATTTTCAAAGATCCCCTTCTAAGGGAACTCAGGAGGAAAGATGCATCCAATTCTGTTTAAAATCGGCCCCATTACTATCTACACCTACGGGGTAATGGTTGCCCTCGGCATCTTTTTCGGATCCCTCATTCTCGTCAGGCTTTCAGAGAAGGAGGGGATAAAAAGGGAAGACGTTATCGACACGGCATTCTGGAGCGTTATTGCCGGAGTTATCGGCGCAAGGCTGTTTTTCTTCCTCTACAATCCCGAATATCTCAATCCCTGGTACAGGGTTTTATTTATCTGGCAGGGAGGACTTGTCTGGTACGGCGGAGTTTTATTCGGAGCCTTGACTGCCATCTACTTTATCAGGAAAAGGAAAATACCGATCTGGAAATTTGCCGATATCGTTTCTATTGCCCTCTCGGTAGGCCTCGGATTCGGGAGAATAGGCTGCACCATGGCAGGATGCTGTTACGGAAAGGAATGTCACGCCCCATTTGCCCTTGTCTTTAAAGACCCCCATTCTGCAGCCCCTCTCGGCATTCCCCTCTGTCCCACCCAGCCCATCTCATCAGCCGCCAACTTCCTAATAGCCCTCATCCTTTACCTGATCTACAGAAGGAGGAAAGTCCCGGGAGAAGTCTTCGGGTTCTACCTCATTTTCTACGGTATTTTTCGCTTCTTCATAGAGTTCCTTAGAGCCACACCCAAGGAAGTGCTGGGAATGCTGAGCAACAACCAGGTCATAAGTATTATAATGGTCGTTGCAGGAACGGCAGTTATTCTTTACAGAAAGAAGTTTATAAAAACTTCGGAGGAGTAAATGGAGAAGAGATACGCCTACTTCGAAGGCAAGTTCGTACCGATTGAAGAGGCAAATATAAACATTCAAACAAATTCTTTCCACTACGGAACGGCCGTTTTTGAAGGGATAAGGGCTTACTGGAGCGAAGAAAAGGAACAGCTTTACGGACTTTTCGTTAAAGAACACTACGAGAGAATGCTTGCAAACTGCAAGATCCTCAACCTGAAAGTCGATAAGAGTGCAGAGGAGCTTACGGAGATCACGGTTGAACTCTTGAGAAAGTGCGGCCACAGGGAAGATACCTACATAAGGCCGATAGCCTACTTTGCAGACCTGAAAATTTCCCCAAAACTTATAGGTTACAGGACTGAAATTGCCATATATACCCTGCCCCTCGGCGATTACCTGGACCTGTCAAAGGGGCTGAAGGCAAAAACCTCTTCCTGGCACAGGATAAACGACACGATGATCCCGGCAAGGTGTAAAGTTGCAGGAGCTTACGTCAACAGTGCCTTCGCCAAAACTGAAGCCCTCCTTAACGGCTACGATGAAGCAATAATGCTCAACCCCGACGGAACCGTAGCAGAAGGAAGCGGGGAGAATGTATTTATTGTAAGGAACGGAAGGCTGATCACGACACCTTCTGCCTCAAACATACTGGAAGGAATAACGAGAAATGCCGTTATAACACTTGCAAGGGAAGAACTCGGCATAGAAGTTGAAGAAAGGCCCATACTGAGAAGCGAGCTTTACGTAGCCGACGAAGTTTTCTACACCGGAACGGCAGCCCAGGTTGCTCCCGTTGTTCAGGTAGACCACGTAGTAATAGGGGACGGAAAAATAGGTAGAATTACCAAAGCCCTTCAAGAAATTTACTTTTCAATAGTTAAAGGAAAGAACGACAAATACTCTCACTGGCTGACTCCGATTTACTGATATGGGAATAAGGCTTTCAAAAAGGGAAGTTGAGGCGATAAAAAGCGTTACCCGGGAAGTTTTCGGGGATGGAGCAGTTATTTACCTCTTCGGTTCTCGGGTTGACCCGGAGAAAAGGGGAGGAGATATAGACCTGTTCGTAGAACTTCCGGAAAACTTCCCCAAGGAAGAGATTATTGACAGGAAGATTAAGTTCCTCGTCAGGTTAAAGGACCAAATAGGTGAACAGAGGATAGACCTCGTGGTGAGGAGAAAGGGAGAGGAGGATTTTATCTCCAAAGTAGCCAAGGAAGAGGGAGTAAGGCTTTGAAGGATTTAAAGTTAATACTCGAAGAGTGTGACAGGCATCTGGAGCGTTTACTATACTCCAAAAGGAAAATAGAGTCTTGGGGTAATATTGAAAGTGATCTCTTTGAGGATCCTGACAAAGTAGAAACCCTAGACTCTTTTATATTTCGTTTTTCCAAGCTTCAAGACTCTATGGGAGAGAAACTGTTCCCTTCCCTTTTAGAATTTCTCGGAGAAGAGGTCAGGAACAAGCCCTTTATCGATATTTTGAACCGATTAGAAAAGTTGGAACTTATTCCCTCAGCAGAGAAGTGGAAGGAGCTAAGGGAGTTAAGAAACCTTCTGACTCATACCTACCCTTGGCAAAGGAAAGAGCTTATTGAATTGATTAAGAGGGCCCTATCCCTTTCCGAAGATCTTACAAACATATACATGAACTTGAAAGAGTTTTTAAAGAATAGGTTGGGTTAAAGGAGATTTATAGTTCAAAGTGAAAATTTCCGTTAAGGTACCGGAAGGAAAAACTCTTTACCAAGTTTTAAGAGAAGAAGGTTTCATGAAGTCCGCTTACTGCGGCGGACGGGGCATTTGCGGAAAGTGCAGGGTAAAAGTTGAAGGTAAGGAGGAACTCGCCTGCCTGCTTTTCGGCCCATTTGAGGGAGAGGTCGAGATCCCCGAAGAGGAGTTTTTAACGAAGGGAGAAGAGCTTCCCCCCATACCGGTCGATACCGGACTTAAAGGTTTCGGAGTCGCAATAGACCTCGGCACAACGGGCGTCGAGGCCGCCCTCTTCGACCTTTCAACGGGGAAGTTCATAGACAGCCTTAAAACAGTTAACTTCCAGTCGGCGTTCGGAGCAGACGTCGTCACAAGGGTTGAGCTTGCCCGGGAGAACTACGAGAAGGAAAGGGAATTACTCCTTGAAACAGTCACTTTTCTCCTCTCGCACTTTCCCGGAAAGACCGACACGGCCGTAGTCGTTTCAAATCCGGTCATGCACCACTTTTTCCTGGGATTACCCGTTAAAGGCTTTGAAAAGTACCCCTTCAAGCTGTTAAGGGAAGAAGAAACTTTTATCACAGGCAAAGAACTGGGAATCGATGACTTCCCCGACACGCTTTTTTACTTACCTCCGCCTGTTAAGGGATTTGTCGGGTCGGACTTTCTTGCCAACGTGATTACCCTCGAGGAAAGCAGTTTTAAAAACTTTGCCGTTGCAGACCTCGGAACAAACGCAGAAATCGGCTTCTGCACCGACCGTCAGCTCGCCACTTCCGTTCCGGCAGGACCTGCCTTTGAGGGAGTGGGGCTTTTTTCCGGCATGAGGGCCGTTGAGGGAGCAATCCACAAAGTCTTCTTTGACGGCAGGGACTTCAAGTTCCTTACGATAGGCGGTAAAAAACCTTCCGGTATATGCGCAAGCGGTTACTTTGACCTGATCTACCTTCTCAAGAGCTTCAAAGTCCTCAACAGAGAAGGAACTTTCCTGTCACAGCTTCCACCGCTGATTGAAGCAAAAATCAAAGATATTAACGGCGAAAAGGCGTTTGTCCTTTACGATGACGGCGAAATCCTGATTGCTCTTACCCAGAGCGACATCAGGAAATTCCTCCTGGCAAAGGCAGCTGTTTACGGCGCCTTGTCGGTTTTACTCGAAAAGGCGGGAAAACCGGAAAGGCTTTTCTTTTCGGGAGCCTTCGGCACCCACCTTGATAGGAGAAGTATAGAAGGAGTAAAGCTGATTCCGGACGACCTCCCGAATCCCGAACCTGCCGGAAACCTTGCCGTAAGGGGAGCTTCCCTTCTACTCGGCAGTAAAAAACTCAAAGAAAAGGTTAAACTGATAAAAGAAAGCTTCGACGTAGAAGAACTGGCCTTGAGTAAACTATTTGAGGAAAAGTACCTGGAGGGAATGGAACTTTGAAAAAATTGATAAAAGGCAGAAACCTCCTCTACAGGGTAAACCCCAAGGATATAGCCTTCATTAATGCTATCTTTGAGTGGTACCACGAAGTCGGAACCGTCAGGACAAGAAATCCAAAAGAAGGGTTAATCGAAATCTGGGTAGCTCCGGATTTCTACGAAGATGCCCTAAAGGCGGTAGACTACCTGGTCAGCGGCGGTTTTGTTGAGAGGATGGAGTTCGTAAAGGAGGTTGGCGACGACTGGTGGAGGGAATAAGCTTTTACTAGGAAAGTTCGGGAGGTTACGCCTTGAGGAGGAGAAGAGGTTTTACACTGATTGAGCTGATGGTCGTAATAGTTATACTGGGGCTTCTTGCAGCCCTCGTCGCCCCGAAGTTCTTGAAGAGAGGAGAAGAAGCCAAAGTTACGACTACTCAGGTTCAGATGAAAAACATCGAGCAGGCTTTAAAGCTTTACAAGCTCCACAACTCGTTCTTTCCAACGACAGACCAGGGACTTAAGGCTCTCGTCGAAAAGCCGGAGACAGAACCAGTCCCGAAGAACTGGAAGGGGCCTTACATGGATAAGGTGCCGAAGGATGCATGGGGCAACGAGTTCATCTACATATCCGACGGCAAGCACTTTACCCTCATATCCCCGGGCCCCGACGGTGAGGAAGGAACCGAAGACGACCTGAAGGTGAATCAGTAATGGTAGTTTACGGCGTTAATCCCGTAGCCGAAGCTGTCAGGGCGGGATATCCCATCCTGAAGGTTTACGTTGACGAGAGATTCAGGGATCGGGAAAAGATACTTCCTCTCCTGAGGAAAAGGGGCATAAAAGTCGTCAGGGCAGGGAAGAGGAAGCTTACCGAAGTTGCCGGAA
Source organism: Desulfurobacteriaceae bacterium (assembly GCA_027063785.1). Lineage (GTDB taxonomy): Bacteria > Aquificota > Aquificia > Desulfurobacteriales > Desulfurobacteriaceae > JAMORC01. Next base: position 36,006 of record JAMORC010000039.1, read on the forward strand.
CCGAGAAACACCAGGGAATAGTTGCAGTAGTATCTCCGGTCGAACCGAAGCCTTTTGAGGAACTCGTCGAATCCACAATATCAACCGGCGGTTGCCTGCTGTTCCTCGACAGGATTGAAGATCCCCACAACCTCGGTGCCATATTCCGCTCCGCCGACGCCTTCGGTGCTTCCGGGATTGTCATTCCCAGGGACAGGAGCGTGACAGTTACCGATACTGTCGTAAAGGCTTCAACAGGTGCAGTATTTTACGTGCCCTTTTCCATAGTTAACAGCTTTTCGAACGCCTTGAGACAGTTTAAAGAAGCCGGAGGGTGGCTGATCGGACTCGAAAGTGGCGGAAAATCGATCGGCAGTTACTCCTTTCCCTTTCCCCTCGGTCTCGTTGCAGGTTCGGAAGGAAGGGGTATATCAAGGAGCACTTTAAAGCAGCTTGACGACACAGTTACGATTGAAATGAAAGGGCACGTAAACTCCCTCAACGTTTCCAACGCCGTTGCAGTTGCCCTTTACCTGGTTTCGAGACAGAAAACTTGACATCGATGCATTATTAACTATTCATAATCTTGATTAAATATTGGAGAGTATGATGAAAAAAGTAAGGAAAACCATAACTTTATCTCCAAAGGTTGTTAAGACGTTGGAGCTACTCTCAAGAACTTATGGTAAGTCACAAAGTCTTGTTATTGAAGAGCTGATAGAGAAGGAGTTTGAGGAGTTGAGATTTAAGAAGAGGAAAGAAGCTGTTCAGTGGATAAAGACAAACAGGGAGTCGTTCAGGGGGCTTTTCGGAGACAGGACTTTTCAGAACCTGAAGGCAGAGAGGGGAAGTGAACTTTAACAAAGTTTTTGTCGATGCCAATGTTATCTTAGACCTCTTTGTGCCGGATAGACCTTTCGCTGACCAATCTATTACTGCAATAGAACAACTACTTGATAGGAATGTTCAGCTTTTTACAAGCTGTGATTTGATAACCACCGTTTATTATTTCCTTGCTAAGTTGGATAGACAAAAGGCTTTTAAATCAATAGAAGCGGTTACCGAAATCTTTGATCTGGTTCCGTTTTCCAACATAGAGTTGATAGAGGCCTTGAGTCTTATGAGAAAAGATAGAAACTTTATAGATTTAGAGGATACTATTCAGTATGTTCTTGCCAGAAAAGCGGGATGTGACCTTATTATTACAAACGATAAAGCATTTTTCTCTCCGGACGTTGCGGTTTTAACATCGGAAAAACTACTAGAGGTTTTAAAAGGAGGAAAAGAATGGAAGCACTGAAAGGCAAGCTCGTCTTTATCCAGACGGCAGGAGGCGAAGGAGTAGTTCCAACTTCCGGAATTATCGGCGTCGTTGAAGAGGTTACGCCCGACTACGTAAAGGTAAAAGACGCCGGTGTTTTTGCTCTACTTCCGACAACAAAAGGCGCTCAGGCGACTATTATGCCCCTTGATCCTACGGCCAACGAACCCGTCGAGGCCCTGATTATGAAAGGACAGATTGTCTCTATAGTCCCGGTTACGGATAAGTCAAAGCTGAAGGAATTTCACCAGCAGTTTAAGGCAGCCGCCGCCGGGATAGAACTTCCATCCACCGGCGCAATTGACCTGTCCAAGATTAAGGAGTTTCCGAAGGGCGGTAAAGGAACGGGAGGTCTCTCAATAACTTGAAAGCGGAAGACCTGCTCTTTTCCCACCCCTTCCCCGTTGTCGTTACCGACGGGGAGGGGAAGATAAAACTGGTAAACCAGAAGTTTGAAGCTCTGGTCAACAGGTCGCAGAAGTATCTGAAGGGGAAATACCTGTTTTCCCTGCTTGAGGGCGGGGAAAAGCTGAAAAAACACCTGCTTGAAGCCTACAATAAGTCGATAGACGTTTTGGGAGTAAGGTTGGGGGATCGCTACTTTTCCTTCTCCCCCCTTTACGTCTCGAATAACCTCAAAGGTGTTGTCGTAGTTGTCGAACCTGCAGGAGAACTTTCTTTCGGTGAAGACATACTTCTCCTGCTTAAGGGACTTTCTCACGAAATCAGAAACCCCTTGGGAGGGATAAAGGGAGCTGCGAAGCTCTTTAAAGAACTCAGTTCTTACGATGAAGAACTTGTTAACGTTATGATTGAAGAAATCGAAAGGATAGAGAGACTTCTAAACGACGTTGTAAGGAGCTTCGACTTCTCCTCCCTCTCTTTCAAAAAAGAAAACATCCACAGACTTATCCAGCAGGCAGTAGAGCTTTTCAGTTCAAGAATTTCGGAAATGGACATTGAGATTCTCTACCGGTTCGATCCCTCCCTCCCGGAAATCCCGGTTGATGCCGACAGGCTCCTTCAGGCGCTGATAAACCTCATTAAGAACGCCATCGAAGCAATGGAGGAATGCCCGAGGAGGATTCTGAAATTAGAAACCGGTTATGCCATTCACCCGTCCGGCTTTATATTTATCAAGGTCTCTGATACCGGGAAAGGCATGGACAGCGAGGAACTTAAGAATTTCTCCCTCCCTTTCTTCACAACAAAGGAAAAAGGACTGGGACTCGGATCCTTCATAGTGAGGGAAGTAGTAAAGGGACACGGCGGAGAACTTAAAGTCGAAAGCAGAAAAGGAGAAGGAACTTCCGTTACACTCCTGCTTCCTATGAAGAGGGAAGATGGCAAGGATTCTTGTGGCAGATGACGAAAAGAGCATAAGGGTTGTCCTGAAGCGATACCTCGAATCAAGGGGACATGAGGTAGTCGAGGCTTCTGACGGCATTGAGGCCTTAAGAATCCTGAAGGAAGAAGAAATTGATGTAGCCTTCGTAGACATAAGAATGCCGGGGAAAAGCGGACTTGACGTCCTTAAAGAGATCAGAGACGTCCCGATAGTCATACTTACGGCCTACGGGACTATGGACTACACGGTCAAGGCAATGGAACTCGGAGCGGTTGAATACATAACCAAGCCTTTCTTATTTGAAGAGGTAAGCGCAATCCTTGAGAAGCTCCTTTCGGAGAGAAAAAAGGACGGAAGCGGGAATGAGGTCGAGGACGGACTTGAGATAGTAGGTTCGAGCCGAAAGATGCAGGAAGTATTTAAGGTAGTGGGAAGGGTTGCGAGAAGCTCTATAACTGTTCTAATCACGGGAGAAAGCGGAACAGGTAAGGAAGTCATTGCAAGAGCCATTCACAGGTATTCTAACCGGAAAAACGCACCGTTCGTTGCCGTTAACTGCGCAGCACTCCCTCCGAATCTCCTTGAAGCAGAACTTTTCGGCTATGAGAAAGGAGCTTTCACGGGAGCAATCTCAAGGAAAACCGGGCTCTTCGAACAGGCCAGCGGCGGCACGCTTTTCCTCGATGAAATCGGAGAACTTCCGCCGGAGCTTCAAGCAAAGCTCCTGAGAGTCCTCCAGGAAAAGGAAATCAGGAGAATAGGCGGAACACGCCCCGTTAAGGTCGACTTCAGGCTAATAGCGGCAACAAACAGGGACCTTGAAACAGAAGTCAAAAAGGGAAGGTTCAGGGAGGATCTTTACTTCAGGCTCAACGTTGTCAGGATCGAACTTCCTCCCCTCAGGGAAAGAAAGGAAGACATTATCCCCCTTGCTCACCACTTTATAAGAAAGTTCTCAAAGGAGTTTAAGCTCCCGCCAAAAGAACTGACCAATAGGGCCGTTGAATTCCTGCTCCACTACCACTTCCCGGGAAACGTCAGGGAGCTTGAAAACATGATACTCCGCGCTATGATCCTATCCAGGGTTAATTTTATCGACGCAGAAGACCTAAAGCCGGACTGCAAACAGACGGCACCCTCCTTTGAGGAAGCCATAAAAAACTTCGTTGTTGAAATATTCTCCGTAGAACAGAAGGAGAAGAACAACCTTTACGATCTGATAATTAAAAGTGCGGAAAAGATCCTCATATCGGAAGTCCTCAAGTTTTGCAACTTCAATCAAGTTAAGGCTGCCAGAGTCCTAGGAATCCACAGGAACACACTGAGAAAAAAAATAAAAGAACTGGGGATAGAGCTAAACTGTTGACGCAGGTCAATTCATTTGATTATCGATATAGGTTAAAGTTTACTATAATATAACAACTACAAGATGCTAAAGGATTCATTATGAAACCTAACTTAAGGAAGGTTAAACGACAAGTAATCCTTCACCAGGACGGAACACCTTACGTTCCCCAGTATCCCGGTGGCATAAATACCCTGAAATGCACAGGATGCGGCGAGTGTGCTGAGATCTGTCCTCAAGGGTGTATAGAAATCCAAGAAGTTGACGGTCGGAATGTTGCCGTCCTCACAAAGCTTGAACTCTGTATAGGCGACGGATTCTGCAAAATAGTTTGTCCCGAAGACGCTTTCCTCTGAGGTATTAACTGTTCCTCCGGTCCGGAGGAAATCGAAGTAAACGAAGACGAACTCCTCTCCGACAATGAGGGAAACTACGCATACCTAACGCTGGGAGGATTCCTCTACACCCCCAGTTACCTTGAAAAAATTGATCATAACAAGTGCAAAAACTGCGAAAGGTGTCTGGAGCTTTGCGAAACGAGGGGAATAGACAAAGATGGAAAAGTAATCCCGGAATTTCCCGAAATATGCAACGGTTGCGGTCACTGCGTAAACATCTGTCCTGCAAAGAGCATTAACGCAAAGCCGATACCTCTGGAAGAGATGAAAAGAAGGGTTAGAAAAAAAAAGAAAACCTCTAACTACAACTTTTAAGCCTCAGATTGAGGAACTTAATTACCTCTTCAACATTCAGTCGCCTTTTCAGCAGTCCCTTTAACCTCAGAAGGTTAACCGGCTCTTCCGGTTTTATCGTTAACCTCACACACTTAGGAGTTTTGAGAAAGTCAACTAAACCTCTACCGACCCTTTCAAGCAAAACAGGTTTTTCCCTCATACCGCTCTCAACAAGCCTGATAAGTTCTTCCTTTACTTTTTTAACATCAGCTTTTTCCTGCCTGGCCGTGTAGCTTATAAATCCTTCCACCAAACCTTTGTCTTTATAAAGCACTACGCACTCTTTCAGGTGAAGTTTTTTAAGAAGACCGTCCAGCGTTATCCTGCCTTCCATAAACCTTTTAAGGGATGCCTTATCCCCCAACAGCTCAAAGGAACCGGCCAGTTTTCCCATTTTATAGACGCTGAGCCCGAAAACGCCAGAGATACGATTTTCTCCTATCGTATACTCAGCCTTCAGAGAAAAAGGAAGACCTGAAAGGTCAATGCCGAGATTTGAAAGCAACGGCTTGAGGGCCGGAACTTTAAGGATAGCTCCCTCAATCTCTAACCGAAGGAAAGAAGGTAGCTCCTTTTTCCTCAAGGTAAAAGGCAGTTTCAGAGAAACCCTCTGAGCTTCGAAGCGAAAATCTTCAGAAAAGAGCGTCAAATCGGAAAACGTTACCTCATTCTTATAAAGATTGTAATCGGGGCCTCTGTAAATAACGGATACGGGCAGTTTACTGACACGCTTCCTTACCTTTTCCCTTATAACGTTAGTTGCATAAGCTTCCACTGCCAGGTAGCTGAAAACTACAGCAGTTATGAAGAGAAAGAGAGCAAGGAGCGCCCTCTTCACCGTTAGCCCCTAAGCTCCCTGCTTATTCTGTGAACTGTTTCAACGAGAAACCTTGCCTTTTTCGGATCGGTTTGCGGCAATATCCCGTGGCCGAGGTTGAAGATGTGTCCCCTTGCCTTTAAGCCCTCTTTAAGAATCTTCCTGACCTTTTCTTCTATCGTCCTCTCATCGGCAAAGAGGGCTACAGGGTCGAGGTTACCCTGAATGGACTTGTCTATCCTCTCCAGGGCAAACGGGATTTCAGTCTTCCAATCAAGCCCTATAACGTCAACCCTCAGCCTGTTGTTCACCTCCAGGAGGTGTTGGGCATTGACGCCGAAGTGAATTATCGGCGTCTCGGGATGCCTCTTCTTCAGCTCATTAACAATTCTTTTCGTATAGGGAAAGGCATACTTTTCATAGTCTTCCCTCGACAGAACTCCCATCCAGGAGTCGAATATCTGAACGAGATCGGCTCCCGCCTCAATCTGTGCCGAGAGATACTCTGTAACCGTTTCGGAGAGTTTCGTCATCAGTGAATCCCAAAGCTCCTTATCGTTCCACATTACCGACTTCGCAGCTATGTAGTTTTTAGAACTCCCCCCCTCAAGTATGTAGCTTGCAAGGGTAAAGGGAGCGCCGGAAAAGCCGATTAAAGGTCTGTCTACCAGTCTCTCCTTTATTATCCTTATCGTTTCAAGGACGTAAGAAAGGTCCTCCTTCGGGTCTGGAACTTTCAGCACTTCGACATCCCTGAAATTTCTTACAGGAGGAGTCAGAACCGGACCTTTCCCCTCCACAAATTCCACCTTTATTCCCATCTTCTCAACGGGAACGAGTATATCGGAAAAGAGTATGGCCGCATCGACCCCTATTTCCTCAATCGGTATGAGGGTTACCTCCGCCGCAAGCTCCGGATTCCTGCAAAGGTTCATAAAACTCCCGGCCTTTTCTCTAATTTTCCTGTACCTTTCCGAATACCTGCCGGCCTGCCTCATTATCCAGACAGGCGTGTAGTCGGTTTCTTCCCCTCTGGCAGCTTTCAGTATGGGATGATTCTTTAGTTCCATTCTCTCCTCCGGTTAGAAGCTGTGGAGCCATTATACTATCCGGAATCGGAAAGTTCCCTTCGAATAAGCAAACGGACACGCCACGTGTGACTTCCTCCCCCGACTAAAGTCGGGGGCTTCCCGCTTCATCGTGGGATAAACCCCACTCCACGGGCGTTACTTTCCCGCAGTCCACGGGTAGGGTTTTTAGGAGTTTTCCTTCTCCTTTAAGCTTCTCTATCGCTATCCTCAGTATGTTCCTCGCTGAATTAACGTCTCTGTCTATCTCTTTACCGCAACTCTGACACTTAAAGGTTCTCTCTGATAGAAAAACTTTCTGTCTATGCCCACAAAAGGAGCAAGTTTGGGTAGTAGGTTCGTATCTATCTACAAAGACCACAGGAATAAGGGTCGCAAGGGTTCTCAGCCTTGCAGTTATTCCCCCTATTCCCGTGTTTTGTATCTGTTTACCGAAATATCCCTCTTTCCAGCTCTTGATGTTGTCGTTCTGAACTACTATGAGAGAGAATCTTTTGAGGTAGCTTACTGCTTTATTGAGGGTGTCTTTTCGCTTGTTGTTGATGTATTCCCACTCTCTCCTAATTAGCTGTTTTATCTTCCAGTAGTTCTTACTCCCCTTCTGTTTTCTGGAAAGGGATTTTTGCAGTCTCTTTAGTCTTTTAGTCTCAGGTATATACCAGCTGAATTTCTCTCCGCTTGACAGAGTTAGCTGGTGCTTTATCCCTAAGTCTATACCTATCGGTTCTTTTAATCGCCTTTCTCTAATTTCCTTTAAAACTTCTTCTTTTGGAAGGTAGCAGACTACGTGCAGGTAGTATCCGGAGGGTTTCTTAATAAGCTGTGCTTCTGCAAGTTCTGCGTTTTTCGGTATTTGGTGGAGACCTAAGACTCTAAATCTCTTCTTTATCCCCTGTATCTTTACTTTATTCTTGTCTCCTAAAATCTTGTAGGTTATTCCGTATTGTTTTAACGGTATGCTTCTAACTTCGCTCTTAAATGAGAGCTTCCCTACCTTGATTCCTTTTTCCTTTGCTCTTTTGAGGGAGAGAAGATTTCCCTTTATCCTTTCTACTATTCCTTGCCTCATCTGGGAGGAGAGTTGTTTTATTTCTCTCCTTTTAAACCCCTCTGGTGTTTTGATTTCTACTTCTTTGAGTTTCCAAGTATCTCTGTTCAACCTGTTTTCTACATCTGCAATTATGTAGTTGTATAGCCACTTTGCCTCAAGGAATAATCTGCCTAATACTTCTCTGTCTTTTTCTGATAGATTCTGGAGCTTGAGCTGATAGACTCGGGGAACCTGAATTTTTCTTTTTTCCCTCGTCTGCTTTAAGGTGTTTCTTATCTTTTCAGCTTTAACCCGTCCCATAGCTTACAATCTATCACGACAGTTGTTGAGTGCAACGGCTTACGCCGTGTGCTGAATCTCTCCTTTGAAAAGGAGAGCGTTAGCACGCAAATTTTCGTAAAAACCTGCCCTACGCGGAAAGCTTTTCCTTCGTCCTCAGCATACCGCAGGCGGCAGAAATGTCCTGTCCCCTCGACTCTCTTATGAAGGCGGCAATGTTGTGATCCCAGAGAACTTTCTGAAATGCCTCTATCTTTTCCCTTGGAGTCGGTTCAAAGGAAGAACCGGGATAAGGGTTGAAGGGAATCAAGTTCACTTTTACGGGAATTCCCCTTACAAGCCCAACGAGCCTGCGGGCGTCCTCCAGGGAATCGTTAACGTCCTTGAGCATAACGTATTCAATCATTATTCTCCTTACGTTATCGGCCGGGTACCTCCTCAAAGCCCTAAATATCTCGCCTATCGGGTACTTCCTGTTTAATGGAACAATTTTCTCCCTGACCTCATCGGTCGTGGCGTGGAGCGACACGGCAAGCTTAACCCGGTTCAGCTCTCTGGCCATCCTCTCTATTCCGGGAACTATTCCGACGGTAGAGATGGTTATTTTCCTCTTTGAAAGGTCTAGCATGTCCCTATGGGTCATTATCTCAACGGCTTTCTTGACGTTATCGAAGTTAAGAAGCGGCTCCCCCATACCCATAAAGACAACGTTAGAAATCCTCCTTTCCTCTCCAACGTCCCTCTGAACTTGAATATACTGGTCTACGATCTCAGCAGGCGTCAGGCTCCTGGTGAAGCCGTCCTTTGCCGTAAGGCAAAACTTACAGCCCGCCGGGCAGCCCACTTGTGTCGACACGCAAAGGGTATTCCATCCCTTTTCCGGTATAAAGACGGACTCTATCCTGTTGCCGTCGGGAAGTTCAAAGAGGTACTTCCTTGTTCCGTCGGCAGACTCTTCGACCTTTACCGTTTTTAAAACATCTATGGCAGCTTTCTCGGAAAGCAGCTTCCTTGTCGCCTTTGATATGTTCGTCATCGAGTCAAAATCTGAAACGCGCTTCTTATAAATCCACTGGGCAATCTGCTTAGCCCTATAGGGTTCAAGTCCAATTGAAGTAACAAAATCCTTAAGCTCCTCAAGGTTAAGGTCTTTCAGAACAACTCTATCCATGGCGCTTCCTCTTTATCGTCTTAAAGATGCCGTAAGCCGTAGAACCGACAAAAACAACGGTAATGAAAAGGGCAAGGAGAAAGCTAATCGTTCCCGTCAAGCTCTTCAGCCTCCTCCACAAGCATAACCGGTATATCTTCAACTATCGGATAGGCAAGCCTGCACTTGTGGCAGATAAGCTTCTGTTCCTTTTCCCTGTATTCGAGATCCCCTTTACACTTGGGACAGACCAAAAGCTTTAAAAGCTCCTCGTTGATCATCCCGACCTCCGCAGGGTTCGCCTTGACACCTTAAAACATAAGGTATATTTTTCCTTTACGCAACGCGGAGGGGTGGCCGAGTCTGGCTGAAGGCGGGTGACTTGAAATCACCTGAGGGCCTAACCAGCCCTCCGGGGGTTCAAATCCCTCCCCCTCCGCCATAAGTGGGCCGGTAGCTCAGCTGGTAGAGCAACGGACTTTTAATCCGTAGGTCGCAGGTTCGAATCCTGCCCGGCTCACCACTTTTAAGGAGAGGTGGCCGAGCTGGCTGAAGGCGCCCGCCTGCTAAGCGGGTGTACGGGTTTAAAGCCCGTACCGCGGGTTCGAATCCCGCCCTCTCCGCCACTCCGTTCAAATCTTCCTCAGCACCTTTCCTTCCGCTCCCACCGGCAAAGTGCACTTTCATATAATTGCTTTTGAGCTTTCAAGAAATTCCGCATAAGGAGTGGAAAATGAAAATTGTTAACCTGCGGAAAGAGAACTGGGAAAAGGATCCGGAACTATTAAGAATAAAAAACAGGGGGCAGGGACTTGAGAGCAAGTATGCTTCGGCGGTTCTTGAAATCCTCGAAAACGTAAAGAACTACGGAGACAATGCCGTCTTTTCTTACGCCAGAAAATTTGACAGAGTGGAGCTTAATCCCCAAAACGTGAAAGTTTCAGAAGAGGAGATAGAAGAAGCTTTCCGAAAAGCCGACCAAGATGTCGTTGAAGCAATCAAAACCGCAGTAGAGAGAGTCAAGAAGTTCCACGAGCACCAGAAGGAAAACTCATTTTTCGTTACAGAACCGGGGATCATCCTGGGGCAGAAGGTTGTTCCCCTTGAAAGCGTGGCAATCTACGTTCCGGGAGGAAAGGCCTCCTACCCTTCTTCCGTTGTCATGAATGCCGTTCCGGCTAAGGTTGCAGGGGTCGAAAAGGTTGTAATGATAACACCGGCCATCGGTTCCCTTGAAGTAAACCCCTATTCACTGATAGCGGCGAAGCTCTCGGGAGTTGACGAGATATACAGGGTCGGAGGCGCTCACGGAGTAGCCGCCGTAGCTTACGGAACCGAAACCTTCCCGAAGGTGGACAAAATAGTCGGCCCTGGAAACATCTACGTCGCACTGGCAAAGAAGTTCCTCTTCGGAACTGTTGACATCGACATGGTCGCAGGACCCAGTGAAATCCTCGTCATTGCCGATGAAACTGCCAATCCCGACTGGGTTGCCACCGACCTCCTTTCCCAGGCCGAACACGACGAGCTGGCCGGAGCATTCCTGGTTACCCACAGGGAGGAAATCGCAGAAGCCGTTGTCAAGGCAGTCAAGAACAAGCTCAAGAACTTAAAAAGAAAGGAAATTGCCGAAAAATCGATAGAAAACTTCGGAACGGTTTTCCTAACGAGGGACGTTTACCACTCCTGCGAGGTGGCAAACGCCGTAGCACCGGAACACTTGGAGGTTGCAACAAAGGAACCTTTCGCCCTTCTTGATCTCATAAAGCACGCAGGGGCTATATTCCTCGGCCACCACACCTGCGAGTCTCTCGGAGACTACGTTCTCGGCCCCAACCACGTCCTCCCGACCGGGGGAAGCGCCAGGTTTTTCTCTCCCTTAGGGGTCTACGACTTCGTGAAGCGTTCCTCGGTGCTTTACGTTAACCAAGAAGGTTTTAAGAGAGTCGGAAAGGCCGCAAGGAAGCTTGCCGAGTGCGAAGGACTCGAAGCCCACGGGCTTGCAGTAGAAGTAAGGGAGAGAATTCCGATATCCGTCAAAGTAGAGGAGAAAGCTTAATCGAAGAAGGGGTAGGAATGGAACACCTTATCTCTGCAGAGGAGATATCGAGGGAAAGGTTTTACGAGATATACAGGCTTTCCCGAAAGGTAAAAAAGGCCCTTAAGGAAGACAGAAAGAAGTTTTCCGTCCTCAGGGGCAAGTGCGTCGTTAATCTTTTCTTTGAACCTTCCACGAGAACCCGCTCTTCCTTTGAGAAAGCCGGAAAGTTCCTCTCGGCAGATGTAATAAACATAACGGCTTCGGCAAGCAGCCTGAAGAAAGGGGAAAGCCTCATAGACACGCTCAAGAACCTCGACATGATGCACCCCGACGTTATCGTTCTGAGACACCCCTGCGAAGGAGCATGTTATACGGTAAAGAGATTCATAAATGCCTCAATAGTAAACGCAGGGGACGGAAGGCACCAGCACCCCACTCAGGCCCTCCTCGATGCCGTTACCCTTACAGAATACTTCGAAAATTTAGAAGGAAAGAAAATTGCAATAATCGGTGATATTGTAAACAGCCGGGTTGCAAGGTCTGACGCCATACTCTTTAAAACCTTGGGTGCAGAAGTTTTCGTTTACGGACCTTCTCCCTACATGCCCCGCTTCCCCGAAGCTATCGGGGTTAAAAAACTTTCTTCCTTTGAGGAAGTTGCCGAAATATCCGACGCCGTCGTACTGCTGAGAATCCAGCTCGAGAGACAAAACGCAAGGAAAACATTCCCTTCACTGAGGGAATACGCAGAGCTTTACGGGATGAACAAGAAAAGGCTCTCGATGCTGAAAAAGGATGCAGTCGTTCTCCACCCTGGTCCGTTCAACAGGGGAGTGGAGCTGAACAATGATGTTGTTATGTCCGAAAAGTCACTGATTTTCAACCAGGTAGAGACAGGCCTTGCCGTGAGGATGGTAGTCCTTTCACTCCTCTGCAGGAGGAAAGAAAGGTTAGAGGAGGAAGTTCAATGAGAAAAACGTTTATCCTCTTAGTGCCGCTTATATCCGGACTTTTTATCTACAGCTGTTTCAAAGGAGGCGTCCTAAATAGGGATCTCGTTTTTAAAAACGACAACGGGAACGTTGTTTTCAGCCACGTTTACCACGTAAAAGTTAAGAAACAACACTGTTCTTACTGCCACCCGAAGATCTTTAAAAAGAAATTCGGTGCCGACAAGTTTACTATGAAGGATATCTGGAACGGCAAGTACTGCGGTGTATGCCACAACGGAAGCAGGGCTTTTGACGCGAAAAATCCGAGGAATTGCATCAAGTGCCACAAGCCAAAAAGCGGAGAGAAGCAATGAGAAGACTTCTCATAAAGGGAGGCTTTGTCGTTGACCCATCCCAGGGGATTGAGAAAGTCTGCGACATCCTGATAGAAGGTGGAAAAGTAATAAAGGTAGAAGAGGGAATTCCTAATACGGAGGCTTCAGAAGTCATCGACGCTTCCGGACTTATCGTCTCTCCCGGATTTATCGACCTTCACTCTCACCTGAGGGATCCCGGACAGGAATGGAAGGAGGATATCGAAAGCGGCTCTGCAGCGGCCGTTGCAGGAGGAATAACGTCCGTCTGCTGCATGGCAAACACCGACCCCGTTAACGACAACCCAACGGTAACCAGGTACATCATTGAAAAAGCGGAAAAGGTCGGACTCTGCGACGTCTTTCCGGTAGGTGCAATAACAAAAGGACTAAAGGGAGAGGAACTTGCCGAAATCGGTCTTATGGTAAAGGCGGGAATCGTTGCCATATCCGACGACGGAGAAACGCCGAGGGATTCAAAAATTTTGAGAAATGCTATGGACTACGCCAGAAGTCTTGGAATTCCCGTTTTCACCCACTCCGAGGACAAGAGCCTATCCGCCGGAGGACACGTAAACGAGGGAATCGTATCGACAAAATTGGGAATTCCCGGTATGCCGTCCGAAGCAGAAGATATCGGAACGATGAGAGACATACTGATAGCAGGACTGACCGGAGCCCACATCCACGTCTGCCATGTATCAAGCAAAGGAGCTTTATCAATAATAGAGTGGGCAAAGAAAAAGGGCATAAACGTCACATGTGAGATAACTCCTCACCACTTCACGCTGACAGAAGAGGCAGTACTCGAGTTTGACACAAACGCGAAGATGTGTCCGCCTCTAAGGAGCAAGGAGGACGTTGAAGCCTGCAGGAAAGCGTTAGAATCCGGACTTGCAGATGTAATTGCAACCGACCACGCCCCCCACTCCGAAGATGAAAAGCTCGTAGAGTTCTGTCGGGCACCTTTCGGGATAATAGGCTTTCAAACGCTTCTTCCCCTTTCGTTAGAACTGGTAAGGAAAGGATACTTAACGCTTTCAGAACTCATAAAAAGACTCTCCACCACTCCGGCAAGGATAATAAGGAAAAAGGACTTAGGGACTCTGAAGCCCGGATCAAAGGCGAACATCACCATTTTTGACCCGGAGGAAGAGTACACCCTGACAAGGAACGAGATACGTTCAAAGAGCTTCAACACCCCCTTCCTGGGCAGGAAGTTAAAGGGACGCGTGAAATTTACCATATACAGTGGTAAAATTGTTTACAAAAACGTTTAAACAGGAGAAGTAATGCACCAAGGGCCGACATTCTTCGATATTTTCTGGCTTCTCCTCATTCTTTTCTCCCTCTGGCCCATCTTCCAGCAGAAAAACCTCGAGTGGGCAAGGCTGAGGCTCATCAGAGAAATCGAAAAGAAGAGGAAATCCCGCGTAATAACGATGATTCATCGTCAGGAAAGACTTGCCTTTATGGGATTTCCCCTCGTCAGGTTCATAACCATAGAGGACTCGGAAAGGATCCTAAGGGCCATAAGGATGACCCCTGACGATATGGCGATCGACCTGATAATACATACCCCCGGAGGCCTCGCCCTTGCAGCAACTCAAATAGCCTCCGCCCTGGCAAAAAGAAAAGCCCCCGTAAGGGTAATAGTTCCTCACTACGCAATGTCGGGAGGAACCCTCATAGCCCTTGCCGCCGACGAAATAATTATGGACTCCAACGCCGTCCTCGGTCCCCTCGATCCCCAGCTGGGACAGTTTCCGGCACCGTCAATAGTAAAGGCGGTTAAGGATAAAGTCGGAAAGGGAAGGGAAGTCAAAGATGAAACGCTGATACTCGCCGACGTTGCTGAGAAAGCCCTGACGCAGATGAAGAACACCATAATCAGAATACTTACTCTAAAAGGCCACGACAGGGAAAAGGCCGAAAGGATCGCCGACCTCCTTACCTCCGGTTACTGGACTCACGACTACCCGCTAACGGTTGAAGTCGTCGAAGAACTGGGACTTAAGGTTTCAACAGATGTCCCCAAGGAGGTTTACGACTTAATGGAGCTTTACTATCAACCCACGGGACAGACCTCGGTGCAGTACATCCCGGTTCCTTACGGGGAGCCTAAAAAGGGAGAAGTACCGGTTAGAAAACCTCATTAGGAGCTGAGATGTTTGAAATAGGCGACAAAGTTGCTTACCCGCCCCACGGAGTGGGAGTTATAGAGGGAAAAGAGGAGCGGGTAATAGGGGGAAAAGTAATCGTCTACTACCGCATAAACCTCATCGGCAAGAACATGTCCATACTCGTTCCGGAACCCGGGATTGAAAGCTCCGGCATAAGGCCTGTCCTTTCGGAAGAAGAAATTGAGGAGATTTTGGAGTATCTCGGAGAAATTCCCAAAAACATAAGCGAGAAGTGGACGGTCAGGCACAGGCTCAACGTAGACAGGCTGAAGACAGGAGAGATAAAAGAACTGGCAACCGTGGTGAGGAACCTGTCCTACAGGTCAAAGGAAAAGGAGCTTTCTTACTCGGAAAAGAGAATGTTTGAGGAAGCCTTTGCAAGGCTTGCCGAAGAAATAGCTCTATCCCTTGGAGAACCGGTAAAAAAAGTCAAACAAAGGATAAGGAAAATTCTGAAAGAGGTTAAGGAGAAGTGATTTCTAAGCTTCTCGGCGGATTCTTCCTCTTCCTCATAGTAATCTCCCTTGTAATTTTCAAACACTACGGCTTCACGCTGACTCAATCCCTTATACTGGGAATTTTCATCACGGCCGCCTCTTTTCTGCTTTACCAGTTTGTTATGAGAAGAAAACTTTCAATCAAAGTCCTGCTTCTATTTTCGGCCGGCTTTTTCCTGGGACTGTACCTGGCAAAGGGAATTACGCTTTCCCTTTACTCGTTTTTCAGCCAGTTTCCTTATCTTCAGGAAATTCTCTTTATAACCCTACCTTACCTGTTTGCTTTCCTCGCAGTAGAAATCGGTAAGGACAAACCCCTATCTGACCTCCTAAAAGAGGAAAGTTCGCTGTACTGCACAACAAAGGTCGTCGACACCAGCGCTCTTATAGACGGAAGAATCTATGAAATCGCCCGGCTGGGATTCATTGAGGGGAAGATCGTAATACCGAGGTTTGTTCTGGAAGAGCTTCAAACCCTCGCCGACTCTTCCGACCACATGACAAGGACAAAAGGAAAAAAAGGACTAGAAGTAGTATCGAAAATCAGAACCCTTGAAAAGCCGCCGGTTGAGATATACGAAAGGGATTTCCCCTGGATAAAGGACGTCGACTCAAAACTCATAGAGCTTTCAAGAAAGCTACGGGCAAAGCTCATAACAACGGACTACAACCTCAACAAAGTGGCTTCCATAAAGGGAATTGAAATACTCAACATAAACGACCTGGCAAATGCCCTGAAGCCCGTCGTTGCCGTCGGAGAGGAACTCGTCATCTTCCTGGTAAAGGAAGGGAAGGAGAAGAACCAGGGCGTGGGCTACCTCGACGACGGGACGATGGTCGTCGTTGACAACGCCAAGCACCTTGTAGGCCATAAGGTTAAAGTTCTTGTAAACAACGTTCTCCAAACCTCAGCCGGGAAGATAATATTTGCAAGGCTTAAAGAGGTGGTGAAGTGAGGGTCGCCGTTGTACCGGCCGCCGGGCTCGGAAGGCGGTTCGGGGGTAAAAAACAGTTTTTCAAGCTGAAGGGAAAACCCATAGTGGAATATCCTCTTTCACTGTTTGAGAAAAGCGAACTTATATCGGCCGTGATCCTGGTCCTGCCAAAGGAAAACCTCGAGCTGGGAGAGGAGTTGAAGAGGAAGTTTTCAAAGCTCTATGCAGTAGTTCCCGGAGGAGAAGAGAGGCAGTCATCGGTCAAAAAGGGACTTGAAGCGGCGAAGGAACTTTCTCCCTCCGAGGTTGTTGTACACGACGGCGTCCGCCCCATAGTGCCTCCAACCCTGCTAAGGGAGCTGATAATAGCCCTTGCCGACTACGACGTTGACGGAGTAATTCCCGGGATAAAGCCAAAGGAAACCGTGAAAGAAATAGGCTCCCCCCTTGAGCCGGGAGACCACTTTGTAAAGAGAACACTAAACAGGGATAACCTGATACTTGTCCAAACTCCACAGGTTTTCAGCTTTCAAACCCTGCTCGAGTGCCACATTAAGGCAGAAAAGGAAGATTTTACGGCAACCGATGACTCGGCACTCCTCGAACATTACGGTTATTCCGTCGTTTCCATTCCGGGGGATTACAGGAATATAAAGATAACCACACCAGAAGACGTAAAAATTGCAGAAGTTTTCTTATTAAGCCCAATCCTGTAGTCCGGAGAAAGGAATGGAAGACCTGAGGAAAATCCCTCTACTTTCGGAACTTTCGGAAGATCAACTAAAAAAAGTTCTCTCGATAGCAACGCTTAAGAAATACCCCAAGGGCAAAGTAATATTCACCCCCTCTCAAAAGGGAGAGTTTTTTTTCATTCTGAAGAAGGGTAAAGTAAAAGTATTCAAAACGGCAAAAGGCAAAGAGCAAATACTCAAAGTCTTCTCAAAGCCTGCCATTTTTGGAGAAGCCGCAAGCTTTACCGGGAGTTATTTCCCGGCCTGGGCAGAAAGCTTGGAAGAATCCGAAGTTTTGGTAATTCCCAGAAAAGAGTTTCTCAACCTGCTGAGGGAAGATCCGGAAATAGGAATGAAGCTTCTCGCCGTTATGGCTCAAAGGCTTATGCACCTTACCGGCGTAATAGAGAACCTTTCTCTAAAAGATGCTCTCTCAAAGGTATCCTCCTACATACTGACGCTATACGGCGAAATGGGAGAGGAAATAACTTTCCGGACAAACATTGCAGCTATGGAACTCGGCCTCACAAAGGAAACAGTTTCCCGCATGCTGTCAAAGCTTAAAGAGATGGGAATAATAGAGAAGAATAGGAACTCCATAAAAATTAAAGACCTCAAAGCCCTCAAGGAACTTTCAATCTAAGAACTTTTCCCTAAGTTCGTGAACCAGCCAGCTCAAAGGGCTATAAAGAAAAAGTCTCGGCCCGCTGAAGCGCATCACCTCTTTAATCCTACTTCTCATCTCAGGAGTGTAGCAGTGAACAGGACACCTCTTACAGGTAGGCTTATCCTCGCCGAAAGGACAAACTTCAAGCCTTTCGTAAGCATACCTCAGAAGTTTTCGGCACTCGGGACAGAGTTCCCCCTTTTGCACGCCGTGCTTTTTCCAGCAGTAAATTTCAAGCATTTTCCTTATTGTTCTTTTTTCCCTTTCCAGCCTGCTCAAAAGACCTCCCCGAAATTAAGAAGTCCCCGCCGGGCGGGGACTAAGGAAGAGAGGAGTCAAGGATTATATACCAAGAAGCTCTCTCTTCTTCACTATGTGTTCTTCAATACCGTCCGCAGCCTGAACGGGATCATCCCCGACGGCAATCTTTCCGCCGGTCAGGCCTTCAACCTCTTCGGTAAGTAACTTAACGACTTTATCAGAACCGGTTACCGGAGGAACGGGAGAAACGTGGGTGTAAAGTCCCATGGCAACGGCAGAAAAACCGTCAATAACGGCCTTCTGTTCCATATACTCTGGTGCAGTAACGGCCACAGGAAGCTGGGAGGGATCAACACCCAGAGCATTGGCAATCGCCACGACGGTCATGATAATTCTTCCCGTATCGGTGCAGGTTCCGAAGGAAAGGACAGGAGGAATTCCGAGAGCCTTACAAACCCCGGCAAGCTTCGGACCCGCGTACTTATCGACAGCCTCAAGAGTCTCAAGTCCGGCTTTCTGAAGACCCGCATTTCCGCAACCGGCACCGATTACAAGGATATCTCTCTTTATAAGCTCCTTCGCTATTTGAACTGTCATGCTGTCCTGGGGACCGTTCCCGAGGGAAGTACAGTTAACGAGAGCAACAACTCCCTTAATATCTCCGGATTTAATTACTTCAAGAAGCGGGTCAAGGCTTCCGCCGAGGGCGTTAACTATCGCCTCTGCGGAAAATCCGACAATAGCCTTCTGCTTAAACCTGGAAACGTCAGCCTTCGGAGCGCTCTTTCTCTCCTTAAAGTTTTCGATTGCAAGCTTTATTATCTCCTCGGCTACCTTTGACTCATTCCCCGGCTTGTACTCAAGCCTTATTGAACCGGGAACACCTATGATGTTTGAAACGGCTATAAGCTTAAACCTGTACTTATCTGCGTACTCCTTAAGGTTGGCAAGGGAACAGTTCATATCCATAACAAAGGCATCGACTGCTCCGGTTGAGAGGAAGTACTCTATCGATATCCAGTTTGAAGTAAGACCGGCAAATACGTCGTCGCACTCAAGTCTTGCCATCATCTCCTGACCGGTTTCAATAGAACCAACGATTTTCACCCCTTTAGCACCGGCAGCCCTTGCCATCTCCTGAACTTTCGGGTCTTTAGCCAGCTTAACAAGGGCCATACCGACAAAAGGTTCGTGTCCGTTGGGCAGGATGTTAACGTAGTCGGGATCGAGAATACCGAAGTCAACCTCGCACTCGTGAGGAGTAGGCGTTCCGTAAAGGGCATCTTGAATAATCTCAAGGGGAACTAAAGCTCCGAAAGCAGAAGCAACGCCGTTTCTGAGAGCTGCCAGCGCCAGGGTAATGTAGTCCCCATCGATGTTGGTCATTGAGCGAGTTACGGAATCGACAAGCTCATTCATAGGTCCTTTGGGCATTATGCCGAGCCTTCTGAAAACCTCCTTCCTGCTTTCAGGAGCCAGTTTCTCAACAAAGATTGACGTATCGTTTTGAGACAAGCTGCTGAGAACCCCCTCCGCTACCTGTTTGGCTTTCTCCTCCAGGGGAAGGGATTTATCTACACCGAGAACATCCGCCAGCAGGTCAATCTTCGAGGGATCTTTAATCTCATAAACCGTATTTCCCTTTGCCGTTTCAAGGAGCGTTAAGGCTGCTTCCCTGCAGTGGTAGGTATAAGCGGAAAGCCCCATATTGGCCTTTATGAGGAAATTCCTCATAACAATACCGTGAGCGTCGATACCGCAAACTCCCCTGGGGGTTTTCGGAGTTATACGACAAGGGCCCATTGAACAAAGCTGACAGGAAACTCCCTCTTTACAGAACTTACACCTGACCTGTTCCATTGCCCCAAATCGATCAGCAACGTTTGAAAGCCCGGCTTCCTTTACCTGTTTGTACATGTAGTTAACGCTTTCGTGGAAACTGGGCATTTTAAGGCCGACGCCTGCCGAAAGATCCGACTCCGCGCGGAAATTCTGCTGTTCTTTCTTTTCGCTTCCGTTCCCGTCCTTTTTGAAGAATCCAAACATTTTCTCCTCCTGCATCTTGGTTTCTGATATGAATCCTAACCGGTTTCTTCGGAGAAGGCCTTGACCTAAGTCAAAAACAGGACAATATTTGAATGTACAATTTATTGGAGAATTAGAATTAAATACGGAGGTAAATGATGAAGATCGTCGTTCCGGTGCTTGAAACGGAAGTAAAGGGAAAGAAGCTCGTAAACGCCCACTTCGGCAAATCAAAGCACTTTGCCGTTGTAGATACGGAAACGGGAAACGTTGAGGTAATTGAAAATCCGGGAATTCACCTTCCAAGGAGAAGGGGAATCTACATCGCGGAGATGTTTAAAGAGAAAGGAGTTCAGGCCGTTCTGGTAAAAGAAATGGGAGCAGGCGCTTTTGATAAGATAAGGAATGTTATGGGAATCAAAGTTTACCTTATTCCCCCGGAAATTAAATTCCTGGATGAAGCAGTTGAGGCCTTTAAGGAAATGAAACTCAAAGAGCTTCCAGCCCCAAACGAAGAACCCCACGAGCATTAAGGGAGGGAACTGTGAAGTGCCACCTCTGCAGTTCTCCGGACTGCTACAGAAAGGAAAAGCGCTGCTACGGAGCGGAAAAGGAAATTGACTCCCTTACGGAATTTGAGCTGAAACTCCTGAAAGTCGCCTCCGACATAGAAAGGGAGTTCTACTGCAGGGCTACAAGAGTTCAGGAGCTTATAGAGTTCTGCAGGAGAATGAAGTTCAAGAAAATCGGAATTGCGTTCTGCATAGGACTTTTCGAAGAAGCAAGGATTCTGGCGGAGATTTTAGAATCCCACGGACTCAAAGTCTTCTCGGCCGCCTGTAAGGTCGGAGCGGTTGATAAGGAAGAACTCGGAATTGAGAAAATGAAACCCGAAAGCCCCGAATCCGTCTGCAACCCGATAGGTCAGGCAGAACTTCTCAACAGGGCGGGAACTGAACTCAACATAATAGTCGGCCTCTGCATAGGACACGATATCCTCTTTCAAATGCACTCGGAAGCTCCGGTAACGACTCTCATAGTGAAGGACAGAGTCTTGGCCCACAACCCGGCAGGAGCAATCTACTCTAAATACCACAGGAACGCCTTAAAAAAGGCCCCCGAAGGGGGCAGCCTGAGCTGTGAGGAGGGAGAGATGGAGCATCTGGGAGGGAAATAATATTCATTTTTTCTCTGATATCAAGGGCAAAGGCTTAAAGTTTTTTTAACCTCAATTTCAAGCTCCTGAGGATTGAAGCTTAATAAGAAGCCAAAGACACCAACCCCTGAGCGAACGGCCTCTTTAAGTGCTTCAGCAAAGTCCTTATCCCTCTTTTCATTGGCTTTAATACAAAAGCAGCTTTTAAAAGCTAAAAAAAGAATAGCAGCGTCAAACCCTCTCTTCTTCGCCTTTACAAGCTCTTCCAGGTGTTTTCTGCCCCTTGCAGTCGGAGCATCGGGGAAAAGGCACACCCCGCCCTCCACCAGGTTGCAGCCCTTTACCTCCACAAAGAGTTTTCCGTCAACCAAAAAGTCAATCCTGCTACTTCCAAAAGTTACTTCTCCCTTCACTTCCTTCGGAACAAAACCGAGACAACCGGACTTTATAAGACATCGGGCTATTTTGGAATGGAGAGAGGGCATAAGGAAAACCCATTCACCGCCGCTCCTGACAGCCGTCAGCTTAAAGTCCAGTTTTCCCCTCGGATTCGGTGAAAGAAGGACAGAAGCTCCGGGGACGAGAAGCTCCCGAAGCCTTCCGGTATCGGAAAGGTGGGCAGTTACTTCCCTTCCCTCAACTAAAGCCTTCACGGTAAATCTATTCAACCTTTCAACAAAAATACCCTCAGTAAGGGAAGGGACATCTTCGGCAACCGAAATATTTAAACCCTCACAGGGACTTTTGAACTTCAAAGTCTATTTCCTTACCGAGGTGTCCGGTAGCATTGGCAACGTGAACGATTACCTTCTTTGTCTCGGGCTCATACTCAAGGACAGTTATCCCGCAGTTTGCCTGCTTAAAAGCCCAGAACTTATTAAGGTCTGTTTCGAGGAGGTGGCACATAATTACCTTATTGGTAGCGTCGTGACCAACAACAACGATCAAATCCTCACTTTCGTGCTTCCTGACAACCCTTTCAAACGCCTCTACTGCCCTTTCGTAAACGTCCCTGAGGCTCTCACCACCCGGCATTTTTACCTCAGCGGGCCTCTCTCTCCAGAGCTTCAGAAGCTCAGGGTACTTTTCCTCAACTTCGGAAGCCAGCATCCCTTCCCACTCTCCGTGATCAATCTCCTTAAAGCCCTCATCGGTTACAACAGTAAGCCCGTGGTGTCTGGCTATCTCCTCCGCAGTATCCCTGCACCTTTTTAAAGGGCTTGAGTAAACAGCCTTGATCGGAAAATCCTTAAGGGCATTACCTACTTTCTTTGCCTGCTCTTTCCCCTCCTCATTCAGCGGGATATCCATCTTCCCCTGATACCTGCCTTCAGCGTTCCAGACAGTTTTACCGTGCCTAACAAGTATTACCTTCGGCATCTCCTTCTCCTTACTCGAATTTGAATTGGGAATTATAAACCGGTCAAATTTTTACATTTTTTTTACAAGTTAGTAAAATTCTTTTTTCAAGAAACGCCAGCAAATAGGAGGAACTCCAATGAAAAGGAAGCTCGACAGGTGGATGGACAGAATGCCGATGCCGATACTTCCCGCCGAAGTCAGGAAAAGGGTGTTTAATGAGTACGTACTCGGCTACGGCCACACTGCCGCCAAAGACGAGTCCATAAGGTGTCTTCTATGTAAGACTCCCACCTGCATGGACTCCTGCCCCGTTAACAGCAGAATTCCCGAGTGGATTGAGTCAATCCAGAAGGAATCAGTAATTGAAGGCTACAAGGTACTGAGAGAGAGGAACCCCTTTAGCTCTGTCTGCGGTAGAGTATGCCCTCAGGAAAGGCTCTGCGAAAGCACCTGCATTCTCCTCAGGAAAAAGGATGGAGAATCCGTTGCTATCGGAGGATTGGAAAGGTTTATAGCCGACAACATCAGGATGTCGGGCATTGACTGGAAGGACGAAAAGGAATTTGAGGATACCGGGAAAAAGGTTGCAGTCATCGGAGGAGGGCCGGCAGGTCTCGCGGCTGCTTACTTCTTAGCAAGAAAAGGGCATAAGGTTACGGTTTTTGAAGCTCTTCCCTACCTCGGCGGAGTTATGAGGTACGGCATTCCGGAGCCGAGGCTTCCCAGGGAAGCACTGGATTGGGATATAAACCTTATCGTTAACCTCGGCGTAGACGTAAAGACAAATACAGTTGTCGGAGAAGACATCTCAATAGAACAGATAATGAAAATGTACGATGCAGTATTCATCGCAGTCGGCTCCGGAAGAGGCAAGAAAATGAACATACCCGGAGCCGATCTGAAAGGCTGTTACACGGCAATAGGCTTCCTCATGAAGATAAACACGGGGGAAGTCCACCCCCTCCTTGCCCCCGACAGGGACGTTGAGATGCCCCAGAACAAGAAAATCGTCGTAGTAGGCGGCGGTTTCACCGCCGTTGACTGTGCACTCGTTGCAGTAAGGCTTGGAAACGAGGTTGAGATTGTTTACAGAAGGACAAAGGACTCCTCCTCTGCAAGGGAGGATGAGTGGGAAATGCTCGAGGAGGAAGGTGTAAAGATAAACTGGCTCACACAGCCAGTAGAAGTGATAGGGGATGAGGAAGGAAAAGTCAAAGGAATAAAGTGCGTGAAGATGAAATTGATACCGCAAGAAGGGAGAAGACCCAAGGTAGAGCCGATTTCCGATTCCGAGTTCGTTATACCCTGTGACATTGTGGTCTTTGCCGTAGGCCAGGGAGATAATCCCGTTGCTTACAAAGAACTTGAAGGCTTAAAGATTGACAAGTGGAATAATCTCTCAACCGTTGACGAGGAGTTCAGAACAAACATTGAAGGAGTTTGGGCCGGCGGTGACGTCGTAAACGGCGGCGACCTCGTAGTAACAGCAATAAGGCATGCCCAGATCGCCGCCCGATCAATCCACAAATACCTGATGACCGGCAGGTGGGAGTACAAGGGGGAAAAGTAACCTCGGGGCCTGTGCCCCTTTTTTCTCATTTATTGTGCGCAAAAACTAAATACAAAGTTTTCCCTTGAAAACTGCGGAACCGTATCAGGAGCTACTGAGGTGTCCACCATGTAGTGAACTCCAACAACCTATTGACATACAGCAACCGACTCCCTATATTTTTCCTTGCATGCCGAGGTAGCTCAGTTGGTAGAGCAGAGGACTGAAAATCCTCGTGTCGGCGGTTCGATTCCGCCCCTCGGCACCATTTTTTTATTCCCGCCAAAAAAAATCCAAATTAGAAGCCCGGGTGGCGGAATTGGCAGACGCACGGGACTTAAAATCCCGGGGCCGCAAGGCCGTGCGGGTTCGATTCCCGCCCCGGGCACCAATGGCATCCGAATTCTCCAAGCTTGACACAGCCATAAAAAGAAACATTCCCTCAATTACCAACCGCCCAAAAAGAAAAAATAAAAGCCTTTCTTCACCTCAAAGATTGTTCCATTTTGCCACGCTTTAGGTCACTAATTAAATTATTAGAATCCCCAAACAGTACCGGGAGGATCAACCTTGGAAACTTTGGTAACCGTCATCATAGCAACTTTCTTTCTTAACCTTCCCTTCGGATGGCTTAGGGAAGGCGTAAGGAAATTCTCACCAATGTGGTTTCTCTACGTTCACTTCCCCATACCTTTCATAATCGCCATGAGGATAGGACTCGGGATTCCCTGGAAATTTGCACCGCTCCTCATCTTGGTAGCAGTCTTCGGACAGTTCATCGGGGCAAGAATCAGGCGCAGACAGCTTCAGCTGGAGGGATAATGGAATTCCGCGGAACGACAATATGTGCCGTACTCAAGGACGGCAGGGTTGCTATGGCCGGAGACGGGCAGGTCACCCTCGGAAACACCGTTTTTAAAAACGGGGCAAGAAAAGTAAGGAAGATATACGGAGGCAGAGTTCTGGCAGGGTTCGCCGGCTCCGTTGCCGACGCTTTTGCCCTCCTCGAAAGGTTTGAAGACAAGCTTCAAAGCTTCAGCGGTAACTTACTAAAATCAGCAGTAGAACTTGCAAAGGACTGGAGAACCGACAGGGTGCTGAGAAGGCTTGAGGCCATGCTCTTAGTTGCAGATAAGTCAAAGATACTTCTCATTTCGGGTAACGGAGATGTAATAGAACCCGACATTCCGGTTATGGCAATAGGCTCCGGCGGAGCTTATGCCCAGGCAGCAGCAACGGCACTTTACCAGAACACCGACCTTCCGGCAGAGGAAATTGCCAGAAAATCGCTTGAAATAGCCGGAAACATATGTATCTACACAAATACCAACATCATTGTTGAAGTTCTCGATTAGGGGGCAGAATGCTGAAGCGTTTTTTCGGCAGCAACGGGAAAAAGGAAAGGCCGGGAAGTGAGAAATTCCTTACCCCGAAAGAAATAGTAAAAGAGCTTGACAAGTACGTTGTTGGGCAGCATGAGGCAAAGAAAGCCGTCGCAATAGCCCTGAGGAACAGGTGGAGGAGGCAGAAACTTCCCCCCGAAATGAGGGACGAAGTTGCCCCCAAAAACATAATAATGATCGGACCGACCGGCGTGGGGAAAACAGAAATAGCAAGGAGACTGGCTAAGTTAGTCAAAGCCCCCTTCATAAAGGTAGAAGCAACGAAGTTTACAGAAGTCGGCTACGTCGGAAGGGATGTTGAATCAATAATACGGGATCTCGTCGAGTTTGCCGTTAACATGGTAAAGGAAGAAAAGATTGCGGAAGTTGAGGAGAGAGCCAGGGAGCTTGCCTACGAAAGGCTTGCGGAAATTATGGTTCCGGAGCCGGGGCCTCAACAGCAGTCCATCCAGAGCCTCTTTGACGTATTCCTTCCATCCCCTAAAGCCCCGCAGCAAGAAGATCGGGAGAAGCTGAAAAGCAGGTTAAGGGACGAGAGAAACAGGATAAAGGAAAAGCTCAAAGCGGGGGAGCTTGACGAGGAGGTAGTTGAAATAGCCGTAACCGTGGAAACACCCGGCATCAACGTCGTCGGCATCGGTGCCGATATGTCAAACATACAGGATATTCTCTCCTCCATCCTTCCCAAGCCCAGGAAGCTGAGGAAAATGAAGGTAAAGGAAGCCCTCAGGTACTTGACTCAAGAGGAAGCACAAAAGCTCATAGACATGGACGAAGTGATAAGGGAGGCCATTGACAGGGTTGAAAACCAGGGAATCGTATTTATTGATGAAATAGATAAAGTCGCTGCAAGGAGCGGCGGGAAAGGTCCGGACGTTTCAAGAGAAGGAGTTCAGAGAGATCTCCTTCCGATAGTCGAAGGAAGCAAGGTTTCAACGAAGTACGGCCTTGTCAGAACAGACCACATACTTTTCATAGCAGCCGGTGCCTTCCACATAGCAAAACCCTCCGATCTCCTTCCCGAGCTTCAAGGTCGCTTCCCAATAAGGGTTGAGCTTAAACCTCTCACCAAAGAAGACTTCATCAGGATCCTGACGGAACCGAAAAACGCCCTTACAAAGCAGTACAAAGCCCTACTCGAAACGGAGGGAGTTGAAATCGAGTTTACACCCGACGGGATAGAGGAAATCGCGAGGATAGCGGAAGAAGCAAACTCAAAAGCAGAAAACATAGGAGCAAGGCGCCTCCACACCGTAATGGAAAAACTGCTTGAGGAAATATCCTTCAATGCTCCCGAAATGAAAGGAGAGAGGGTAGTAATAGACAGGGAATACGTAAGGAGTAAACTGGAAGGCATAATAGAGGATGAGGATCTCACGAGGTACATACTGTGAGAACCGAAAGGATAGCGAGCAAAATTAAGGCCTTTGGAGCAGACTGCTACATCACTTTAGACCAAAGTGAACGGCTCTACCTGACAAACTTCTCCTCCTCTTTCGGAATTGTTATCGTAACATCGAAGGGAGAAGGGATATTCATCACGGACGGCAGGTACATCGAGAGAGCAAAGGAAGAAGTTAAAGGTTTCAGGTTGGTACAGTGGAAAGGATGGGATAACCTGCTTTCTCTCTTGAAAGAGGAAAAGATCGAGTCGGCGGTAATCGACCCGGACAGAATCAAATTGTCAACCTACCAGAAACTAAAGGAAAGCATAGAGATCAAAAGCTATCAGGGATTTCTCTCTGAGTTCAGATCAGTCAAGGAAGAAGAAGAAATCGTTAGAATTGCCAGGGCAGTCCAAACGGCAGAACTTGCCCTGAAAAGCGTCCTTCACCTTTTAAAGCCCGGAATAACCGAACTGGAGTTCAGGAGGGAATTAATTTCAGCCTTTTTCAAGCTGGGCGGGGAAGGGGAAGCTTTCCCGACGATAGTTGCATCGGGCAAAGGATCTGCCGTTCCACACTGGGAAACTTCAAACAAAGAAATAAAGGACGGAGAAGTTGTAATCGTTGACTTCGGAACACGCTATAAAGGTTATGTGTCGGACATAACGAGAACGTTTCTCGTCGGAAAAGTACCGGAAAAAATCAGGGAGATTTACGAAGTTGTAAGGGAAGCTCAGGAACTCGGGGTAAAAGAATTAAAGGAAGGAAAGTCCTGCAGGGAAGTGGACTTGGCAGTACGGAAGTTTATAGAATCCAAGAACTTCGGGGAATTTTTCGTTCACTCTACCGGTCACGGAATAGGACTGGAAGTTCATGAAGCTCCTACCCTCTCTAAAAATTCCAATGAGATCCTGAGAAAAAACAACGTGGTAACGGTTGAACCCGGAATATATTTACCCGGCCTCGGAGGAGTCAGAATAGAAGATGACTGTTTAGTAACCGAAAGCGGCAGCTTCAGATTATCGGAACTTCCACGGTAGCATAAGGCATCGGAGAGGTAGCAGTGCTTAACTTCGAAATCTTAAAAACAGACGGCCTTGCCAGAAGGGGAAGGTTAAAGGGAACCCACGGAGAAACGGAAACGCCCTGCTTTATGCCGGTGGGGACGCTCGGGGCCGTAAAGGGAGTTACCTGGGATAAAGTAGAAGAAATGGGCTACAGCCTCGTTCTCTCTAACGTCTACCACCTGTACCTCCGGCCGGGGCTTGAAGTTTTAAAGGAAGCCGGAGGAATACATCGATTTACCGGATGGAAAAAGCTCATACTAACCGACAGCGGAGGATTTCAGGTTTTCAGCCTCGGAAAGCTTATGGAAATAAAGGAAGAAGGTATAGCTTTTAAATCACACATAGACGGTTCCAAGCACTTCTTTACCCCGGAGTTTGTAGTAAAGTTCGAGGAGGAAGCGGGCGTCGACATCGGAATGGTTCTTGACGAGTGTACCCCTTACCCCGCCACCTACGAGTACGCAAAACACTCAATGGAAAGAACTGTCAGGTGGGCCTTAAGAAGCCTTGAAGCAAGAACAACCGATGCAACGGCGCTCTTTGCAATTGTCCAAGGAGGAATCTACGAAGACTTGAGGTTAAGGTGTGTTGAGGAACTCTCCAGGCTCCCCTTTGACGGATATGCAATAGGAGGGCTGAGCGTTGGAGAGCCGAAGGATGAGATGTACAGAATAACAAGGCTTGTTGCTCCTCAACTTCCGCACGATAAACCCCGTTACCTGATGGGAGTAGGAAAGCCCGAAGACATACTGGAAGCCGTCGAGGCGGGAATCGATATGTTCGACTGCGTTATCCCGACCAGAAATGCAAGAAACGGAACCCTCTATACTTCAACCGGCAGAATCAACATCAAGTCAGCAAAGTACAAGAAAGACTTCTCCCCTCCGGATCCCGAGTGTGACTGTTTCACCTGCAGGAACTACTCCAAAGCCTACCTCAGGCACCTCTACGTAAGCGGGGAAGTTAACGCAGTAATACTGAACACAATACACAATCTCCACTTCTACGGTAAATTAATGGAGAGAATAAGGAAATCAATAGAAGAAGGGCGTTTTGCCCAGTTTAAAGAGGAATTCCTCAAAAACTACGCCGAGACAGAATAAATTTCTCTCCAGATCCAATTTAAGTTTTCTGCCTTTATCCTTTCTTACACTACAATCCACTCTAACTGCGCTCAATACTCCTCTGCCCTCCCTTTAAGTAGTCAAGGATTTTAGAATAACCTTTGGGCAGATCTACCGTGAACTCCATCCTTTTCCCGGTTCTGGGATGGTCAAAAGCAAGGTAGTAGGCGCAGAGGGCGTGCATTCCCATTTCATCTATTAGTTTTCTAAGCGTTTCGTCCTCAATTCTGCCGGATTTGTAGCCGTATGTTCTATCTCCAAGTAGCGGGTGGCCGAGGTGGGACATATGAACTCTTATCTGGTGCGTCCTTCCCGTTTCCAGCTTACACCTGATCTCCGACACGTTATGGAGGGGGAACTCCTCAATCACCTCGTAGTTTGTTATTGCCTCTTTCGGGGAAGTCGTATTGGGGGAAAACTTCTTCCTATCAAACCTGTCCCGCCCGATGGGAACAGTTATCCTGCCCCTCCTCTCCCGCGGGATTCCCATTATTAAAGCCCTGTAAAACCTTCCAACACTCCGTTTCTTAAACTGCTCAACCAGTGACTGGTGGGCAAGGTCGTTCTTCGCAACCACTATCAGGCCGGCAGTATCCTTATCAAGGCGGTGAACTATTCCCGGCCTTACCGTTCCACCGATTCCCTGAAGGTCTTTACAGCGGTAAAGGAGGGCATTTACGAGAGTCCCGGAAAGGTGTCCGGGTGCCGGGTGAACAACCAAACCGGCCGGCTTATTAACAACGATAACATCGCTATCCTCATAAACTACATCTATTGGTATCTCTTCGGGCTTAAGCTCAAGCGGTTCCGGTTCAGGAATCTCAAAGGCAATAACCTGTCCTTCCCTCACTTTATAGGAAGGCTTTTTAACTACCTCACCATCAACAGAAATCTCTCCGTCTTCTATCAAGTGCTTTGCTCTCGAACGGGAAAGCTCCGAAACGGAGGAGATAAATTGATCAAGCCTCTGCCCTGAGTGCTCACTGTCTACTTTATACTCTGCCATAATCCCGCTTGAAATCTATTTTTAAAGCCTGAAATAATTTAATCCGGGAGCAAAAGGTGAAAAGGTTAAACTGCCCTAACTGCGGGAAACCCACAAAGTGGAAAGGGAATCCCTTCCGCCCTTTCTGTTCGGAAAAGTGCAAGCTGGCCGACCTTTCAAAATGGCTGAACGAAGAGTACAAGGTAGAGGAGGAAATTGTTGTCCAAGAAGAAACTGACTCCGGCTCTTAAGCAGTACTTAAAACTAAAGGAGAAATACAGGGACTCCATCCTGATGTTCAGGATGGGGGATTTTTACGAGATGTTCTTTGAAGACGCCGAAATAGCTTCAAGGGAACTTGAAATCGCCCTCACGGCAAGGAGCTTCGGAAAGGGCGGAGAAAAAGCCCCAATGTGCGGCGTCCCTTACCACTCGGCGGAGAACTACATTGCAAAGCTCGTAAGGAAAGGCTACAAGGTTGCCATATGTGAACAGTTAGAAGAGCCAAAACCCGGCAAGAAGGTAATCGACAGAGGTGTAGTAAGAGTAATCACTCCAGGAACGTACTTTGAAGATGAGCTTGAGGACAGGTTTCTCATGACCGCCGTTCACCACAGGAACAGGTTCTCCGTAGCATGGACAGAGCTTTCCTCGGGAGATTTTTTCTTCACTACAACCGACAGCAACGGATTCAAATCACTCCTATCGAAGTTCACTCCGAAAGAGCTTTTAGTCCCGGAAGGCTTTCCGGCTTACCGGGCAGTAAAGGAGATTTCTCCGGAAACGATTGTAGAAGAAAGGGAAAAGGAATTTTTCAAAGGTGACTTCCACTCTCCGGAGGTCGAGAACGAAAAGGAAAGAGAAGCAGTTAACGGCCTACTGAACTTCATAAGGGAAACCCAGATAAACTTCATCCCGAAATTAAAACCCCCTCGAAAGTACATAGGGGAAAAATACGTTTACTTGGATCCGCAAACCCAGAGAAACCTGGAGCTTACGGAACCGGCCGACGGAAGGAGCTTCAGAGCTACACTTCTCAACGTTCTCAACAGAACACGAACGGGAATGGGAAGGAGGCTTCTAAGGTTCTGGATACTTCACCCTTTAAGGGAAAAAGGAGAAATAGAAAAAAGGCTCCTTTCCGTTGAAGAGCTGAGAGAAAAGCCTCAAGTTCTCGAGGACTTGAGGAGGCTCCTTTCCCAAATTTACGACGTTGAAAGGCTATTATCCAAGGTCACATCAGGCATAGCAACGCCGAAAGACCTTGCCGGACTGAGGAGTTCGATAAAGCACTTTCCGAAACTCAAGGAAACCCTGAGCAAATTACACTCTCCCCTGCTTAAGGAACTTCACGGGAACTTCGACGACCTGTACGACATCTACTGCGAGCTTGAAAGGGTACTTTATGAAAATCCCCCCTCAACGCTCAAGGACGGGGGCGTTATAAAAAGCGGTGTAGATAAAGAACTTGATGAACTCAGGAAACTAAAAGAGAAAAGTGAAAGTTTCATAAAAGAGATAGAGGAAAGGGAAAAGAAAAGGACAGGCATCAACAGCCTCAAGGTAGGCTTTAACAGCATCTTCGGCTACTACATCGAAGTCTCAAAGCCCAACCTCCATTTAGTTCCAAAGGAGTACATTCGAAAGCAGACCCTCGTTAACGCAGAGAGGTTCATCACCCCGGAACTTAAGGAATTCGAAGAAAAAGTCCTCTCTGCCCAGGAGAGAATAGAGCGCATAGAGTACGAAATCTTCACAAAGCTCAGGAGCTTCATAACCGAAAGATCAGACAGGATAACAAAGTCCGCCGAAATCGTTGCTGCCGTTGATGCGCTCCATTCCCTCGCAAAAGTTTCCGTAGAGAGGAATTATGTAAAGCCCAAAGTCACAAACGGCTACCGAATAGTCATTGAAGGAGGACGGCACCCGGTACTTGAGAGCCTTTTAGAAGAGGATTTCATTCCTAACGACACGCTACTCTCCGAAGACTCGTTTATCCAGATAGTCACCGGACCGAACATGGGAGGAAAGTCCGTTTACCTGCGCCAAACAGCCCTGATTGTCCTGATGGCCCAAATAGGATCATTTGTCCCTGCCGACTCCGCAGAGGTGGGAGTTGTTGACCGGATATTTACGAGGGTCGGTGCATCCGACAACCTGAGCAGGGGACTGTCTACCTTTATGATGGAAATGGTTGAGACGGCCAACATCCTTAAAAATGCAACGGAAAAGAGCCTTGTAATCCTGGACGAGATAGGCAGGGGAACGAGCACTTACGACGGAATGAGTATAGCAAGGGCGGTAGTCGAGTACATATCCCGAAAGGTAAAGGCAAAGACGCTGTTTGCCACCCACTACCACGAACTTACGGAACTTGAAGGAAAGATAAAGGGAGTAAAAAACCTCCACGTAGCCGTAGAAGAAGTGGACGGGAAAGTTGTCTTCACCCATAAAGTCCTGCCCGGAGCTTCAGAAAAATCCTACGGAATTCACGTTGCAGAATTAGCCGGCCTGCCAAAGGAAGTAATAGAAAGGGCACGGGAAATCCTTGAAGAGCTAGAAAGGAAGGGAGAGGTTAACCAACTCCCCCTCTTTTCCCAGCCCCCACCCGCAGAACGAGTATCGCCGGAAGTTGAAAGAATCATCGATGAACTGCTCAACATCGAAATATCCAACACAACGCCCCTCGAAGCCCTCGTAATACTCTCAAGGCTCAAAGAGCTTGCAAAGGGCGCAAAGCTTACTTAGAGGTTGACATAAGGTACTCGTGAATGGACTTTGCCGCCTTCCTTCCGTCTCCCATTGCCACAATCACAGTTGAACCGCCCCTTATAACATCTCCTCCGGCAAATACGCCCGGGAGGTCTGTCATTAAAGTCTCGGGATCAACGAGGATCTCTCCTTTCTTTCCCCTCCTTATCTCCTTCACACCCTCAACGACAACAGGGTTGGGACCCTGGCCTATTGCCATAACAACCGTATCAACTTCCAGGATAAACTCGGAGCCGGGAATCGGAACAGGGCGCCTCCTGCCGGACTCGTCCGGCTCTCCAAGCTCCATCTTCACGCACTCTACACCGGTTACCCAGCCGTTCTCTCCGACGAACCTCACCGGATTTGTCAGCGTCTTAAATATGACTCCTTCTTCTTTGGCGTGGTGAACCTCCTCAACCCTCGCCGGCATCTCGGACTCCGAGCGCCTGTATACGACGTAGACCTCCTCCACTCCTTCAAGCCTGACAGCAGTTCTTGCAACGTCCATAGCAGTGTTGCCGCCTCCTATTACGGCAACCCTCTTCCCAACGTAAACCGGAGTATCAACCTCGGGGAACCAGTTTGCCCCCATGAAGATTATCCTGGTGAGGAATTCGTTTGCCGAATAAACGCCGTTAAGATTAAGCCCTTCTATGTTTAGCATGTAGGGAAGTCCCGCTCCCGAACCGATAAAGACCGCGTCAAACTCCTCAAGCAATTCATAGATTGTTTTGGTTTTCCCGACTACAAAGTTAAGGACGATTTTCGCCCCCATCTCCTCAAGGAACCTCAGCTCCCTCTTCACTATCTCATTGGGAAGCCTGAACTCAGGAATGCCGTAAACGAGAACTCCTCCGGGCTCGTGAAGGGCTTCAAATATCGTTACATCGTGCCCCCACTTCAAAAGGTCTGCGGCACAGGCGATGCTTGCAGGACCGGAACCAACAATCGCAACCCTCTTCCCGCTCTTTTCCGGAATCGGGAACTTCTCGTAACCTACCGAAGCCTCATGATCCCCGGCAAACGCCTCAAGGGCACCAATGGCAACGGGATCCCCCACCTTGCCGACAACGCAAGCCCCTTCACACTGAATCTCCTGCGGGCAGACCCTTCCGCAGACAGAAGGGAGGATGTTCTCCTCCTTGATCTTCCTGGCCGCTTCCACAAATTTGCCTTCTTCAATAAGCTTTATAAACTGGGGGATAGGTACCCTGACGGGGCATGCCTCAACGCAAGGGGAGTGGGCACACTGGAGACACCTCTTCGCCTCCTCCATTGCAAGCTGGGGTGTATATCCGAGCTTTACTTCCCTAAAATCCTTCACCCTCTCCTTGGGATCCCTCTCGGGAACCGGAACTTTTTTCTTTATTATCTCCTTCCTTGCCATCACCCTCTCCTGCAGCCGCAGTGTTTTCTCTGGAACTCTTCCATCGCCTTCTTCTCAAGTTCCTTAAACATTCTGAGCCTGTTCATCAGCTCATCAAAGTCAACCTGGTGGGCGTCAAACTCAGGGCCGTCAACACAGGCAAACTTTACCTCACCTCCCACAGTCACCCTGCAGGCACCGCACATTCCCGTTCCGTCCACCATTATCGGGTTCAAGGAAGCCACGGTCGGTATACCGTAAGGCCTCGTGAGGTCAGCAACGGCCTTCATCATGGGAACGGGACCGGCGCAGATAACCATGTCAATCTTCGTTCCGCTCTCTATGAGGTTTAAAAGGGCATCGGTTACAAGTCCCTTCATGCCGTAGGAGCCGTCGTTGGTAGTAACTATCACCCTGTCGGCAAGTATCTCCATCTTCTCTTCCCAGAAAACGAGTTCTCTGCTCCTGAAACCCATTATCACAGTCAGTTCGTTTCCGTACTCCTTTACGCCCTGACATATGTGGTGAATCGGAGCAAGGCCGAGGCCGCCGCCGACGGCAACGACATGCCCCCACTTTTCCAAGTGGGTGGGCTTTCCCAGGGGTCCGACAACATCCTTCAGGGCATTCCCCTCCTCAAAACAGGACATGTGGTAAGTACTCTTACCGACCCTCTGAACCATAAGGGTTATTGTCCCCTGTTCCGGATCCTTATCCGCAATCGTAAGGGGTATCCTTTCGCCCCTCGCAGTTACCCTAACAATCACAAACTGTCCGGGCTTTGCCTTCCTCGCAATTTCCGGAGCTTCGATGACAAACTCATCAACGTTTTCGGCAAGCTCCTTCTTTCCTACTATCCGGTACATCCTTTTTCCCCTTTTTAGTTTATATTTTAATTATAAATTAAACCTTTCCTAAAAATTTTGAATAAGTCTCCTTCGCCTCCTCCACTACCAGGGATCTCTCCCTTTCAATCCTGTCCAAACATTTTTCAAGAGCTGATAACACAAATCCGTCCACCTCGCCCTTTGAGACAAGTTCCCTTAAAAGGTTTACTGCTTCCCTCGGCTTTAAAGCTTTCTTGTAGGGTCTCTCTTCCGTTAAAGCCGTATATATGTCAGCAACAGTCATTATCCTCGACCCGAGGGGGATTCTCTCCTTCGTAAGCCCAAAAGGATATCCCCTTCCGTTCAACTTCTCATGGTGCAGGGAAGCCCAGCTAAGCACTTCTTCATCAACTCTCATCTCCTTCAGGATCTGATAAGTGTAAAAGACGTGAGACTTCATGATGAAGAACTCCTCTCGCGTCAGCTTTCCAGGCTTATTCAAAATCTCATCGGGAACTTTCACCTTTCCTATATCGTGTAGGAGCCCGGCTATCTCCATCTTCTCCACTCCCTCTTCAGAATAACCCATCTCCCTCGCTATCTCCTTCGCCACCACAGCAACAGTTGAAGAGTGAGAAGCGGTGAAAGGACTCTTAAAGTCTATGAGGTATGCAAATATCTGAGAAAGATCCCTCGAGTACTCTATCGGAATTTTCTGGGAGAAGTTCTCCATAAGGAAGGATATTTCTCGCTGAAGGTACTCCTGATCCGAGTAGGTAAACCAGAATGAGTCCTTGGGATATACTTTCTTAAGGAAAATTTCGGCAACTTTAGGGTTTAACGCTTTCTCAGCCGCCGCCTCTATAAATTCGGGTAAGCTTTCCCTCTTCTTTAAAAGCTCAGAGGGAGAGCACAGTGCGTCTTTAAGGTAAACATCAATCCTATCTGCAAAGTAAACAATCTGAGACTCCAGCAGTACTTTTTCCTTTAAAGCCTGAAAGTACGGGCTGTGGTGGTACCTAACGACCTTTGCAATCTTTGAAAGGTAGGGGTAGCCTCTAAGTATCTCGTAGCCTATCTCGGCGTGGATCTGAACCAGCTTCCTCGTCTCGCTCCTGAGGGAAGGGAAGTGTTCCTCTACAAACATGTAACCCTGTTTGTCGTAGAAAAGCCCTATATCGTGCAGGAGTCCGGAAAGCAAAAGGTCATAGAGGAAACGGTTGTCAAATGTTATCGCCTCCCCGATAAGGTAAGACAGGTACGCAACTCTCAGGTTATGTCCCGCAAGGCTGTCGTTAACAGCCTTTGAGGCAAAGGAAAAGGAAGTTATGAAGTCAGAGAGGTTAAAGTAGGAGTTCATACTATCCCCTTTATCTCAAAACCTCCAGCGGATTGATGTGGTAGGTGCGCCCCTTGTAAACCTTACTGATATCAAAGTAAATCCCGCTCCTCCCCCAATCTCCCGAAGTTCCGGCGGTCCCGATAACCTCTCCGCGCTTTACAATCTGATTGGGTCTAACGAAAATCTTATCCAAGTTGCTGTAAACAGTTCTATAACCCTCCGGATGCTGGATTATCACGAGGTTTCCGAAGGCTTTAAGCATCTTATCGTTCCTTCCGGCAAACTTAACTATCCCCGTCTCTGCCGCCCTTACCGGCTCGCCCATTTTACTCAGAATGAATATACCCGGATACCCCTTTTCCCTCACAGTCGGATCCACCCTTCCGTCCAAAGGAAAGTGAAACTGTACCGGCCTGTTAAGCTTCAGGACGTCTTTGTACCCGATGAGTATCTTCAACTTCTGACCGGGCCTTATCACGTAGGGCTTTTTAAGGTGATTGTCCCTTATTATTCTCCTTGCAGAAACCTTGAAACGCTTTGCTATCTTTAAGATAGAATCGCCTTTTCTAACCCTGTAATACTTATAAACCGGAACTTTGGTAAGACCGTTAGGTACAAAGACTTTTTTACTCTTCGGATTATATTTTGAGGACTTTAAGGAATTTCTGTCTTTTAACGGCACTTTCAACCTTTGACCGACGTAAATTACAGAACCCTTCAGGTGATTGATTCTTTTAAGCTCCTTAACAGAAACCCCGAACTTTTTGGCTATTTTTTTAAGTGAATCCCCTTTTTTTACTTTGTAAATGATGTATTTACGGTTTGACCTTTCGGACTTTACCGGAATCCTAAGCTTTTGACCGACGTAAATTCTTGAACCTTTAAGTCCGCTAGCTCTCTTTATCTCCGCCACGGAAACGCCAAATTTTTTAGATATTTTCAGCAGGGAATCCCCTCTTTTTACCCTATAAATAACATCAGCGTAAGAGGAAATTGACAGAAGAAGGCAGAGGCTAATAAAGGATAACAAAATCTTCATATTTACTCTCCGGCTCTGAAAAACTGTACTCTATGCCGTCAACCCTTGCAAAGTAAGGCCCTTCCTTCAGGTAGTCGAGAAGCCTGATAAGGTCTTCCTCCCTTCCCACGGCGTAAACCTCCACCCTGCCGTCGGGGAGGTTTCTCACAAACCCGGTAAGCCCGAGATCCCTGGCCTTCCTCTTCGTAAATGCCCTGTACCCGACGCCCTGAACTCTCCCGGAGACGAAAGCGTGTAAAGCCTTTACGGCCATAGCTTCTCCCTCTCCAGAACCTCTAAGGTTACCTCGTATCCCTGGCGGTAGAAATCCTCTACGGAAGAAAAGTCAAAGGGATTTCCGGTCAGACGGTGGTTAACAATGATATCACAATACCTATAGCGCCCCTCCTGATTTTCAAGGACTCCGGCAAGGGAAACCCTAAAAGAGACGTCAAAAAGGGAATCCGGAGAGAACTTCCGGGACAGCACATTAACGTTTGAGCATATGTTAACGCTAACTCCGTAGGCCTTCGGAAGCTCTGCCGGAAGGCAGTTTCTGACCCCTCCGTCAAAGTAGTAGTTCCTACCGACCTTCCGGGGAGAAAAAAGCGGCGGAATGGAACAGGAGGCCGTAACGATGTCAACAGCCCTTCCCCGGGAAGGAAACTCCACTTTCAGCGTTTCGAGGTTAACGACGGAAGCTCTGAAAGGTATCTTTAACTCGGAGATATCCACTTCCCCCACAAGATCCAAAAGGGCAGAGTGAAGGCCATCAAGGGAAAAGAAAGCCCCCCTCAAACTGGGTTTTACCAGCTTTTTCCAGGAATACTCTCGGGACAAATTCAGGATTTCTTCCGGCCCGTAGCCGGCCGCGTAGAGAAGCCCGACAACGGCTCCGGCGCTTGAACCGGCAATAAACGAGGGCGACAGTCCTTTATACTCTAAAGCAGACAGGAAACCGCAGTGGGCGACTCCCTTTAAGAAGCCGCCCGAAAGGGTAACGCCTATTTTCATCTAAAACTCGATCTCATCTCCGGGATTGAGAAGCTGAACGTTAACTCCCCTCGCCTCGGCAAGGGCTTTAAACTCCTCGGGCTCAGCCTCTATTACGGGCCACGTCTTAAAGTGCATCGGAATGGCCACCTGAGGTCTAATCATCTCTGCGGCAATCGCGGCATCCCTCACGTCCATCGTAAAGTTACCGCCGATCGGGAGGAGGGCAATGAAAATATCCTCGTACCTTCCCAGAAGCTCCATGTCGGCAATAAGTCCCGTATCCCCTGCGTGATAAATACTCTTTCCTTCCACTTCAACGATAATCCCGCAGGGCGAACCGAGGGTTACTACCCTGTCCTCCTCTATAACGGAGCTTCCGTGGGCCGCGGGAACGAGCTTAACCCTCCCGAAGGGAAACTTATAGCTTCCGCCTATATGCATTGCGTGAACGCTGTTAACACCTTTCAAGTTACAGTACTGGCAGACCTCAAATATAGAAACAACCGTAGCACCGGTTCTCTTGGCAATCTCTACGGCATCTCCTAAGTGATCCCCGTGACCGTGCGTAACGAAGATGTAGTTAAGGTCATCGAAGTTCTCCGGCTTTGCAACGTTCCAGGGATTGCCGGTAAGAAACGGGTCAATAAGCGCCTTTATCCCCTCACCTTCCAAGTAAAAGGCGGAATGTCCGAGGTACCAAAGCTTCGCCATCTCACCCTCCTCAAAGCGCTTTCAGGATCTCCCTCATTTTTGCTCCCACTTTAAACCTTGTCCTGCCGTAAAGGGGAGATCGCTTGGAAAGAACAACCAGGTAAGTATCGTTTACCAGCGGATAGATCAGAAGAACGAAGTTCTTGGAAAAGAGGACAAGTTCTTTAAGCTCATCCCCTTCTACGGATTCTTCCTTAAAGAACTCACTTATCCTTACGACAGGTCCCACAAGGTGAACGGCAAGCTCTTCGGCATCGATGGGTAATATTTCTTTGTCGTACCTGTATACAATTATTCCTTCTTCATCAACAATCAGAAGGGAATCAACCTCCGGAACTTCATCAGCAATTTTCTTTAAAAGCTCCTCCATCTCTCCCCCTAAACGAGTCCTTTTTCAACCAGAAGTTCTGCAATTTGAACGGCGTTAAGCGCCGCCCCCTTCCTCAAATTATCTCCCACAATCCACAGGTTAAGTCCGTTTTCTATTGTATCATCTCTCCTGATTCTCCCCACAAGGACTTCGTCCTTTCCGGCAACATCAATAGGAGTCGGGTAGACAAGGTTCTCAAAATCGTCAACAACCTCAACGCCCGGAGCTTCCTCCAAAGCCTTTCTTGCCTCCTCAACCGATATAGGCCTTTCAAACTCCAGGTTAACAGCCTCTGAGTGGCCGATAAAGACCGGAACCCTTACGCACGTAGGCGAGACCTTTATCGAATCATCGTGCATTATCTTCTTCGTCTCGTTGACCATTTTAAGTTCTTCCCTCGTGTAACCGCCATCGAAGAACTTATCTATGTGGGGGACGCAGTTAAAGGCAATCTGCTTGGGAATCTTCTTCGGAGGCGGAACCGGCCTTCCCTCAAGCACCGCCCTCGTCTGCTCTTTAAGCTCTTCTATTGCTGCAGCTCCCGCTCCGGAAACAGCCTGATAAGTAGCTACCACAACCCTCCTGATCCTGGCTACATCGTGAAGTGGTTTAAGAACAACGACCATCTGAATGGTTGAACAGTTGGGATTGGCTATTATCCCCTTGTGCCACTCAACGTCCTCCGGATTAACTTCCGGGACAACCAGCGGAACGTCCGGTTCCATCCTGAAGGCGGAGCTGTTGTCTATTACTACGGCTCCCCTTTTTACCGCTTCGGGGGCAAACTGCTTGCTTCTTTCTCCGCCGGCCGAAAAGAGAGCGATATCTATCCCCTCAAAACTTTCGGGCTTCAACTCCTCAACCGTAACCTCTTCTCCCCTAAACTTCATCTTCTTCCCGGCAGAACGGCTCGAGGCCAGGAGCTTTATCTCGGACACAGGAAAATTTCTCTGTTCCAGAGTCTTTACCATTTCCCGTCCTACAGCTCCCGTTGCACCGACGACAGCTACCCTGTATCCCTTCATCTTTCCCCCTAAATCGACTTAAGTTCTTCGGCTATCAGGTCTCCCATCTCCTCGGTTGAAACAAGTTTACATCCTTCGGAATAGATATCCTTAGTCCTATAACCCTTTGCAAGGACGCTCCTCACGGCCTTATCTATGGCCTCCTCAACTTCCGGCATATCAAAGGAGTAAGTAAACATCATACCGGCAGAGTTAATCGTCGCAATCGGGTTTGCAACGTTCTGTCCCGCAATATCAGGAGCAGAACCGTGTATAGGTTCGTAAAGGCCGATCTCTCCACCTATCGACGCCGACGGCAGCATTCCGAGAGAACCGGTAAGCATTGCACAGGCATCAGAAAGTATATCTCCGAACATGTTTGTTGTAACTATGACATCAAACTGTTTAGGCCACCTGATTATCTGCATTGCCGCGTTATCAACGTACATGTGGTTAAGCTCAACGTCTTCATACTCTTTGTGAACCCTCTCTACAACCTCCCTCCACAGCACCGTTGCTTCTAAAACATTTGCCTTGTCAACGCTGGTCACCTTTTTACTTCTCTTCCTCGCAACTTCAAAGGCAACCCTTGCAATTCTCTCAACTTCATGTTCGTAGTACCTGAGGGTGTTTATTCCGACCCTCTCGTCACCGTCAACGAAGATTCCCTTCGGAATGCCGAAGTAGATACCGCTCGTAAGCTCCCTTATTACCATTATGTCAACGCCCTTAATTACTTCGGGCTTCAAAGTTGAGGCATCTATCAGCTCGTCGTAGAGCTTCGCAGGCCTTAAGTTTGCAAAAGCGTTTAACAGCTTCCTCATTCCGAGTAAAGCCCTTTCAGGCCTTATCTCAAACGGAAGGTTATCCCACTTCGGACCCCCAACCGCTCCGAGAAGAACAGCGTCTGAGGAAAGGATTACTTCCTTAGTCTCCTCCGGGAAGGGAACTCCCGTCTCATCGATTGCAGCACCACCTATCAAGGCATACTTGTAGTTAAGCTTAAAGCCGAACTTCTCGGCTGCAGCGTCCATTACCTTAACCGCCTGCTTTACTATCTCGGGACCTATCCCGTCCCCCGGCAAAACTGCAACGGTAAATTCCCTCATCTCACCTCCTACTTAAGTCCCAACTTTTGCTTTGCATACTCCATAAGACCGCCTGCCTCCATAATCCTCCTGATATCGGCAGGTATCGGATTGGCCTTATACTCCTTTCCCTTCGTTACGTTCCTGATAACTCCGGTTTCGGGGTTAATCTCAACAACGTCACCTTCCTCTATACCTTCTACTGCTTCCGGAGACTCAAAAATCGGAAGACCGATGTTTATGGCATTTCTGTAGAAAATTCTCGCAAAGGATTTCGCAATTACGGCACTCACCCCTGCCGCTTTAATTGCTATGGGAGCATGCTCCCTGGAAGAACCACAGCCGAAGTTCTTTCCGGCAACGATTACATCCCCTTCTCTAACTTTTTTCGGAAACTCGGGATCGGCATCCTCCATAACGTGCTTTGCCAGCTCCTTAGGATCCGAAGTATTCAGGTACCTTGCCGGAATGATTTCATCGGTATTGATGTCATCTCCGAACTTAAAAGCCCTTCCCCTCAAAACTTCTGACATTCTTGTCCTCCTAAAACCTTTATTTTAGGGGCGAAATTTATGCTTTGTGTATTGTAATTGGAAAGGAAGGAGTTGTGAAGGCGGGAAAGCTTGGAGGGTTAAAGTGGAGCGGGCGACGGGATTCGAACCCGCGACCCTCAGCTTGGAAGGCTGATGCTCTAGCCAGCTGAGCTACGCCCGCTCTTTGGTTGCGGGGGCGGGATTTGAACCCGCGACCTCCGGGTTATGAGCCCGGCGAGCTACCGGACTGCTCTACCCCGCGTCAGTGGTGGAGGGGGCAGGATTCGAACCTGCGTAGGCGTAAGCCGGCGGATTTACAGTCCGCTGCCTTTGACCACTCGGCCACCCCTCCACTTCTGGTGCCGGCTGAGGGAGTCGAACCCCCGACCTGGTGATTACAAGTCACCCGCTCTAGCCAGCTGAGCTAAGCCGGCTCCATCGTGGACGGTGAATAATATAGGTTCGCCTGTTTTACTGTCAAGTGGTGTTTATATAATTTCGCGCCAAAAAGGTCGAGAGGTGGGTATGGAAATTCTCATAACGGGGCCTTTAAAGGGAAACGTTGAAAGGCTGAAAGGACTGGTAGAGGTTTCAAACCCCGAAATCGTGATAGTAATAGGACCTCTGGAGCTTGAAGAACCCCTCAAGCTGGGCAGAACGTGGCTTTATACGAGGGGAGCCGGAGACGACCTAAAACTGCTTTCAAGAAGCGACGGCATCGATGTAATGTCAAGGCTTTTTAAAACAAAGGAGGGAATCTCCTTTGCCGGAATAAGCGGAATCTACCATCCCTCAACCGCCAGGTTTACAAGGCAGGAGTGGATAAAGGCGAAGGGAAAGCTAGACAGGAGGAAACAAAACTACATTTTCCGGGAAGACATAGAAAACCTGATAGCCCTTTTCCTGAGATCAGGGCTGAGCCGGATTGACTTCCTCGTTATATCCGACATCCCGACAAGGCCGGTCTTTGAAAAAGTGCTTCAGATAACAAGGCCGAAAACCGTCTTTTATCCCGCTGCTACCTACACAAAAGAAAAGGTCGGGGATACAACGTTTGTCGGACTCGAAGAGATATCCTCTCAAAAAGGAAAATACATACTGAGGGTTTGATAGAATTGATTCTCATTAAAGAAACCGAAGACAAGGAGAGACAATGAGAAAACATAAAGAATCGTGCGGTGTCGGATTTATTGCAAACATAAACGGAAAAAGAAGCCACTCAATAATAGAGAATGCCCTAAAGGCCGTCTCAAACCTGACTCACAGGGGCGCCGCCCTGGCCGACGGCAGAACAGGAGACGGCTCCGGAATCCTGTTCCAGATACCCCACAATTTCTTCATCTCCGAAGCCAGGAAAATATCACCGGATTTTAAAGCAAAAGAGGTAGCAGTCGGCTTTTTCTTCCTTAAAGGAGAAGTAGAAAAAGCCTTAACGCTTATTGAAAGGGAAGTAAAAGAAGTTTACGGCTCTGCCGTATTCAGGGAAGTTCCCGTCGACAGAAATCAGTGCGGAGAAATAGCAAGGAAATCAATGCCGGCGTTTTTCCAGGTAATAGCTCCCGCAAAGGGTAATCGGATAGAGACTTACCTTTTAAGAAGAAGGCTTGAGAAAGAACTTAAGGCCGTAAACAAAGAGAACTATGTCGTCTCATTCTCCGAAGAACTCGTGGCCTACAAAGGTATGCTCCTTGCTCCGGACTTAAAGAAATTCTACCTCGACCTTCAAAATGAAGAACTTTCCTCATCAATTGCCCTATTTCACCAGCGCTATTCAACAAACACAAATCCGGAATGGAGACTTGCCCAACCTTTAAGGTTAATAGCCCACAACGGAGAAATTAACACCATAACGGCAAACAGGAACTTTATAAGATCAATAGAACCGATACTCTCTCACGAGAAGTTCGGGGAAAGGATTAGGGAAGTTCTGCCCTTAGTAGAGTTTGACGAAAGCGACTCAGCCTCCCTTGACAAGGTTTTCGAGCTTATGGTCGTTGCCGGAATAGACCCTGCCCTGGCGATAAACATCCTCATACCTCCGGCATACGAGCTTCTCGACGAACTTACAGACGAAGTAAGGGCGTTCTTTACCTACGCCTCCCTCCTGATGAAGCCTTGGGACGGCCCGGCCGCAGTCGCCTTTACGGACGGAGTCGTTGTGGGAGGGAAACTCGACAGGAACGGCCTGAGGCCGGCAAGGTTTACCGTAACCGAAGACGGAGAGGTAATCTTCGGAAGCGAAGTGGGAATGATCGAAATCGATGAGAAGAAGGTCACCGAATTCGGAAGGCTAATGCCGGGAGAGACAATAGTTATCAACACAGCCGAAGGAAGAATCGAGAAGAACCGGGAAATCCTTGAGAGAATAGCATCAACTTTAAACGTTGAAAGAGAAGTAAGGAGAAAGATTTTCAGACTTAAGGGGCTTAACGGAGAACCCGGCATAAGCGGCGATTTAAACAGGGAACTTGTGAAGTTCTGCTACTCGACGGAAGACCTCGAAGAAGTCGTTGAATACATGGCAGAAATGGGGAAAGAACCGGTGTTCTCAATGGGGGATGATACTCCCATTCCGAATTTATTAGACAGACCTTACCTCCTTTTCAGGCACTTCAAACAAAAATTTGCCCAGGTAACAAACCCGCCCATCGACCCCATAAGGGAAAAGGCCGTAATGAGCCTGAAGCTGAAGCTCGGGGCAAAGGTTAACTTCCTTTCCCTTTCGGGACACTTGAGGAGAAGGATAGAGATAGATTCTCCCCTGCTGACCCCATCAGAAATTGAGGAGATAAGAAAGACATCCTTCGTTAACGTCAAGACATTCAAGATGGAATTCAAGGAATCCCTCAAGTCTGGGCTGAAGGAACTTTTTGAGTCGGTAAAAAAGGCTATACTGGAGGGAAACGTCGAAATAGTGATACTCTCAGACAAAAACGTAAAGTTTCCCATTCCGTCCCTCCTTGCAGTCTCGGGACTTTGTGCCTTCCTTGAGAGAGAAAAACTCCTGCACAGAGTCTCACTAATCGTAGAAACAGGAGAGGCAAGGGATACGCATCAGGTCGCAGCCCTCATCGCCTTCGGCGCATCGGGAGTTCATCCTTACCTCGTTTTTGAGTACCTGAAA
Organism: Desulfurobacteriaceae bacterium; assembly: GCA_027063785.1. Lineage (GTDB taxonomy): Bacteria > Aquificota > Aquificia > Desulfurobacteriales > Desulfurobacteriaceae > JAMORC01. The sequence goes on from JAMORC010000039.1 coordinate 80,928, forward strand.
AACAGGGAAATAGACCTCAACATGGACTACCGCGAGCTTGAACGGAACTACAAGGAGGCAATAAACGCCGGCCTGCTGAAGATAATGTCAAAAATGGGAATCTCTGTAATCTCGTCTTACCACAGATCCTGCCTTTTTGACGTTATCGGCATCTCGGAAGAGGTCACCAAGAAGTACTTCCCCCACGTTGAAAGCCCCGTAGGGGGGATCGGACTGGAGGAAATTGAAAGGGTCGTCAGGGAAAGGGTCAGGCTGTCCGAAGAGAACCCCGAACCTCAACACTCGGGAGAGCTTAAGTTCAGGCCGGGCGGAATCCACCACTCGTGGAGTCCCGACGTTGTCAGGGGAATTTTCAAGGCCGCCAGGAGCGGGAGTTACGAGGATTTCAAAAAGGTGGTAGAGGCAGTAGAGAAAAGACCCACCTACATAAGAGACCTCCTGAAAATAGAGTCCGACAGGGATCCCATTCCCCTCTCCGAAGTCGAGCCGGTAGAGTCGATCGTTAAGAGGCTGATGGTACCCGGCATGTCAATCGGTGCCCTATCAAAGGTAGCCCACGAGGTAATAGCAGAAGCCATGAACATCCTCGGAAGCAAAAGCTGTTCAGGGGAAGGGGGAGAGGATCCGGAGAGGTACGGAACAATCAGGAACAGCAAGATAAAACAGGTGGCATCCGGGCGATTCGGCGTCACTCCGGCTTACTTGGCGTCAGCCGAGGAAATTGAGATTAAAATAGCCCAGGGAGCAAAACCCGGAGAGGGAGGACACCTGCCGGGGCACAAGGTTACTCCCTACATAGCCTCCCTAAGGTTCTCCGTTCCCGGCGTCGCACTTATCTCGCCTCCTCCCCACCACGACATCTACTCCATAGAGGACCTAGCCCAGCTAATATACGACCTGAAGCTCTCAAACCCCAAGGCCAGGATTGCCGTAAAACTCGTTGCCGAAACCGGTGTGGGAACGGTTGCCTGCGGGGTGGCCAAGGCAAAGGCAGATATCATCCAGGTCAGCGGAGCAAGCGGGGGTACCGGAGCTTCCCCGCTATCCTCAATAAAAGGAGCCGGCCTTCCCTGGGAAATAGGTTTGAGCGAGACTCAAAGGGAGCTTATCGAGAACGGGCTCAGGGAAAACGTCACTCTGAGGGTTGACGGCGGGTTTAAAGTCGGAAGGGACGTTGTTATAGCAGCCCTCATGGGGGCAGAGGAGTTCGGTTTCGGAACTGCTGCCATGATAGCCGAAGGCTGCATCATGGACAGGGACTGCCACACCAACAGGTGTCCCGTCGGGATAGCAACGCAGGACGAAAGGAGAATCGAGAAGTTCAGGGGAGCAGTCGAAACCGTTGTCAACTATTTCAAGCTCGTTGCCGAAGACGTAAGAAGAATCCTTGCCCAAATGGGTTACAGGAGCTTGGATGAGATAATCGGCCGCTACGACCTTCTGAGGGAGAACGAAGACCTCAAAAATCGATTCCCGCTGGCAAAGGGACTTAACCTGAAAAAGCTACTAAACGCTCCCGTCCACAAGCTAAAGAGAAAAGAGCCTCCCTACAACCCCATCTCATCCCCGCTAAATGAAAGGATAGTAAAGGACGTCCTTCCCTACATCAAAGAAGGGGAAAAGGTATTCAGGGAATATGAAATCAGAAACACCGACAGGAGTATTGGGGCTTCCCTTGCCTACCATATAGCCGAGCTGTTCGGAAACGAAGGACTTCCTACAAACCTTGTCCACCTGAGGTTCAGAGGAGTTGCTGGACAGAGCTTCGGAGCCTTCCTTCCCTCCGGAGTTACAGCGGAAGTCATAGGAGAAGCCAACGACTACGTCGGAAAGGGACTCGGGGGCGGAACGATAGTTCTCCGCTTCCCCGATGAATTTAAGGGGAATCCAACCGAAAACGTCATAGCCGGAAACACCCTCCTCTACGGAGCAACGGGGGGAGCCTTGTTCGCCTCCGGAGTTGTCGGAGAAAGGTTTGCAGTCAGAAACAGCGGCGCCGTAGCCGTAGTAGAGGGAGCCGGCCAGCACGCCTGCGAGTACATGGTAAGGGGAATCGTCGTCGTCATAGGGAAAGTGGGAAAGAACTTCGGAGCAGGTATGACGGGAGGAACGGCCTTTGTCCTGGACAGGGATATCGAGGAAAAGATTAACAGGGACTACGTTGAAGTCAGGAAGCTCAACGATCAGGATTACGACGTCCTAAAATCTTTACTGTCAAAGCACTACAAGTTCACGAGAAGCCAGACCGCCGCAATGGTACTTGAAAATCGATTTCTCCTCGAGTCCTTCCGGAAGGTGGTACCGTTGGGCGTAAGGGAAATTGAGCTAAAGGTTTCCGGTTACGACAAGCTGCCCGATTAGAAGTTCTGTTGTTTAACACCGCAGCTGAAAATATAATTTTTCCTTAACATTCAAGCGGAGGAAGTTTAATGGCGCTCGTTGTCCAGAAGTTCGGTGGTACTTCTATGGGCTCAATTGACAGGATAAGGGAACACGTTGCAAAGAAAGTTCTTATGGAAAAGGAAAAAGGCAACGATGTCGTCGTTGTTGTCTCGGCAATGGCCGGAGAAACCGATAGGCTGATTAACCTGGTGAAAGAGATAACCGAAGAGCCCAACGAAAGGGACATGGACTTCGTCGTCTCAACCGGAGAGCAGGTCTCGGCCGGACTTTTATCGATAGTCCTTAATCACATGGGATTCCCTGCCGTTGCCCTTACGGGCTGGCAGGCGGGCATAAAGACCGACTCCGCTTTTACAAAGGCGAGGATACTGAACATAGAAACGGAAAGGATAAGAAAACATTTAAAAGAAGGGAAAATCGTTGTAGTTACAGGATTTCAGGGAATAACCGAAGAAGACGAAATAACCACGTTGGGAAGGGGTGGATCCGATACATCGGCCGTAGCGCTTGCCGCAGCCCTAAAGGCAGACAGGTGCGATATCTACACCGACGTTGACGGGGTTTACACGGCAGACCCGAGAATAGTTCCCGAAGCGAGGAGAATTCCCGTCCTATCCTACGAGGAGATGCTGGAGCTTGCCTCCTTAGGGGCAAAAGTTCTCCAAATCCGCTCGGTAGAATTTGCAATGAAGTACGGAGTACCGCTCAGGGTGAGGAGCACCTTCTCCGAAGACGAGGGAACCCTTATAAAGGAGGAAGATGAGACGATGGAAAGGGTTATTGTAAGGGGAATTGCCCACAACAAGAACGAAGCAAGGATAACAGTCGAGAGGGTTCCCGATAAGCCGGGAATCGCAGCGAAGCTCTTCGATGCCCTTGCAGAGGCAAACATCCCCGTTGACATGATAGTCCAAAACGTATCCGTCGACGGATATACCGACATTTCCTTCACGGTCGAAAAGAATGACGCTTCAAAAGCAGAAAGGATAACAAGACAGGTAGCAGAGGAGATAGGTGCAAGGGGAGTTATAAGGGACGACAAAATAGCAAAAGTCTCCATTGTAGGACTCGGAATGAGGAGTCACGCCGGCGTTGCCGGAAAAGTTTTCGAAACACTGGCAAAGTACGGCATCAACATAATAATGATCTCCACTTCCGAAATTAAGATATCCTGCATAATCGACGAAAAGTTCACCGAGCTTGCAGTAAGGGTTCTCCACGAAGCCTTCGGACTCGATAAGGGAGAGCAGTAGATGGTTTACATATACGACACAACGCTTCGGGACGGAGCGCAGACGAGGGGAGTCTCCTTTTCCCTGGAGGATAAGCTAAGAATAACCCAGGCCCTTGACGACCTCGGAGTTCACTACATAGAGGGGGGCTGGCCCGGCTCAAACCCCAAAGACCTTGCTTACTTTGAACTTGTCAGGGGTCTTGACCTTAAAAATTCAAAAATCGTTGCCTTCAGCTCGACAAGGAGAAAGGGCACGAAAGTAGAAGAAGATCCCAACATTCAGCAACTCATAAGAACAGAAGTCCCCGCCGTTACCGTTTTCGGAAAGTCCTGGGATCTCCATGTAACCCAGGGACTCGGGATAAGCCTTGAAGAGAACTTAGAACTTATATACGACACGATTTACTACCTGAAAAAATACTTTGACGAAGTCTTCTTTGATGCCGAGCACTTCTTCGACGGCTACAAGAACAATCCCGAGTATGCCCTAAAAACGCTGCAGGTTGCAGAAGAGGCGGGAACTGACTGCCTGGTTCTGTGCGACACGAACGGCGGAACCCTCTGGTACGAGACTGAGGAAATAATAGACGCCGTAAAGGAGAAGGTGAAAGCTCCCCTCGGAATTCACGCCCACAACGACTCCGACATGGCGGTCGTTAACTCACTAATAGCAGTCAGAAAAGGAGCAGTTCAGGTACAGGGGACGATAAACGGGCTCGGCGAGAGAACGGGCAACGCCAACCTCTGCTCGATAATTCCCAACCTCGTTCTGAAGATGGGCATCGAGGCCATTCCGAAGGAAAACTTGAAGAAGCTCTACTCCGTCTCGAGGCTCGTCTCCGAACTTTCAAATAGATCGCATCCGATCAACCTTCCCTACGTCGGGGAAAATGCCTTTGCCCACAAGGCGGGAGTGCACGTCTCTGCGGTTGAGAAAAACCCGAAGCTTTACGAACACGTTGAGCCGGAACTGGTCGGCAACAGAAGGAAAATAATGGTCTCGGAGCTTTCCGGCCGGAGTAACATAGTCTCAAAGGCAAAAGAACTGGGCATAGAGCTTGAAAAAGGTTCGCCGGAAGTTAAGAGAGTCCTCGAGAAGATAAAGGATCTTGAAGCTCAGGGTTACCACTTTGAGGGAGCCGAGGCATCTTTCGAGCTGTTGCTAAAAGAAACCCTCGGCCTGACAAAGAAGTATTTTGAACTCAAAGGGTTCAGAGTAATAACAGAAAAACGCTCGGAAAACGAAGAGGCCTACGCAGAAGCAACGATAAAGGTCGAAATCCCGGAAGAAGTGGCAAAGGAGAAAGGGATACTGGACAGGTTTGAACACACGGCCGCCGAGGGAAGGGGGCCTGTAGAAGCTCTGGACAAGGCGCTGAGAAAAGCCCTCGAGAAGTTTTACCCGGCAATAAAGGAAGTAAAACTTACTGATTATAAAGTGAGGATACTGAACGAAGCAGCCGGAACCGAGGCTTCCCCGAGAGTGCTGATAGAATCCACCGACGGCAGGAAGAAGTGGGGAACTGTCGGAGTTTCCCCCAACATTATAGAAGCCTCATGGCTTGCACTGGCCGATGCCTTCAAGTATAAACTAATGAAAGACGATGAAGAGAGGAAGGAAGATGAATAACGATTCGAGAATTTTAGGGGGAGTGGGTGCTCTCTTTATCGCTCTGAACTTCCTCCCTTACGTGGGAGCACTTCTTTCCATTGCGGGAGTCATGTTTATCCTTGTTTCCGTTAAGAAACTGGCAGAGGAGTTCAAAGAACCGGAACTTACATCCCTGTTCATAAAGGGAATCCTCATATCCATCATAGGCAGCATATTGGGCGGGGCCGTATTATCGGCCGGGGCCGTTCCCCTCGCTGCGGGAGGAGGCAATGGAATCTCGTGTATAGCCCTGATAGGGCTGGGATCAATCATAATTTGGATTGCAAATATTTTCGGGATGAAATTCCTGAAAGAACTCTTTATAAGGATAGGCGAGCTTACGAATAACGACTTATTTATCTGGGCGGGGAAGCTCTTTTACTGGGGCGCTATGGCAACAATAATCCTAATCGGCATCATCGTAATATGGGCGGGATGGGTAGTCCTATCCATTGCCTACTTCACAACTCCAGTAAAGGTACAGATAGATAGTTGAGAAAAGTTCCATCCTTTCTAAAGGAAAATTTAAGGAGAAAGGCCCTCAGCAGGGTAAAGAGAGTCAAGATATGGCTTTACAACTTGCTGGAAAGCGATACCGGGCCTTACAGGCTTCTCTACGACATTTTTGCCCTCTTCATCGTCGTTACCTCTTCAATTCCCGTCATCATAGAGCTTTGGATTAAGTTTCCACTGCCTCCCGATTTACACAAATTCTTCAACGTCTATGAGGAAATTGCCCTCTACTATTTCGTAATTGAATACCTCCTGAGGCTCTGGGTCATTTCCGACTTCAGTGACGACTTTAAAGAGGCGTTGGGCGAAACGGGGTCAATCCTAAAAGCCACTCTAAGGGCTATAAAACCCAAACTTCAGTGGATGGTAAAACCCTACTCCGTTATTGACCTGCTGGCCATACTGCCCGTCCTAAGGCCATTTAGAACTCTAAGACTTTTAAGGCTCCTGCGAATCCTGAAAATCTTCAGGTACACGTATGCCCTTAGAAGCCTTGTTATGGCAGTTAAGGAAGAAGCTCCCATAATATCCTTCATTCTCATCACCCTCGTCCTATGGATTGTAACCATCTCCGTAGTGGTTTATATCTACGAGTACAACGCAGGTAACAGTGCCTTCCACTCGGTATTTGAAGCCCTCTACTGGGGGATAGTCACAATATCAACCGTCGGTTACGGCGACATTACTCCGGTCACAAGGGAAGGGAAGTTCCTCGCTTCCCTGCTCATAAGCGGAGGAATCGTCCTCGTATCTGCCCTTACCGCAACCTTTTCGGCAACGCTCATAAACAGAATGAACATACTTAAGGGGGAAGGGTTGAAGCTGAATAACTTAAAAGACCACCTTGTAATCTGCGGATGGAGCGAGAGCGGAGAAGAGCTTGTAGAGGAAATAATCTCTAAAGGTCTCGACAAGGAAAAGCCGATAGTCCTCGTAACGGAGTACGACAGGGAAGAACTCGGAGTAGAACTCAGCAAGTACATTCTTTACAAAAAGGGAGACTTTACGAAAGAAGAAGTTCTCCTTGACGTTTCTGTCCCAAAAGCTTCGGAAGTCATAATACTCGGAGAGAGGATCAAAGCCCTATCCGACAGGAACGTTGATGCAAGAACCGCCCTCACAGCAATGCTCGTTAAGACAATGAACCCCAGGGCTAAGATATACACAGAAGTTCTCCACGATGAGAATGCAGAAGTTTTTGAAAAAAGGCTCGGCGTCGATGCCGTATTCATATACGGAAAGGTAATAGGCAGACTCCTGTTTTCAAGTATCGTAACCCCCGGAGTTGAAAAATTAATAGAGACCCTTCTTTTGAAAGAGGGGCTCGTAAAGAAAGTTAAGGTAGGGGAACTGGGAAGCTTTGAGAAGTTCTCCGAACTGATAAGTTACCTCAGGGAGTATTCCTGCCTTCCCATCGCAGTTGAGAGGGAGGGAGAAGTTATAGTAAATCCTCCGGACACCTTTAAAGTCAGTAAGGAAGACTACGTCTTTGTAGTTATTTCAAAAAGTTAAGCCCCAAAGGGGCTTAACTACTGAGCGTAACTGTGAAGCCCGGGAATGATTAAGTTAACTCCGTAGTAAGTGAAGATAACGCTGAGAAAGCCGATAATAGTGAAGTAAGCTAAAGGCTTGCCGGAAAGTCCCTTAATGTACCTGGCATGAAGGTAAGCCGCGTAAACGAGCCAGGTGATAAGCGACCAGGTCTCCTTGGGGTCCCACGACCAGTAGCCGCCCCAGGCGTACTTCGCCCATACGGCTCCGAGAATAATTCCTATCGTCAGGAAAACAAAGCCGACCGCAACGGACTGATACATTATTTGCTCCATGGCCTCTACTGAAGGGAGAATGTTGATAATTCCGGTTCTCTTAAGTAAGTAAAGAAATCCGCAAAAGAGAAGCGCTACCCCGGCAGAAACGGCAAGGAAGAACAAGACGTTTTCCCTGTAGGCCGAATAGATGATAAAGAAAAAGATAAACCACGTCGTAACAAACACCACAGCCCAATCCTTAGCCGTCGTGTCGTCCCTTCTTGCAAAGTAGGCATAAGCCACTCCCGCACTAACCGCCGCAGCAGCATAACCGATGAAAGTCGTAACCACGTGAAAGAGGAGCCAGTTACTTTGAAGGGCGGGAACGAGTGGCTGAGCTTCCGGGTTAAACCCCAAAATCTGGGTTGAAAGCTCACCTATGAGGGCAAGGGGAAGGATAAACATTCCGAAAGCCTTATTCTTATACTTCCTCTCAAACAGGAGGTAAATCAGTACGGCAGTCCAACCAAAAAGCATGAGGGATTCGTACATGTTAGTAAATGGAGCGTACTTGTAAAAAGCCATCCAATCCGAAACCATATTGATTTTTGCTTTCTCCATTCCCCTAACGATAAAAGCGGCTCCCTGGATGAAAATTCCCAGCCAAGCCGCAGCCGTAGCCAGTTTGGACGACCAGGAGCTTTTGGAGAAGGTGTAGATAGTATAGAAGAGAAAGGCAAAGAAGAAAGCCACCATCCCCGCGTTAAAGAGTGATACCGAATTAACCATAACTAATCCTCCTTAGGGGTATTGTTGCAGTATGAAGACTTAACGACCCCTAAGACCTCTTCCAGCTCTCTCGCCAGTCCTTCTGTTCCCTTGTTCGTAAGACCGCCGATAACAAGTCTCGTTTTCCCTTCTCCCCTCTTCTCAAGCCTTGCCCAAACCCTCCTGTGGGGAATGAAGAAAGCAACGATAAGCCCCAGTATCAAAACCGTACTTCCGACCCAGACTATCCACGTCCCGGGGTCTTTCGAAACTTGAAGCCCGGTGTAGAAAGTGGGTTTGACATCGACAACTGCAAAGTAGATGTCCGTTCCGGGCACCTGATAGGAGATAAAAGGCTTAATCCCGTAAGTTTTTATCTGATCCCCCTCAATCAGGTCTATACCTATCGTCATCGTTCTGCCGTCAATACTTATAACTCTCAGGTAAACGCCCTCCCCGACCTTTATAGGCTGTCCGAAGGCAACGGGAATAACTTCCTCTCCCCTCGGACTTTTCAGCTTTATAAACGCCTCTCCCTGTCCGTAACTGGCCTGGTAGAAGTATATGCCCTTATACTTCAAGGGATCGTTAACCCTTATCTCCTTTCTCAGAACTTCTCTACCGTTCTCTATGACGGAAAGGTCGGAAATGTAAGCCTTGGGCATCCCCGAAGGGTAAAAATCAATCGTAAACTTGTTGCACTTTACGTAGAAAGGCAGCTGAATGACCTTAGGACCGCTGAAGAAACTCACCAGGTTGCTCATGGTCCCTTCGGATAAGTTCATGTACCCCCTGAAACCGAAAATAGCCGTTACAAGTCCGCCTATCAGGACGATAAGAACACCGAGGTGAACGATGTAAACCCCGAAACGGGCAAACACGTTCTTATCACCGAAAACGTGAACTTCTTCCGTACCTTCCTTTGACACTTCAGTCTTATAACGCTTTTCCCTTAAGGCCTCAACAACTTTTCTCTTTACTTCCTCAAGCTGTGCAGAAAAAGTTATGGAGTGGTAAACCCTCAAGCTCTTTTCATAGCCGGAGGGGAGCGTTTTTCGAGGCTCCATGGCCACTTTCCATATCTTCGGGAGCCTCTTTATCGAACAGACTATCAGGTTAACCGCCAAGAGCGTCAGGAGGAGAATGTACCACCAGGAGTGGTAAACGTCGGTAAAGCCAAGGAACTTGAAAATCTTATAAGTTGTTTCACCGTACTCCCTCAGGTATTTCTCCGGATCCTGCTGCTGCTCGATTATCGTTCCGATGATTGAGGTAACCGCAAGGGTAAGGAGAAGGAAGATGGCAAGCTTAACGGAGCTGAAGAAGTCGTACAGTTTCCTAAACATTAGGACCTCGCTGTCTGTGTTATCGCACGTTCTTGTCCCTTAATTAAATCAGAGGGCTTTTGAGAAGTCAACGATCTCAAAAGTTAAACCGTCTCTAAGGAGGAGTGAGAAGGGATCAGCAGTTCCCCTTTCCCTAATCCCGGTAAAAATAGCTTTCTTGCCGTAATTCTTAATTCCGAGAACTTCAGCTCCACCGGAAGTTATCGTGTAGAACAGGTCTTTTACCGAAAATTTCCCTTCTAACGAATAGTAGAGGAGCTTCAACTCCTCCACAACAGAAAGATCAACGTTGCTGGAAAGTCCGTCCGTCCCGAGGGCAAGCTTCGGGTAGCCGATAATATTTTCCACCTTCGGAAAACCCGCTTTCAGGTGAAGGTTGCTCCTGGGACAAAGAACTATTGAAACTCCTGCCTCGAGGAGCTGTTCCAGCTCTCTCTCGTTGAGGTTGGTGCAGTGAACGGCTATCATGTTCTCCGAAACGGCCCCGGCTTTTTTAAGGTAATCTACAGCTCCTTCGGCACATACCCTTTCGTAGCGCTTCCTCCCGATAGCAGGATAGACTTCCTCCTCAAATCGGTTCTTTTCACACCGGGAAAACTTCACTTCCTCAAAGGTTTCGGCAAGGTGGACTTGAAACCGATATCCCCTTCTTCTCGCATCTTCTGCAATTTTCTTTACGGCTTCAAAGGAAACAGAGTAAATGGAGTGAACGGAAAGGGGAGGGTCAAGCTCTTCGGGATTAACCTCCTTCCCGATAAACTCCAGAAATACCTTAAACCTGCTGTTCTTCAACAGCTTCCTTGAAATCCCGAAAGAAGAAATATCCCCGGCGTAAACAACACCGAACCGTTCGAGTTCCCCGATCCCCCTCTTAACGGCCTCCTCAATCTCCTGCTCGGTAAACGTTCTCCTTTTCCCGATTATCCAGAAAAGCCAGTCAAAGAAATCCCTGAAGGAATCGGGATTGAAGAAAAGGTTGCTCAGCTCCAGATGGGTATGGGCGTTAACAAAGGGAGGATAGAGAACTCCGGGATACTCCTCTACTGCAAGGTTTTCTGGAGGAGCTTCTAAAATCTCACTAACTTCCCCTCCTTCAACGATTACAAACGGCCGGTAAAAAGCCCTGCCGTCGGGAGTTACGAGCCACTCAGCTCTTACCGCCTTCTTCATAGCTGTATCCCTTTACAAATTTTACGGCCTCCTCCCGGCTTCTTACCTTACCCGTTACCTGAAGCTCCAAAAGCTTCTCTTTAATCCTGCCGACGAGAGGACCGGCCTCAATTCCCTTTATCTCCATAATCTCCTTTCCGGAAAGTAAAGGTTTCAGGTTCTCCATCCTCTCCCGGTAAAAAGCAACGACCTGCTTAACGAAGGAAACAAAGTCCCTTACGCCTTTCCTCATCTCGTCCGAGGTTGCGGAAAAGTCGGCAATCGAAAGGAGAAGCGTATGGAAAGCGTAGTCACCACAGCTCCTTAAAAACCTGTAAACAGCCCTGTCCGTCAGCCTTCCCTTCAGGTAAAGGTCGTAAAGGAAGAAAGGCCTTAAGTGATTCCGTATAACAACCTCGGCAAGCCTTGCCGCCCTTTTCCCGAAGGAGAGCCTGAGAAAAGCTTCCCGGGCAATCTCTGCACCGACTTTATCGTGACCGTAAAAGGTAAGCTTCCCTTCAACCTCCTTTACCGTTAAGGGCTTACCTACATCGTGGTAGAGGGCTACAAACTTTAAGCACCGGCCTTCGGTAAATCCCCTAAACAACTCCCTACTAAGCACCCCGGAATAATCCCCCAAGACTTCCTCAGAGGAAGGCAAGACCTCCCTTTCCAAGTACTCAACACACTTCAACGTGTGCTCCTTCAGGTCAAACTGGTGAAGCCCAGAAGGAGGAATTTCCTCAATTCCCTTAAGCTCCTTAAAAACCTCAAAGAGAGCGCCCGACAAGTCCATATCCCTTAAGCAGAGGTAAAAGCTATTTTCCTTTGACATTTTCAGAAGCTCTTCCCTGATTCTCTCCACCGGGGAGGAAGGAAGAAGCTTAGAGGCTTCCCTTGCCAGATCAAGGAACGAAGGAGCGTAATGAAAGTCAAGGCTCACTTTTATCCTGATTCCCCTGAGAACTCTCACAGGATCAGCCTTCAACGCCTCATCAGTTACCGGCCTGACAATTCCCTTCTGGAGATCTTCAAAACCTCCCGAAGGATCTATGATTTCCACATCGTCGTTAAAGGGAAGGAAAAGCTCCCTTACATCAAAGGCCATGGCATTTATCGTAAAGTCCCTCTTTAATAGGTCTTCTTCTATGCTCTTCCCTTCCATTGCCGAGATGTCAAGCCTGAACCCGGGCAGGAAAAAGGAAAAAACGGGCTTCTCCCTTTCCATCTTTACCGGATTTGTGTTTAATTCTTTAGATATGCAGGAGGATACTTTTTCAGGATTAAAGGGGAGTGTGATGTCAAGGTCAACTTCTTCTTTTCTGATACCGAGGAGGCGGTCCCTTATAAATCCGCCGACCACGAAACCCTCGGGAAGGCAGTGCGAAATCCTTTCAAGCTTCGGGTGGTAAAAGGTAAGCTTATGCACCCTCTTCAAGGCAAACTCCGCGGAGTCTGAGATGGAAACAATTATAAAGGCTGAAAACCTTGTAAAGATCTACGAAACGGAAAGCGACAGGGTAGAGGCCTTAAGGGGAGTAAACATCGAGCTGAAAGAAGGGGAGTTTTCCCTCCTCATGGGAGCTTCCGGCTCGGGCAAGTCAACCCTGCTCCACATCCTCGGAACGTTAGACAAGCCCACCTCCGGGAAGGTTTTCTTTAGGGGGAAAGACCTCTTCGCACTCTCGGAAAGGGAACTTTCAAGGTTCAGAAACCAAAAGGTGGGATTTGTCTTTCAGTTTCACTACCTGATTAACGAGCTTACAGTCCTCGAAAACGTCATGGTGCCCCTCCTAATCGGCGGGAAGAAAAAGGAAGAAGCAGAAGAAAGGGCAAAAGAGCTGTTGAAATCTGTAGGGCTCGGGCATAGATTATCTCACAGACCGTTTGAGATTTCCGGAGGAGAGAAGCAGAGAGTCGCAGTAGCAAGAGCTTTGGTGAACAGCCCCGAAATCGTCTTGGCAGATGAACCCACTGGAAACCTCGACTCCAGAACCGCCCACGCCGTCATCTCATTGATGAAGGAACTGAACCGGGAGCTTGGCACGACCTTCCTCATAGCGACCCACAATGCGGAGCTGGAAAGTTACGCTGACGGCATATACTTTATTAAGGATGGTCTCATAGTCGATAAAACCCAATAGAAGGAGTCTGTATGTTTGAAAGGTTTACCACAAAAGCAAGGCAGATAATCATCAACGCCAAAGAGCAGGCGGTAGCCCTTCACTGCGAAAAGCTGGGCACCGAACATATCCTGCTTGCACTTCTCAAGAACGATGAAATTACAAACCAGATTCTCTCAAGGTACAACATCTCCAAGGCAAGAATTCAGGAGATTATCATATCCCAAGTCCAGCCCGTTCCTTACGAAGTTGACGTAAACACCATAACCTTCTCTACCGAAGCCAGAAGAGTCCTCGAACACGCCCTTGAGGAATCCAAAATCCTCGGCCACGCCAGCGTCGGGCCCGAACACCTTTTCATAGCCCTCGCCAAGGAAAGGCTGGGACTTGCCGGAAGAATACTGAGGAGCTACGGCCTCGACCACTACACCTTGAGAAGGGAGGTATCGAGCCTCCTCAAGGGCATAGCCAGGGAGAGGAAGTCGAGCAGGAAGTCCAGCACTCCGAACCTCGACAAGTTCGGAAGGGATTTAACGAAGCTGGCAGAAGAGGGTAAGCTCGACCCGGTAATCGGAAGGGATAAGGAGATAGAAAGGGTAACCCACATCCTCGCAAGGCGGAGGAAGAACAACCCCGTCCTGATAGGAGAACCGGGAGTCGGTAAAACCGCAATCGTCGAAGGACTGGCCATAAGGATAGCAAAAGGGGAAGTTCCCGAAAAGCTCAAGAACAAGAGGATAGTCTCCCTCGACATGGCCTCCCTCATTGCCGGGACTAAGTACAGGGGGCAGTTCGAGGAAAGGCTGAAAGCCATAGTTAAGGAACTCGAAAATAACGACGACGTTATCCTCTTTATCGACGAGATTCACACCCTCGTCGGCGCCGGAGCCGCAGAGGGGTCTATGGACGCTTCGAACATCCTCAAGCCTTCCCTTTCAAGGGGCGAGATTCAGGTAATAGGGGCAACCACGATTGACGAGTACAGGAAGTACATAGAGAAGGACGGCGCCCTGGAAAGGAGATTCCAGCCCGTAATGGTGGAAGAACCTTCCATCGAAGACACGATAGAAATCCTAAAGGGACTCAGGGAAAGGTTTGAGGAATTCCACAACGTCATAATAACCGACGAGGCAATAGAGAGGGCTGTCAAGCTCTCTGTCCGCTACATAAACGACAGGAAACTTCCCGACAAGGCGATAGACATTATCGACGAAGCAGGAGCAAAAGCACAGCTTCAGTCCACGAAAAAGGATGAAAAGCTCAAGGCCTTAGAAAAAGAGATTGAGAAAGTAAGGGCTATGAAAGAAGAAGCCCTCGCAATGGCGGAGTACGAAAGAGCCCACTACTACAAACAGCAGGAGATAAAGCTCCTTGCGGAGCTTGAGGAAATGAAAAGAGAGCAACAGCTCAAGAAGAAGGAAGAAAAAGTAGTTATTGACGAGACAAAGGTTGAGGAGATCGTTGCACTCTGGACGGGGATTCCCGTTCAGCAGCTCCACGAGAAGGAGGCCGAGAAGCTCTTAAAGCTCGAAGAGGAACTTCACAAACGAGTCGTCGGCCAGGAGGAAGCTGTAAAGGCTGTTGCAAAGGCCATAAAACGCTCAAGGCTCGGAATAAGGTCTAACGCCAACAGACCCATAGGCTCGTTCCTCTTCCTCGGACCCACGGGAGTCGGCAAGACGGAACTTGCCAAAGCCCTCGCCGAGTACCTCTTCGGCGACGAGAAGGCAATGGTCAGAATAGACATGTCCGAATACATGGAAAAGCACACCGTCTCCAGGCTCATCGGTGCACCTCCGGGATACGTCGGTTACGAGGAAGGGGGACAGCTGACAGAAGCCGTAAGGCGCAGGCCATACACGGTAATACTCCTCGACGAAATCGAAAAGGCACACCCCGACGTCCTCAACATACTCCTCCAGATAATGGAGGACGGAAGGCTTACCGACGGGCTGGGAAGGACGGTATCCTTTACCAACACAATCCTGATAATGACCTCGAACCTCGGAGCGAAACACCTCCTCTCGTCCCAGAAAGGAATGGGATTCGAAGTTGAAGACGGCAAAGAAGAGGAGCGTTCCTTCGAAAGGATGAAGTCCTTTGTCCTCGACGAGGTCAAGAAGTTCTTCAAGCCGGAGTTCATAAACAGGCTCGACGGAATAATTGTCTTCCATCCGCTCACCAAAGAGCACGTAAGGGAAATAGTCCTCAAGCAGGTTGAGAAGCTCAACGAGGAACTGAAGGAAAAAGGGCTGAAAGTTCACGTAACAAAAAGGTTTGTCGACTACGTCGTCGAAAGGGAGTTCAAGAAAGAATACGGTGCAAGAACCATAAGGAGAGCCATACAGACCCTTATCGAGGACAGGCTAACCGACGAACTCCTGATGGGACGCTTCACCGAGGGTGGAGACGTCCTCTTTGACGTAACGCCCAAGGGGCGCATCTCCGTCAGGGAGAAGAAGAGCAAGAAGAAGAAGGAAACGACCGGAGTCAATTAATGAGGCGCTTTAAGGTTGACAAAGTCAGGGGAGGCGTGGCCTACCTGCGGGGGCAGGAGGCCCGTCACGCCCTTAAAGTCCTCAGGCTGAGGAAAGGAGATGAGATATTTATATTTGACGGAGAGGGCAGAGAGTACCTGGCCGTCATCGACGCGGCATCTCCCACCTCAGTAAAACTTAAAGTCGTTGAGGAAATAAACGTCAACAGGGACAGCCCTCTCCACTCCACTCTTTTTATGGGAATTACCAACAAACTCCAGAAGTTTGAACTGGCAGTTCAGAAAGCAACGGAACTCGGGGTAACCGAAATTGTGCCGGTTATCTGCCAGCGCTCCTCGACAGCTCATAACGTAAAAAACTGGGAAGGAAAGCTGAAGCGCTGGAAGGAAATTATCATAAACGCCGCCAAGCAGTGCGGAAGAAACATCCTTCCTCAGCTGATGGAACCCGTTAAGCTTCCGGAAATCGAAAGCAACTCCGACCTTTCTTTCGTTCTCTGGGAAAAAGGAGGAAAGTCCTTTAAGGATTTCGCCGATTACTCGGCCTCTTCCGTCTCATTCCTCGTAGGCCCCGAGGGAGGACTCGACAGGGAAGAGATAAACATTTTGGTCGAAAAGGGATTTAAGCCGATATATCTGGGGAAAAGGATACTTCGGGCAGAGACTGCCGCAATCGCCGGAATGACCTTAATTCAGTACATCTGGGGAGACCTTTGCTGAAAGAACTCCTATCCAAAGAGTTTAAAGGCACAACCCTGAAAGTAATGCTCGGGGACATAACGGAGGAGGAAACGGAAGCCGTAGTCAATGCGGCCAACAGCTCCCTCAAACACGGCGGAGGAGTTGCCGGCGCAATAGTAAAAAGGGGAGGAAAGGTCATTCAGGAAGAGAGCGACAGGATAGTAGCGGAAAGGGGGAGAGTGCCGGCGGGAAGCGCGGTTTACACCTCTGCCGGAAAGCTAAAAGCGAAGTACGTTATCCACGCCGTCGGACCGATTTGGGGAGAAGGAGACGAAGAACGGAAGCTGAGAAGCGCCGTGAGGTCTTCACTGAAACTGGCAGACAAGCTGAAGCTGAAATCAATAGCCCTGCCGGCAATCAGTACGGGGATCTTCGGCTACCCGAAGGAAGAAGGGGTGAGGGTTATCGTCGACGAAGTCCTCCGCTACTTAAAAGAGAACCCTAAAACCAGCTTGAAAGAAATACACTTCACAAGCATCGACGAGAGGACTGCCGAGCTCTTTGCCTCAGCTCTTTCTTAATGAGAAGGAAACTTTACTAAAGAAGTTTCCTTCCAAAAAGGAAACCCGAACTTCTGTTTTAAGCTACTTTTCTTTCCGTTTTCGACCCTCTTCGTAAAATTAAAATTGTCAGGATAGATAAACCGATTAAAAGAATATTACTAATACCTCCTGATACTTTTGAACTCGAAACCTGGCATCCGCCTACACCGCCACCTCCGCCGCTTTTGACATCTCTCTCAGCCAACGTTATGGGATCGTATATCACGCCAACTGCTCCATCTTCATCAAACTCCCCATTGTCCTCAATAGACAAAGAGAGTCTGTTTCCAATAACAGTAACAGAGCCCGTTATATCAATACCATTTTTAAATACACGAATACCACTTGGTAATGGCCTATCAAACACAAAAGTTACTTTTAATACACTTGAATTAGGTACTTAAGGACTTATACCCAGGTATAGTTTCGGGCTTTGCTGAACTGAAGTAATCAACTACACCGGAACTCGATTCCAGTGTAACACCCGAAGAAATATTATCATCATAAATAGAAATAGATCGCTTCGACTTAAAGATTAGTGGAATGCCCCCCAAATTTTGGACACTCTGAACACATAAAATTGAACGCAAGGGGGCAGAGATGAAGAAGAGATTTACCATCGACCAGATTGTCCGCATCCTTGCAGAAGCAGAACTACCCGGCTCA
>JAMORC010000040.1 GCA_027063785.1 Desulfurobacteriaceae bacterium
CCGTGGAGGGCTAAGAATACTTTATCCGGTTTAATTTCCTCTATCTTTCTCGGAAGGTTGCGGTCAAGTTCGACGGGGAAGACTTCGTGTCCGAGCCTCTTAAGGGCGGAGATTACGCTCTCCGCACTTTTCCTTGATACTTCTGCTTCTGGAGAAGGACCTCCGAAAATAACTGCAACTCTCAAGTGCCGTACCTCGTTTTTATTATTTTTGCTACCTCTTCCAGCCTGTTGCTCCGAGAACCTTTAATAAGAACGGAGCTTTCGGAAAAGTCGTATTCGCAAATAAAGTTAACAAATTCCTTCCGGTCTGTAAAGAAAAACTTTTCTCCTTTGAAGTTTTTGTATGTCGCTTCCATTTCCTTACCGTAAGAAATCAACACATTAATTCCTTTCTTTACCAGATACTTCCCGAGCTTTTCGTGTTCTTCTTTGGAAAGTTTTCCCAGTTCAAGCATTTCCCCCAGGACTGCTACTCTCTTTCCCGGACTTACGGCGAGAATGTCAACTGCATTTTTCATGGACGCGGGATTAGCGTTGTAGCAGTCTTCTATCAGCAGTACTCCATTCTTGAGGTTGTAGACTTGGCATCTCATTGATGGAGGGGAGAAGCTCAGGAGCCTTTCGCTGAAGTCTTTGAGGTTTATTCCGAGAACTTCGGAAACGGCCAGTGCGATCAGGGTTGCATTTATTACGGAATATCCCGGAACTTTAGTGCGGAGGAGGATTTCCTTTCCGAAGAGTGAAACTGTAAATTCTGCTCCCCGATGACTGAAGCTGAAGTTCAGAAGTTTAACGTCCCCTTCGGGGCCGAAAGTGATAGTCTCTTTTCCGCGGGAAAGATGGCGGAACTTCTCCGGAACTACTGCAACCTGAACTCCCTCGGTGATTGAGAGCTTTTCTCTTACAAGTTCATCGAGGGAAGAGAATCCCGCTGTGTGAGCTATCTCTACTGCTGTTACTACGGATATGTCGGGTTTCAGGAGTTGGGCAATTTCAGTAACTTCTCCGTAAGAGTTTGTTCCCACTTCCTGGACGTACAGGCTGGTGTTTTCGGGAAGGTTTGCGAGGGTGTGGACTACTCCGAGCATGTTGTTGTAGCTTTTAAGGTTCCTGTAAACGGAAAGGTGGGGGGAAAAGAGGTGGTGGAGAAGCTCTTTCGTTGTTGTTTTCCCTACGCTTCCTGTAACTGCAACGAGGTTTCCTGAGAACAAGTTCCTCTTTGAGCGGGCTATTTTCCGATAGGCTTCAAATGTGTCGTTGACGATGATTAAGAACTTGCCGGAGGGAAGGTTTGCTTCCCTTGACGCGATGGCGCCTGAAGCTCCCTTCTCGAAAGCGTCTGAGATAAAGTCGTGTCCGTCCCTCTTGCCCTTGAGTGCAATGAAAATTTCTCCTCCTTTGATTTCCCTTGAATCAAAGGAAAAACCGGAAAAAGGGTTAAAACTCCCTATCAGCTTTCCTCCGGTGATTTTTAAGAGCTTATCGGTTTCCATAAAACTGCTCCACAACTTTCCTGTCGTTGAAGTGGTATTTAACGCCCTTAATTTCCTGATACGTTTCGTGGCCTTTGCCGGCGATAAGAACTGTGTCTCCTTCTTTCTTGATTCTGAGGGCGTGCTTTATTGCCTCTTCTCTGTCCAAAATTACTACTGCCTTTTCAGCCTCTTTCATGCCGGAAAGAATTTCTTCGGCAATTCTCTCCGGAGGTTCGCTCCTGGGGTTATCCGAAGTAACTACAACGGCGTCGGAGAATTCTTCTGCAATCTTTCCCATCTGAGGCCTCTTTCCTCTGTCCCTATCCCCTCCACAGCCGAATACCGTTATTAATCTTCCCTTAGACTCTTTTCTCAAGGCTTTTAGTACTTTTTCGAGAGCGTCGGGGGTATGGGCATAGTCAATAAAAACGCCGGGAGCTGCTTCCTCAAGCCTTCCCGGAACTCTTATTTTTCTCCATAGGGGAAGCAGTTCTTCAATATCAAAACCGATGGCAACAAGGAGTGATAGGGCGGCTAAAATGTTGTAGGCATTGAACTCTCCCTTTAAGTCTGTTGGCAGCTTGTAGGTTTTTCCGTTAAGTTCAAAGCGGAGCAAGCCCTTTGAAAAGGAGATGAGCTTGAAATCTCCTTCCTTTCCGTAGGAAACAAGGCTTCCGGGAAAGATTCCTTTTAAGCCCAAAAGGACTTTTCCGAAGGAATCATCTGCATTTATGGAGGATGTGCAGGATCGGAAAAAGAGTTTTTCTTTTGCCAGGAAGTAAGAATAGATATCCCTGTGGAAGTCCAGGTGATCCCTCGAAAGATTTGTGAAAACTGCTCCGTGAAACTCTATCGGTTCTACCCTTTCAAGTTCAAGCCCGTGGGAGGAGACTTCCATAACGGTAAACTCGCATCCTCTCTTCTTTAAAAGAGAGAGCTTTTTAAAAAGCTCCGTGGGCGATGGAGTTGTCATGCTTGACGGGGCAAGCTCATCTCTCGTTCCCCACTCGACGGTGCTTATGATTCCGCACTTTACCGAAAGTCTGTTAAGAACGGTAAAAAGGAGATAGGCTGTGGTTGTTTTTCCGTTTGTTCCGGTAATTCCTATAACTTTTAATTCCTTTTCGGGGTTTCCGTAAAAAGCGGCCGAAGCTCTGGAAAGGATCTTCCTTGCCTCTCTGCTGAAAATAACAGGAATTCTGCCCGATAGTTTTTTAAAAGTGTCGGTAGAGTCCGTAATTACTGCTACGGCTCCTTTCTTAAGGGCTTCATTTACGAAAAAGTTACCGTCTGTTGAAAACCCTTTAAAGGCAAAAAAAACTGCACCGGGAACTACCTTTCTCGAATCCTCGGTTACAGAGGTAACTTCTACGTCCCTTCCTTTCCATTCAATTCCGGCCTTTCTAAGCAGGAGAGAGAGCCGCATTACTCGGATTTCTGAATTGCCTCTTCCAGTTTCCGGATTTTAGACTCTACTTCCTCGAGAATGCTTTTCCTCTCCTCTTCACTCATTGTCTCTTCACCTGTAAGAAGGAGGTTCTTTATGGACTCGGAAATCTCCTTTACGAGAGTTCTTGCCCTTTCGGGGAGGTCGCTTTCTTTTACTTGTTCCTGAAGCTCCTCGATTTTCTGGAGGATTTCCTCTTTTCTCGTTGTTGCAACGTAAGCTGCCCCTGCTCCAATGAGGCTACCCAGTATGAACATAAGGGAACCTTTTTTCATTTCTAACCTCCTGTTTAAGTTTTAAGTTAAATCTAATCCTTTTTCCGCCTTATGCGTTTTGTAAGGTTAACGAAATCATTAACGATCTTAAAAGCCTCAGTGAGGGAGAGAATTGTTTTCTTAAGCTCGATTACAGCAGGCCTTAGCTGGTTATTTACGGTATCTACACTCTCTTCCATTTTCTTTAAGAGCCTGTAGCTTACGAAGACAAGCGTGAGAACTCCCAGGGTTACAAGGACTGAGCAGACGGCTATTACGGTTAAGTCAAGCTCTACCAGAGTCATGCTATCCCCCTATTGTGAACATCTTTCTCTGACAGCCGAGCTTTTCGAGGGCTTCTATTCCGTCAATTCCCAGCTTGGCTATCAGTGCTTTTCCTATTTCGTTTTTAAGCTCTTCGAACGTATAGCTTCTACTTCTCAGAATAGCTTTTAAGTCGATTTCCCTATCCGACATTAAGCAAAGCCTCAGCTTTCCGTCGGAAGTGAGTCTTACCCGGTTACACTCGGAGCAAAAGTGTTCGCTGATTGAAGGAATGAAGCCGATTACTGCTCCTGTTCCTGTGACGGAGAAGCTCTTTGCCGGTCCCATCTTCTTAACCTTCTTCGGAATCAGCTTTCCGAAACTTTTCTCTATGATAGCCTTTACTTCGGAGATAGGGATGAAATGTTCTTCAGAAAAGAACTTTCCTCCAACAGGCATAAGCTCTATAAACCTTACTTCTACTTCCATTTCCTCTGAGAACTTTACAAAATGCTCAACTTCCGAGTCGTTAAATCCTTTTATTAAAACAGTATTAACTTTGACAGGATAAAGGCCTGCTTCTTTTGCTTTTTCTATTCCTTGGAGTACTCTAAAAAAGGCTGATCTATTTGTTCTGGTTAAGTAAGTGAATTTCTCTGGGTTTAGTGTGTCGAGACTTACGTTTACCCTTTTTAAACCTGCTTTTTTCAACCTGTTAACTTTTTCGGAAAGGAAAAAGCCGTTTGTGGTCAGTGATATTTCTTCTATTCCTGGAATTTCGGATATCATGGAGATTAAGTCCTCTATGCCCTTTCTAACTAAGGGTTCCCCTCCCGTTAACCTTACAGATTTTACTCCGAAGTCGGTAAAGGCTTTTATGATTTCTATAATTTCTTCATACCTGAGAATTTCGGGATGTGGAATAAACTCTTTGTTACCTTCGGGCATGCAGTACCGACAGCGGAAATTACACCTATCGGTTACAGAAATTCTAAGGTATTCGATCTTTTTCATTGTCTTACCGCCTGCACTTATTTTAACACAATTTTATTACAAGAGCGAATCTGTTGAACTTCAGACAGAAGGTGGACACCTTACAATAACATTTGAACACCACAAAAAGGAGGTGTCCACCGATGAAAAGATTAAAGAACTTCAAAGGAACACCCCTCCATATATCAAGCACAAATACGGCATTCAAAGAAACCCTGAAAAGAGGGAGAAAAATAAAGAAAGCCCTTGACCTAACCAAAGACCCTCAAATCAGGAAAAGACTCAAGTGGGTAGAACACTACAACAAAACAAAGAACGCCAGAAAAACCTGCAGATACTTCGGGATAAGCCCTACTACTTTCTACAAATGGTTCAACAGATACAAAAAATACGGAATAGAAGGGCTAAAAGACAGAAGCAAAAGACCATACATAGTGAGACAACCCC
>JAMORC010000041.1 GCA_027063785.1 Desulfurobacteriaceae bacterium
GAGAAGCTCGAAACCGCATCTGTGGCGGAACTCGCCAGGATGCTCGAGCCGACCAAGAGGGAAAAAGAAGAAAAAGAAGAAGAAGCAGAAGTTTAGAGTTTTTTACAGCTTTACGCCGAGGGATTCAAGGAGGGCCCTTCCCTTGTGAAGGGTCTCCGCGTACTCCCTCTCGGGAACGGAATCCCAGACTATTCCGGCGCCCACCTGGAGGAATCCCCTCCCTCCCCGAAAGAGGAGAGTCCTTATGACTATGTTAAAGTCCATCTCCCCGTTAAAGCCGAAGTAGCCGACAGAACCGGTGTAAAGCCCCCTCCACGTTGGTTCAAGCTCGGCTATTATCTCCATCGTCCTAACCTTCGGCGCCCCGGTTATCGTCCCTCCGGGAAATAGCGCCTTCAGAACGTCAACGGAACCGACTCCTTCCCTCAGCTCTCCCCTGACGTTGGAGACAATGTGAACAACGTGGGAGTAGTATTCCCTCACCATAAGCTCATCAACCTCAACAGTCCCGTAGCGACAGACTTTACCCAGGTCATTCCTCTCAAGGTCAACGAGCATAACGTGTTCTGCCCTCTCCTTCTCCGACAGAATCAGCTCTTCGGAAAGCCTCCTGTCCTCCTCTAAAGTCCTTCCCCTGCGCCTCGTCCCGGCTATGGGCCTTGTCTCGACAAGACTCCCTTTCCTCCTGACGAGCCTTTCGGGAGAGCAGGAAACGGCAACGAAATCACCGAGCTCAAAGTAAAAGGAAAAGGGGGAAGGATTTATGCGCCTGAGTTCCCTGTAAAGGTCAACAAAGCTCCCCTCAAACGAGAAGTCCAGCCTCTGGGAGAAGTTAACCTGAAACGTATCCCCGGAAGCTATGTAATCCTTAATCTTCCTTACCGCAGTGTAGAAGTAGTCCCTATCCATGTTGAAACCGAGGAAAGCAGACCTGTACCCCTTTTCCCTGTAAGGAACAATGTCCGTCGGCAGCGGCTTCTCGATCGAAACCTGGTAGAGCCGCTTCTCGACGTTGTCGAAGATAAAGAGGTTTAAGGGCAGTATGAAGTGGAGGTCGGGCATCTCCAGGTCATCAATCCGGGGGGAGGGAACGCTCTCTATAAACCGGTTGGCGTCATAAGAGACGTAACCGAAAAGGCCGTAGGGAAGCTCGACGCCGTAGCGAGCGGAGAACCTATCGAGAGCCTGAGAGAGCAGGTCGAAACACCCTTCCCTGTCCCTCAGGACAAGCTCCTCCTCAAAGCCGACGGCGATGAAAGAGTACCTGCCCGTTTTCGGGTTAACAGAAGCAGAATCGAGGAAGAGCTTAACGGGATATCCTTTCTCCACCAAACTCAGGAACAGATCCATCGGGTCAACGAACGGGTGAACCGTTACTTTCAAGACAACCTCCCTTTGGAATCACAATCAATATACGTTCCGGAAAGCCCTGCTCAACCGGGAAAATATGACTTAACGGCAAAAAGTCCTTGTGCTATTATTCCCAATTACACGAAACAGGAGGAAGGTAATGAAGCTTTCCGGCGCTGAAATTCTCCTAAAGGCACTGGAACTGGAAGGTGTTGAGAAGATATTCGGATACCCGGGAGGAGCTGTCCTCGACATCTACGACAGACTTCCTTTCGCTCCCATAAAGCACTACCTGACCAGGCACGAACAGGGAGCCGCCCACGCCGCCGACGGATACGCAAGAGTTACTGGAAAAGTAGGGGTGTGTTTCGCAACTTCCGGACCGGGAGCGACGAACCTCGTAACGGGACTGGCAACAGCCCAGATAGATTCCGTACCAGTAGTCGCCTTTACAGGAAACGTTCCCACCTTTATGATAGGGAACGATGCTTTTCAGGAAGTCGATACTGTCGGAATAACGAGGCCGATAACAAAGCACAACTTCCTGGTAAAGGACGTTAAAGACCTTGCAGATACCGTAAAGAAAGCCTTTCACATAGCCAGGACGGGAAGGCCGGGAGTAGTCCTCGTCGACCTGCCCAAGGATGTAACGAGGGAAATAGCCGACTTCTTTGAAGAGGAGTATAAAACCCCCGTTCAGATAAGGAGCTACAAGCCCGTCCTCAAAGGGCACCCCGGACAGATAAAGAAGGCAGCAAAGGCAATCGCCTCGGCAGAGAGGCCTGTCCTTTACATCGGCGGGGGAACCGTCTCCTCGGGAGCTTCAGACCTCGTGGTCAAGCTGGCCGAAGTTGCAAACATACCCATGACGGCCACTCTCATGGGACTTACGGCTGTTCCCGGAAACCACCCCTTCTTCCTCGGAATGCTCGGAATGCACGGAACCTACGCCGCAAACATGGCCGTTCAGGAATCCGACCTTCTGATAGCCGTCGGGGCCAGGTTTGACGACAGGGTAACGGGAAGACTGAAGGATTTTGCTCCCAACGCGAAAGTAATCCACATAGACATAGACAGCGCCGAAATAGGGAAAAACCGGGCGGCCGACATTCCGATTGTGGGCGACGCCAAGCTCGTCCTGGAAGAGCTACTGCCGGAAGTAGAAAGGCAGGTGGCGAAGAACAGAGAATTCTACAACGTTCGCCAGAAGTGGATAATGAAAGTAAAGAGCTGGGCAGAGCGCTACCCCCTCTGGTACGAGCCCAGCGACAGGGTCATAAAGCCCCAGTTCGTCATCCAAAAGATATGGGAAGTAACAAAGGGGGAGGCGATAATAACCACGGACGTCGGCCAACACCAGATGTGGACAGCCCAGTACTACAAGTTCCGCTACCCGAGGCAGTTGGTAACATCCGGCGGACTCGGGACAATGGGGTTCGGAGTACCGGCAGCAATAGGAGCAAAGGTAGGAAGGCCGGACAAAACCGTCTTCTGCATCTCGGGAGACGGATCCTTCCAGATGAACATGCAGGAAATCGTAACGGCAGTCCATCACAACATCCCCATAAAGGTCGCAATAATCAACAACAATTTCCTCGGAATGGTAAGGCAGTGGCAGGGAATCTTCTACGATAAGAACTACTCACAGGTTCACCTTGACGTTCAGCCCGACTTCGTAAAGCTCGTCGAAGCCATGGGAGGAGTCGGGCTCAGGGCAGAAAGGCCGGCTGAAGTTGAAAAAGTCCTAAAAGAAGCCATGGCGATAAATGACAGGCCTGTCGTGATCGACTTTATTGTTGACAGAGAAGAAGATGTCTTTCCGATGGTTCCGCCGGGAGGTGCTCTGAACGAAATGATACTTCCATCCTACGGTAAGGAAAAGGCAAAGAAGAAAGCTGTTTAGAGGTAAACATGGACGGACACTACAGGAAACACATAATAAGCGTTCTGGTTGAGAACCAGCCGGGAGCCTTGGCGAGAATAATAGAGCTTTTCTCGGCCAGGGGCTACAACATAGAAAGCCTCAACGTGGGTCACACGGAAGACCCAACGATATCCCGGATAACGATGGTGGCAAAAGGTGACGAACACACGATAGAGCAGATAGTTAAACAACTCAGGAGGCTGATAGACGTCTTCAAGGTAAGGGACTTGACCGACAAGAAAAAGCTCGACAGGGAACTTCTCATCGTCCGTGTTAACGTAGAAACGCCGGAAAAGAAAGACGAAGTTAAGAGGCTCGTCGATATATTCGGCGCCCAGATAGTTGACGTCTCCCACGACACCTACACGGTAGAGCTTACCGGAGATGAAGAGCAGGTGGACGCCTTCTTGGAGCTTATAAAACCCCTGGGCATAAGGGAAATGGCAAGGACAGGAAGGGTTGCAATGGTAAGGGCCCTTCAGGGAGAAACTTTCGGAGAGGAAAGCAAACACTAAATATCACGGGAGGATAGAATGGCCAAGATCTACTACGACGAGGATGCAAGCCTGGAGTACTTAAAGGACAAAACCGTTGCGATCCTCGGATACGGAAGTCAGGGACACGCTCACGCCCTCAACCTCAGGGACAGCGGGATAAACGTAATAATCGGGCTGAGGCCCGGAAGGTCTGCCGAAAAGGCAAAGTCCGATGGGTTTGAAGTCCTCCCCCCCGACGAGGCAACCAAAAGGGCCGACGTCGTAATGTTCCTTCTTCCCGACCCAGTTCAGAAGAAGGTATACGAAGAAGCAGTTGCTCCCAATCTGGAACCGGGGATGGCGCTGGCCTTTGCCCACGGCTTTAACATCCACTTCAACCAGATAGTTCCCCCAGAAGACGTTGACGTCTTTATGGTAGCTCCCAAAGGTCCCGGACACCTGGTCAGGTGGACTTACCTTGAGGGAGCCGGCGTTCCTGCACTTGTTGCTGTTCACCAGGACGCAACGGGAAAGGCAAAGGACATAGCACTTGCCTACGCAAAAGGCATAGGAGCGACAAGGGCAGGAGTTATCGAAACCACCTTTAAGGAAGAGACGGAAACCGACCTCTTCGGAGAGCAGGCAGTCCTCTGCGGAGGAGCCTCAGCCCTCGTCAAGGCCGGTTTCGAAACACTGGTGGAAGCAGGTTACCAGCCGGAAGTCGCCTACTTCGAGTGTCTCCACGAGCTCAAGCTCATCGTTGACCTCATGTACCAGCACGGTCTTGCCGGAATGAGATACTCCATCTCCGATACCGCCGAGTACGGAGATTACACGAGGGGACCAAGGGTCATCGACGAAAGGGTTAAGGAAAACATGAAGAAGATACTCAAGGAGATCCAGACCGGAGAGTTTGCCAGGGAGTTTGTCCTTGAAGCACAGGCCAACTACCCGGTTCTCAACGCCCACAGGAGAACGGAAGCGGAACACCCGATAGAGAAGGTCGGGAAGAAGCTCAGGGAGATGATGCCCTTCCTGAAACAGCAGAAGAAAGAGCTGAAGTAATCGGGGGGTTATCCCCCCTTTTTCCTAAACTCCTTCACGAGCAGGTCTTCTGCCCTCTTTTCAAACTCTCCTGCAAGGACGTCAAGTCCCTTCCCTCTCAGAATTTCGGCCATCTCCGAGTAAATCCCGGCAGCTTCGGCAAAACGCCCCAGCTCTTCATAGCTCTCAGCAAGGGCTTTTCTCACGAAAGTATCCTCCGGATTCTTCTCAACGTAGGGAAGTGCAACCTCAACGACCTTCTCAAAATCCCCCTTTGAAACCAGTTCGGCGACTAATTCTTCTATTCCCTTTCCTTCAGCATAACCGCCAGAACGCCTCTTCAAAATCAAAGCGATAATTAACGGTAGAATTAAAATCGGTAAAGAAAGGAAAATTTTGTAATTTTCTCCTTTTTCCTCCGGAGGAGCTGTTGGAGCTGTTACTGTTACATTTTCGGAAGTTCTGTTTTCTGCCGATACTCCTTTCGGTTCTTCTTCAATTTCTGTCGGAAAAACAGCGTTAAAATCAGAAGTAGTATTTACCTCAACCTCTCCGGTCTCATTCCCTTCCTCTTCGGAAACTGAAGGCTCTTCTTCCAAACCGTTATCGGAAACGGCAGAAATAAGCTCTTCGGCTTTATACTCTCCGGAACTGCCGTTTTCTGTCGAATTTCCGACAGTTTCCTTTTCCGGACTTTCCCCCCTTTCGGGATAGATAAACTCAACACCTTGAGATGAAAAATTAATCCTCGTTATATAGTAATCCCTGAAAAGTCTTGAAAAACCATGCTTCCTGGCAAACTCCTCGGCTTCCTGGTAGGACTTAAAGAAACCGATCCTTACTTTGTACCTGCCGTTCCTGAAACTTATTCTGAGGTGGGGTAAACTTCCGAGTTTTCTAACAAACTTCAGAGCGTCTTCTTTCTTTTTCAGTGAAGCAACCTGAATCGTATAAACGCTCTCCCCGTCGGGAGGAGGAGAAGCAAAGGAAAAAGAGAAAAAAGCTAAAAGGAAGAGGAACATACGAATCATTTTTTCAGTTCCTTTTTCAGCAACTTTACCTCAAGCTCAAGGTCGTGAATTATGTTAAGCATCTGCTTCATCGTTTCCATAACAGGGTCTGGGAGTTTCCCGTGTTCAAGGTCAACCTTTGTCGGCTTTATCCCGTCCCTCTTTACCACTTTTCCCGGTATCCCCACAACAGTGGAATTTGGAGGAACGTCCTTAACGACTACGGAGTTAGCCCCGATTTTACAGTTATCTCCCACCTTTACCGGGCCGAGAATCTTCGCTCCGGCCCCTATTACAACGTTGTTCCCGATTGTCGGGTGTCTCTTTCCCTTCTTCGTGCTCGTTCCGCCCAAAGTAACCTGGTGATAGATCGTTACGTCGTTGCCTATCTCGGCAGTCTCACCGATAACAACGCCCATACCGTGGTCTATAAAAAACCTGCGGCCTATCTTAGCCCCGGGGTGTATTTCTATTCCGGTAAGCCAGCGGCTGAAGTGGGAAACAGCCCTTGCAAGCAGTTTCATCCTGTGGTTCCACAGCCAGTGGGCAATCCTGTGCAGCCAGATGGCATGAAGTCCCGGATAGCAGAGCAGAACCTCAAGAACGCTCCTTGCCGCAGGATCCCTTTCAAATACCGTCTTTATATCCTCCCTAAGTCTCTTCAACATTCCTTAACTCCATTAATTAAGATTATGTTAAAATTTACCTATACAGCGGGGAGGCTGAGGCATAATGGATAAATCGTGTAAGAAAAAGTACGAAAAGTATAGCGAATATGCAAAACTTTTCGAAACTCTCTCCAACCCAATAAGAATAGGAATAATCGTAGCCCTGGCCGAAGGACCCAAAAAGCCAAAAGAGATAAGGGAAATTCTAGGAGTTCCCCAACCCCTCCTTTCACAGCACGCAACAATACTGAGAGAAATGGGAATCATAGAGAAAATTGATAAATTTAACGTAAAGTCCCCCTGCCGACTCAAGGATACAAAAGTCCTGGAAATACTCAAAGCAGCCGGAATTAAGATCGACTGACTACCGGATTTTCAGCATACTGAGAGCAACAAGGGAAAGAATTATCGAAATAATCCAGAACCTGACCGTTATTTTGGGTTCTTCCCAACCTTTCTTCTCAAAGTGGTGGTGAAGAGGAGCCATTTTAAAGATTCTTCTTCCCTCACCGTAGCGTTTCTTTGTATACTTAAAGTAAAATCGCTGAACAATAACCGAAACAGTTTCAAGAACAAAGATACCTCCGGCTATTGCCAAAATAAATTCCTGCTTTGAAAGAACAGCAACAGTCCCCAAAAGCGCTCCAAGCGACAGTGAACCAACGTCTCCCATAAAGACTTCAGCCGGGTAGGAGTTAAACCAGAGAAAAGCCAGGGAAGCCCCTATTACGGCAGCACAGATAATTGAAAGCTCCCCCACTCCGGGGATATAGGGAAGGTGCAGGTAGCTGGCCAGCCTGTAATTGCCGACAACGTATGAAAAGACCATAAGGACAGCACTGGTAGTTATCACGGGACCTATGGCAAGGCCGTCAAGGCCATCCGTTAGGTTAACGGCATTTGAGGAACCGACGATCACGAAGACAGCCCAGGGAATAAAAAACCAGCCGAGGTCAATCTGGAGGTTCTTGAAAACCGGAAAGTAGAGAACAGTTGAAAAACCCGAAAAGTAGAGGAATATGGCAACAGCAGAAGCCAAAAGAAGCTGAAAGAGGAATTTTTTATCCTCTGAAAGTCCTTCGGGATTCTTCATCTTCGCTTTTATATAGTCATCGATAAAACCGACAACACCGAAACCGACGACAACAAAGATCGCAACCCACACAAAGGGATTTAACAGGTTGTTCCAAAAAATAACAGCCAGCAGAAGGGCCGTTATTATGAGAAGCCCTCCCATAGTCGGAACACGCTTTCGCTTATGCCTTTCGGGCAGGTAATCCTTTACAGCCTGCCTGAACTGCAAATCCTTCAATTTTTTCTCAAAAAAGGGATAGAGGGCAAAACCGACGAAAAGTGCAGTAAGGGCGGCGTAAATGCCCCGGAAAGTTATGTACTTAAAGAGAACTATACCGAGCCACTGATAGAGAAGTAAGTAGAACATACTACCTCTCCAGCTTCACGTCAAAGTAATCCCTGAGACCGTCCCCGAGCAAGTTAAAGGCGACGATAACTGCAGAAATCGCCGCACCGGAGGAAAGAACCCAAGGATAAGCCGATAGAACGTGAACGTTAGTGGCTTCCGAAAGCATATTACCCCAAGAAGGATAAGGCTCTTGAATTCCAAGCCCTATAAGGCTTAATGCCGATTCGCCGAGAATGTATCCAGGAACGCTCAAGGTGGCAGCAATTATAACGTAAGAGAGGGTGTTAGGGATAACGTGCCTCAAAATCACATAAAGGTCAGTAGCACCGAGAACTTTGGCCGCCTTAACGTAGTCGTTTTCCCTGATCGAAAGAACCATTCCCCTGATGACCCTCGACAGCCCGGCCCAACCTATAAGGGAAAGAATGGCAACGATAACGAGGAATACCAGAACGCTGGGCATATCAACCGGGAACATCGACCTGAGAGCAAGCATCAGGTAAAAAGCCGGGAACGCCATGAGTATCTCAACAAGCCTCATCGTAACTGTGTCAACAATTCCTCCAAAATACCCGGAAACCGCCCCTACAAGGAGGCCTATTGAGAAAGAAATGACAACTCCGATCAGTCCGACTGTCAAAGAAATTCTTGTTCCGTAAACCAGCCTCGAGAAAATATCCCTTCCGAGTCTATCCGTTCCCATAAGGAAAATGTGCCCCCCTCCCGAAACGCCGAAAAGGTGAATGTCCGTTCTTATGAACCCCAGCAGGTAGTGGGGTTCTCCCCTAACGAAAAGTTCAACCGGGTATTTCTTTGAGTAGTCAACAGCATATTCTTTATCAACGGGATCTACCAGCCTGTGCCCGTAAACGAAAGGACGAAAGTGAAAGTTTCCTTTCTCATCAAAAAAGTGAATGGGAGTCGGCGGATGGTAAGGATAATGGCGAAATTGAACATCGTAAGGATAGGGAGCTATAAAGTCAGCGAAAAGGGCAACTACGTAAAGGAAAACGAGGAAAAAGAGGGAGTAAAAAGCCGGTCTATTTTTAACGTAAAGTCCCTCAAGAAAGGCCTCCACTTTACCGAACAAGTTTCCCCTCCACCTCTCTTTCCCTTATTCTCGGATCGTTAAGGGCAAGCAGCAGGTCGGCAATGAGGTTACCCACGACGAGCATAATACCCCCGATGTAGAGGGATCCCATAACAACAAATAGATCCTGAGACATGACAGCTTCAAACATGAGCCTTCCCATACCGGGCCACGCCGTAATAATCTCTATTAGGGCAGCACCGGAAAGCAGGCCGGCAATGTCAAAGCCAATTAAGGTAAGGAACGGATTAAGGGCATTCCTGAAGGCGTGAAAGAGGACAACTCTCCTGTAAGGAAGGCCCTTTGCAACGGCAAGCTTTACATATTCTTTGTTAAGCTCCTCGAGAACTGTACTCCTGACAAGCCTTAAAAGTCCGGCAATACTTCCTATTACAAGAACCGCAAGGGGAACTGCCATGTGCCAGAGCCTGTCCAGGAGCTTCCCGTACCAGGGAAGCTGGTCGTAATTCTGAGAAACAACTCCTCCTATCGGGAACCAGCCGGTCTTTGCAGCAAGGTACATAAAGATAAAAGCCAGGAAGAAGTTGGGCACGGAGAGACCTAAAAGGGAAAAAAACGTTATAAGCCTGTCAAGCAATTTTCCCCTGTAAACGGCGGCAACTATACCCAGGGGAACTGCCAGAAGCCACGAAAAGATAAAAGAGGTAACCGTAAGCTCCAGAGTATTAAGAAGCCTTTCTCCGATTAGAGCGGTAACCAGCTTGTTGTAAGCAAAAGAGTAGCCGAGGTTGAAAACGATTGCATTCTTCAGCCAGTTAAGATACTGAAAAATAAGATTCTGATCAAGACCGTAGAGCTTCCTAAGCTCCTCAACCGTTTCCCTTGAAACCGCAGGATTCATCTCAAGCTGTGCAAAAAAGTCGCCGGGAGCAAGCTTAATTACCACAAAGGAAACAAAGGTCATACCCACAACGATGGGAATCATCTGGAAGAGGCGCTTAATCAAATATTTAAGCATAGTCTCTTCCGACCCAAACTTCTACGTTCCTTTGTCTGGCAAGTTTATAGAAGGGATAATCATTAGTTATTAAAATGAACTTTTTAAGAGGATGCTTCTCAGCCAGGTCTAAAACAAACTCACTTATTATTTTATCTACCAAACTAAAAACACTTCTCTCACTGCCAATAATAGCACCCAAACTACTTTCTCTAAAAGGTACATCGTCACCATTCCTTAAAAGTGGCTTGTATTTCCTTAAAAATGTTTTTACTCTTTCTAAAGCTACAGGATTTCTTACGAGCTTTGTATTAAAAGTTTCATAATAAACAGGCCATATAATGTAAATAAAGCTAACCTTCTTAAGTTTCACTAATCTATCAATTTCTTCTAATATATGACTTGCCATTTTCGGGTAGTCATTTCTATCTATCCCCGAAATAGCCATCAAAAACCAGCTATCAATAACAAAGACAACTTTGCTCATGCTTCTTCTTCTACTGGAGCTTCTTGAGTTGCATACCCTTTCCATGGAGGATTTTTCTTTCTGCTTCCTATTAAAAACTTGCCTTTTACCTTTTTAATTCCATTCTCGTATCTTGAAAAAATGATATAAAACCTATCTTTGGGCGTAATTTTAACATGCTTAACTATAAGTTCTTTTAACATCTCCTCCAGCTTATCCTCCGAAGGAACATCCAGCTTAAAAAATGCCAAACACTCTCCACATTCTTTTGCATCAAGTTCGTCAAGTAAACGATAAAGTCCTTCGTAATCACCTGACATAATATCCAAATCGTAAGCCAACCAAACAGATTTTTTCATTATTCCCTCTCATATTCCGTAATTACCTGATTACCGCACTGAAAAATCCTTTTAATTTTGAAACGCTTGACTTTTTCAAGACTACCGAAACCCTCCCCGCTGGTCAAAGAGGGAACGTCATCACCGCCCACGACCACAGGCAGGTGAATGAGTCTTATCTCATCAACGAGGTCGTTTTTAATAAGTTCCCAGTTAACCTTACTCCCTCCCTCAACCATGAGCTTTTTCATACCCATCTCGTAAAGCCTTTCAAGGAGCCGAACAAAATCCACCCTCTCCTTACCGGCCACTATAACCTTCGCCCCCTTTTCCTCAATCGCCTTTATCCTGTCGGGAGGAGCCTTTTCAGAAACGGCAATAACCGTCGGAGCAACCTCGGTATTCAACACGTTAGCGTCAAGGGGTATGTCTCCGGTAGAAGTCGGAATAACCCTTACGGGATTCTCCCCCTCAACGTACCTGACTGTCAGGTTTGGATTATCTATCCTTACCGTATTGGCTCCGACCATTATCCCGTCACACTCAGCCCTTATCCGGTGGAGGTAACGGTTGGCCTCCTCATCCATAAGCTTCATAATCTCCTTACTCGAAACACCCTTGGCCAGGGTAAGCTTTCCGTCGATCGTCACTTCAGAAACGATCAGAACGTAAGGTCTCTTCATCTCACACCTCGTACTCCTTCCCGTACCTCCTGTAAAGGTAGAAAACCCTGTGGAGGAGGGAGAGGAAGGACATGACAGCTATAAGCTCTATCCCGTAGGTCAGTGCCTTGTGGTAAAAAGGATAGACAAGCGAAGACAGAAAGAGAACTCCGAAGGTCTCCGGCCTGCCGAAAAATCCGGTACTCTCAAGGGGATCCTTTATCTTCCCGGTTTCTCTCTCTTCATAGCCTATCTCTGCGTAAGCGACAGGCTTTATGAAGGTATGAAGCATCGTCGAAACAACGGCAAGGAGAGCTACCCACTCGTTTGCATACTTAAGAGCAACCGCTCCGAGGACAAAGCCGTCAACCCACTTATCGGCAATCCAGTCAAAAACGGCCCCGAACTTTGTTGCCTTCCTGTTGTTTACTGCAACGTAGCCGTCGCAAAGGTCGAGAACTCCCGAAACAAAGAGGATGAACGCACCGATAACAGGATGGCCGGCATAGTACAAAACGGCAGCGGCAGTCCCGAAAATCACCGCCGCAAGCGTTATCACGTTCGGAGAAATGTTGGCCTTTGCCAGAACCCACCCGAAAGGTGAGTAAAACCTTTTCAGCGATTCTCTTTTACTCGTAATGTTCATTTAAGGTCTCCCGATAGATTCGTAAGTGCAGAACTTCCTGAGAACAGAAGGTTCCCAGAGGTTCCTGCCGTCAACTACGACCTTTCCGGTAAGTTTATCAAAATCAATTTCCCTGAACTCTTCCCACTCGGTAACGAGAATCAGGGCATCGGCTCCTTCCAAAGCCGAGTACTTGTCCGGCACAAACTTCAACCTATCGCCAAATTCCTCCAGCTCCTTTCTGAAAATTCGTCTGGCATTATCAACAGCCACGGGATCGTAAGCCTTTACCGAAGCTCCCCTCTTTAAAAGCTCCCTGATTATCGGGATCGAAGGAGCTTCCCTCATATCATCAGTATCCGGCTTAAAGGCAAGCCCCCAAACTGCAACGGTTTTGCCCTTAAGTTCAGGCAGGTGTTTCAGGAGCTTCTCCACCGGACGCAACTTCTGCCTTTCATTGACGTCTATAACGGCCTTGAGAAGTTCCGGCTCCTTGCCGACACTCTCGGCAGTGTGTATGAGAGCTTTAACATCCTTGGGGAAACAACTTCCGCCGAAACCGCAGCCCGCCCTCAAGAAATGGGGGCTTATCCTGTGGTCCAGCCCCATCCCCCTGGCAACAACTGTCACGTCGGCGCCAAGCTCTTCGCAGATGTTCGCCACCTCGTTTATAAAGGATATCTTGGCGGCAAGGAAGGCGTTTGACGCGTACTTTATCATCTCGGCCGTCGGAAGGTCTGTTATGAGCATTGCGGGCTGGAGCTTTTCGTAAAGGGAAGCCACGAGACCGGCTATCTCCCTGTCGTCCGCCCCGACAACAACCCTGTCGGGCTTCATAAAGTCCTCTACCGCCTTTCCTTCTCTCAGGAATTCTGG
The DNA here is from genome assembly GCA_027063785.1 of Desulfurobacteriaceae bacterium. Classification (GTDB taxonomy): domain Bacteria; phylum Aquificota; class Aquificia; order Desulfurobacteriales; family Desulfurobacteriaceae; genus JAMORC01. The sequence goes on from JAMORC010000041.1 coordinate 12,911, forward strand.
ATTCGAAACAACCTCAAACCTTTTCTCAGGCTCCTTCACTCCCTTCTGGCGAAGAAGCTCCGCTATAAACTTCTTGGCCCACCTCCCGGTACCCACCGGAACTGTGGACTTGTTAACTATTACCTTAAAGTCGTCATCCCCTATATGCTCTGCTATGCTCCTGTAAGCGCTTTCAACGTAGGAAAGATCTGCAGAACCGTCTTCCCTTGACGGAGTTCCGACGGCTATAAAGATAAAGTCCGAGTTCTTTACGGCATGGGCATAGTCGGTAGTAAACTCTATATTCCCGGATTTGAGAGCACTTTCAAGTATTCTGTCAAGGCCCGGCTCGTAGATGGGGACTTCACCCCTCTTCAGCCTTTCAACCTTCTCCTCGTCAATATCAAGTCCTATAACCTTATGCCCCAAGTAGGCAAAGCAGGCTCCGGAAACCAGCCCCACGTAACCTGTTCCTATTACTGCGATTTTTCTTCTCACTTCTTTACCTCCCTTAACACCAATCCGTAAAGTAATCCCAGTTCGCTGACAGTCAAACGTTCAACCCCGAAAAGCCTGCAAAAGACTTTAAAAAAGGCAAGCCCGGGAACTATAACGTCAACCCTTCCTTCCTCAAGCCCCACCACCTTTTTCCTTTCGGAGGAAGGGATTGAAGAAAGGCGGGAATACCACTTTTCCACCATCTCCCTTGTAACGGTATAACCGTGAACAATCTCAGGCCTGTAAACTTTCATTTTCTCTTCCATCGCGACAACCGAAGTAATCGTCCCGCCGACCGCGTAAACTTCAAATCCGACATTTCCTATGCTTTCTCTTATAGGTTTGAGTTCTTTTTCTATAAAGGATTCCATGGAAAGAAGCTCTCCCCTTTCGGGAGGATCCGACTTAAGAAAAGACTCGTATAGGAAAACCACCCCGAACTTCAGGCTTCTTAGAAGCTCAATCCCATTAACATCACCGAAAACTATCTCCGTGCTGCCACCACCGAGATCAATCGTCATCGCCTTCCCGGAAGGTTTAAAGTGAAGCAGGTTTGCCCGAAAGACCAGTTCCGCCTCTTCCCTTTCCGGAAGGAGTTCTATTTCAAACCCAAGCTCCCTTACTCTTGACAGGAATTCTTCGGAATTTTCGGCAAGCCTTGCAGCCTCGGTTGTAACAACAACGACCCTATCAGGAGAATAATTTTCGAGCAGATCCTTAAATTCCCTCAAGGCCTTCAAAGTCTCCTCAATACCTTCCCTGGAAAGCCTACCGGAACGCTTAACGCCCCTGCCGAGCCTTGTAACTCTTCCCGTTTTAAAAAGCTGTTTAACTTCCTCGTTTACCACATCAGCAACAAGGAGCCTGGTCGAGTTGGTTCCGACATCGATAGTAGCAATCCTCAACTAACCGCCTCCCGGCTATAATTAGGCAGAATTTTAACCCAAGGTGTAAGGATGTTCACGGGACTGGTAGAAGAACTAGGAAAGGTTATCGAAATCAGAAGGAAATCAAAGGGAGCAAGGCTAACCGTAAGCTGTCAGAAGGTAATAGAAGAAACTGAACCGGGAGACAGCATAGCGGTAAACGGGGTCTGTCTGACCGTCGTTGAAATAGGAAGCACCAGCCTCTCCTTTGACATATCTCAGGAAACGCTCAGGAGAAGCACCCTTGACTTGATAAAGCCCGGAGAAGCAGTTAACCTGGAAAGGGCATTAAAGCTGTCCGACAGGCTCGGAGGCCATATACTCCAGGGTCACGTTGACACGATAACAAAAATAACAGCAGTAAAAAGAGAAGGGGAAGGCTTTATCTTCAAGTTCAAAATACCTCCTGGCTATTCCCACCTCCTGGTGGAAAAGGGCTCCGTCGGAATAGACGGGATAAGCCTTACCGTGGCATCGCTGTCAACTAACGAGTTTTCGGTTGCCGTTATTCCCCATACTTACAGGGCAACAAACCTTCAGTTTAAAAAGGCCGGAGACAGGGTCAACTTAGAGTTTGACATTATCGGAAAGTACGTTGAAAGGATGGTGAGGAAAAAGTAAGCGCCCCGAAGGGCGCTGAAAGTTACTCTTCAACTTCTACTGTAACTTCCTCACTGTGCCAAAGGCCGTGGAGGTTGCAGTAGGCGTGGGCCGTCAGCGTGGTCGTTTCTTCAAGCTTTATCTTGAATACCACCTCCGAAGCAGCCCTCTCAGGCTCTAAATCAGCCCTTCCGGCAAGGAAGTCCCCGGCCCAAAGGGAGATGTGCTCAATCCAGTGCTCCCTGGTGTTCGGGTGAGGAATGTCCTTACCGACAACAACCCTGACCTCAAACCACTCTCCCTTCTTTACTTTCGCAGGTGCTTCAATAACGGGAGTGTGTTTCCTCTTGCCTTCCGGCTCCGGTCCGTGAACTTTCATGTTCCCTCCTATAAAATGGTTTTATCTGAGCATTCCCTGAACAATTACGTCAACGGCCTCGTCCTCGGTAAGACCTCTCGCCATGAGGGTCTCAAGCTGTTTCTTGTCTATGCTGCCGATTGCAGCCTCGTGCGTAACCTTTGCAGTCTCATCGTTAACAACAACAACGGGAACGGCTTTAACGGTAACCTCTTTTCCCCTTATCACCTCTGAACAGTCAATATGACCCCGGCACTTGGGGGCGTTTCCGTAGGTTTCTCCCACGAAAGTAGCTTTTGTCTTATCAACGGCGATAATACGGCTCTTTGAAATGCCCCTTGCCTCCTCACCGTTAAGGTGAATAACGTCCTCAACGTATATCTCATCGTCCTTCTTCCCTATCATCTTGGTCTCGAAAACGGCAACGCCTTTCCTACCAACTTCTGCTTTCAGTACAATCCTTACCTTCCCGGCTCTTCCCTTGGTCTGCTTAAAGAGCGAACGGAAGTAAGCGTTCTCTCCGACGTAAGCTTCCGTTTCCGTCTCAAGCTCAACGAAAGTCTCTTCTCCGTTGTAGTGAAGGTCTAAAAACTCAAACCTGGCATTCCTCTCAACCCTGACCTTCAGCTTGTTCTTATGCTTCAGCTTTATTCCTTCGGCCATGGCTCCGTAAACCCGGAACTTAACATCGGCTCCTTCTCCTACAACTATTTCCCCTTCAGTCGTCTGAACTTCCGTAGCCTCGGCAGCCCCGAAGCAAAGGGTAACGGGTTCCTCAAGCTTTGTTCCCGGCTCAACGTAGACCTTTGTCTTAACACCCGTGGGAGTCTCAACGACCTCAGACCTAACGCCGGGAGCGGGATATCTCACAACAACCCTGTTCCTGTCAACGAGAAGGTTAAACTTGTTCTTCTTGAAAAGCTCTTCTGGCAAACCTATTTGAACGAACCTTTCGGCTATTAAGTCAAGGGGATTTCTAACGGCCATCACTCACCTCCAACAAGCTCGGGGTTCCTCACCTCACACCTGACGCAGGAGTTCTTAAATTTCTCTCCCACCTCTTTCGGATTTCCCGTCTGAACTACCTGTCCGTCACACATAAGAGTTGCCCTGTCGGCAATCTCTGCAATTTCTTCCCTGTGGGTTATCATGAGAACGGTAGTTCCCCTGTCCCTCATCGTCCTTATCATGTTCGCTATGTCTTCCATTGAGGCAAAGTCAATCCCGGAATCCGGCTCATCAAGAATCGCAAGCTTGGGTCTCATGGCAAGTATCGACGCAAGTTCAACCCTCTTCCTTTCCCCTCCGGAAAGGGTGTCGTCAACGAACCTGAACAGGTAGCTACAGTCAAGACCGACCAGTGTGAGGCACTCCTCAACGTTAAGGTCGGGATTGTTCCTGCCGGAAAGCCTCAAGTATTCCTCAACGGTAATTCCCTCAAACCTTGCAGGTTCCTGCCAGGCAAGCGTAAGTCCGAGCTTTGCCCTTTCATATATTGAAAGGCCGTTGAGCAACTTATCACGAAATATCAGCTCACCCTCGTCAGGGGACTTTAGGTCGTTTATTCCCATGAGAAGGGCTGCAAGGGTTGACTTACCGGCACCGTTCGGCCCGAGAATTGCGTGGATTTCCCCTTCATTAACTATGAGGTTTACACCTTTTAAAATCGGCTTTCCGTCAATTGAGAGCTTTACGTCATTTATGGTTAAAATCGGAACCATAGTCGCCTCCTTCCCGGTTTAGTTTAATCTTATTACCAAAATCACGCCGTGTCAATACACTTCCTATCCTTATTGATAACTATTATTATTAATTTGACTAATCCTTGCTACGCTTTAAATTCCCAGGAAAACAGGCGGAGAAGACGAAATGAAGCTGATTCTCATCGGTGCCGGAGAAGTAGGCAGGGAGCTAATCAAGAGACTCCAGAAAAACTGGAGGCTCGTTGTAATAGACCAGGACGCGGACAAGCTCCGTAAAGTCGTAGAACTCCTCGATTCGGAATCCTTAAACAGAATCGTACTCCTTCAGGGAGACGGAACGAGTAAGCTGCTCCTGAAGAAGGCGGGAATAGAAGAAGCAACGGCCTTTGCCGCCTGCACCGGTGATGATGAAGCCAATCTCGAGGCCTGCCGATTGGCTAAGGAGTTTAACGTACCCTCAATCTACGCGATATCAAACAGCATAGAGCACGACCCCCTCTACGAGGGAGAGGGCATCAACTACATAAACAAAGCTACAGCAACTGCATCAATACTTGAAAGGCAGATCGAGTCGGGAATTGTGACTCCTTCCAACATAGGTCTGGGACAGGGAGAGATCATCGAAGTTTCTGTACTTCCTACCTCCATAATAGCCGGCTACCCTGTGGGGAAATTCTCTTCCAGAAGGTGGAAAATAGTTGCCATCTTCCGGGGAGACAGGCTCATAATCCCGAGACCGAAAACCGTAGTAAAACCGGGAGACAGGGTTTTAATTGTCGGAGACCCCAAAATCCTCAAGTACATAGCAGGCCTCTTAAGGTCCGGAGAACCTCAGTTTCCCCTTCAGTTCGGAATAGAAGAGGTCTTATTCTTACCCGAGCTTCGAAAGGAAGCCCTAAAAGACGCCCGTTTCTTCTCGGATAATACAAAAATTCAGAAAGTAACCATATACACCTGCTTTAAGCTCGATAAAACGCTCCTTTCACCCCTTGAGGGGAAACTCAACAAAGTAAAGGAGTTAAAGCTGTGTGAAAAGGAGTTCTTTGAACTGGTAAAAGACGAAAGCTTCGGCCTTATAGTTATGCCCGATAAGTACAGGGAACTGCCCCTCTACCTGGGAATAAAAACCCTACCCGTACTTGTAGCCGAAGAAACCCTCTCTCCCGTCGTTGTAGCAAGGGGAACAACTCCCGTCGAATCAATACTTGTTCCCGTTTCGGGCTCCTTTAGCAGCTTTAGGGCACTGGAAGTGGGAATTGAGCTTGCAATAGTATGGAAAGCCAAGATCACAGCTCTTTACGTTAGTTCCGGCGAAAACGATGCCAAAATAGAATCGCTAAGGGAAAGGGTGATAAAGTTCAGCAACATGTACAAAGTGCCCATAGAGTTCAAGGTAAGAATGGGAAATCCCGTCAAGGAATTTGCACGGGAAAGTGAAAAGCACAACCTATCGGTAATCGGAGCGAGGAAGGGCAGGAAAACAAACTGGTTTAACCCTTACCCTCCCTACCATATGCTGCACAGATCTAAATGCTCTTCAATACTTATCTGTGTAGGTGAGTGATGGAGAACTCTCTACTCTCAATAATTCTCATCTCACTGGGAATACTATTCGTTCCCTTCTTCAGCAGGCTGTTGAAGGTGCCCGTTGCCGTGGGAGAAGTACTTTACGGAATACTCCTGGGAAGCTCAGTTCTCCAGCTCATAAAGCCCTCACAGTGGCTCGACTTCCTGGCAAGCTTCGGATTTCTCCTCCTGATGTTCATAGCAGGACTCGAGGTAAAGTTCAAAGAAATCCTTAAATTACCCGCTAAAAGCAAGTTCATATATACCCTGATTCCCGTACTGGTCTTCATCCTCTCCTTCTATGCCGGGAAAAAACTTAACTTACATCCTTTAGTTTCTGTAGCCGTCGGAGCGATATCAGTAGGAATCGTTGTCTCTGTACTAAGGGAAAAGAGGCTCCTCCAGAGCAGGTACAGAAAAACCGTCTTCCTTGTCGGAATAATAGGAGAAGTCCTAAGCATTGCTGTACTTACTTTCTATACCCTCTACATAAAGTTTCAGTTCTCTACTCTCTTCTGGATAGGCGTTTTAAAGCTTCTCCTCTACCTAATAGTTGCAAGGATTGTCCTGATTTTCCTGAGAAGCTTTGTCTGGTGGTATCCCAACAGGTTCAAGTTCTTCTTTGAAAAAAGTCCGTCAGAAATCGGAGTAAGAATCAGTCTGGCCGTAATGTTTATGCTGTCGGTAGCAGCTTCTTTTGTCGGTATTGAACCGATAATCGGAGCCTTCATATCCGGAATGATATTCGCAACCGTTTTTGAAGAAACCGAAGGAATAGAGGAGAAGCTATCCGGAGTCAGCTTCGGCTTCCTTATTCCAATATTTTTTATATACGTTGGAATAAACTTCCAGATGCCCCACTTAAATCCCGAAATGCTCAGGCTTCTACTGATGTTAACAGTCCTGAGCTTCTGCGTAAAGGTAATCCCTTCCTCCCTCCTCAGACTGGAAGGTTTCAGCACAAAGGAAGCGGTCGGTGCAGGTATTATTCTGTCCGCTCCCCTTACTCTCGTCATAGTAACGGCCGAGCTGGGCAGGAAACTGAAGGTAATTGACCACGAAGTTGAGGGAGTCTTAATATTACTGGCAATAGTTACGGGAACTTTAGCCCCCGTAATCTTCAACTTCCTCCTCGGCGGAAAGGAAAAATGAGGGTCGTAATCCTTGACGGCTACGTCGATGAACCGACCTGCCTCGGCGTACCGCCCTACATATCAACTTACGTAAGGTACGTTGCCGGCGCGTTAGTTGCAGCCGGCCTTCCGGAGGAGAGCGTAAGCTACGTTGCCATCGACGACCTCAGAAAGCACCCCGAAAAGGAGGAACTCTTAAAGGAAGCCGACGTTCTATTCCTCATAACAGGAATGACCGTACCCGGAAGGTACTTAGGGGGATCTCCGATAACAGAAAAGGAGATAGAGCGGGTCGGAAGGCTCAAAGGCTACAAAGTAGTGGGAGGACCGATAAAGTTCGGATTCACGCTTAAAGGGGGAACGAAGGCCAAATCCTTACCGCTCGGCGAGTTTGACCTTATATGCAGGGGTGACGTGGAGCTTGCCGCTTACTACGTGGGGAAGTACCTGGTCGAGGGGAGGGAACTGCCAACAGGAACGTTCAACCTCAAAAGAACGGCAAAGCACGTTGACCTATTTGCCCCCCTCGGGGCATTCATAGTCAAGGAACACTTTTACTTTCCCCACGTAATCTGTGAAATAGAGACTTTCAGGGGTTGTGAAAGGAAGCACCACTGCTCTTACTGCACGGAAGCCTTTTACGGCTCTCCGGATGAAAGGAGCGTTGAAGGCATAGTTAAAGAGATAAAAGCGCTGCACGAAGCCGGCGTAAAGCACTTCAGGATAGGCAGGCAGCCGAACATCCTCGGCTACAAAGCCATTAAAGGAGACGGGGAATTCCCGATCCCCAACTCAGAAGTAATCTGCAGGCTTTTCAGGGAAGTCAGAAATACAGGGAACATTAAGACGCTACACATAGACAACGTCAATGCGGGGACTATATCCGCCCATCCCGAGGAGTCCAGAAAGGCCTTAGAGTGCATAGCACGCTACGATACAGAGGGAGACGTGGCTCCCTTCGGCCTTGAATCGGCCGACAGAGAAGTGATAGAGAAGAACTTCCTGAAGGTTGACCCGGAAGGAATAAAAAAAGCGATAAGAATAGTAAACGAAGTCGGGGCTTTCAGGGAAAGAGAGAGAGGGCTTTACAAGCTACTGCCCGGCATAAACTTTCTGGTCGGCCTCCCCGGAGAAACGAAAAGGACATTTGAGGAAAACAGGAAGTTCCTGGAATCCATCCTCGAAGAGGAACTGCTCGTTAGAAGGGTAAACATAAGACAGGTAATGGTATTTGAAGGAACTCCGATAGCGGAAATGGTAAAAAGGGCGAAAACAAAGCACAGAAGGGAATTTGAAAAATTCAAGGAGTGGGTAAGGGAGAACTTTGACTTACCCATGATGAAAAAGGTTTTTCCGGTAGGAACGGTAATAAAGAACGTCCTGCTTGAAGCCTATGACGGGGCTCACACATTGGGAAGGGAGCTGGGAAGCTACCCGATTCTCGTCAGGATACCGGAAAGGCTTGAACTGTTTAGAACAGTTAACGTTGTTGTAGTGGGTCACAGGGAAAGATCGGTCATCGGCATTCCGGTTCCGATTAACATAAACACCGTATCTTATAAGTTACTGAGCTACCTACCCGGAGTTTCAAAAAACCTTGCCTCCGAAATCGTCCTGAAAAGGCCTTTTAAGTCAAAGGAAGAACTCTTTTCCCTGTTTCCCCAACTTCAGAAGGTTGGAGAGGAGATAACTGTTTAACAAAATTCTACGGGCGGGTTTCCCCGCCCGTATTCAGATTCTATTTTCTTCTTCTAACCGCTATCCCGACAAATCCTGAAAGCATCAGTAAAAGGTTGAATAGTCCCGTTCTTGCCGAAACCTCAGATAAGGAACAGCCCACGTGGTTACTACTTGAGCTTGATCCCTGAATTTCTTCGGCTATTATTACGGGGTCTTTTATTACTCCTTCCCGTTCGTCTTCGTCAAACTGTCCGTTGTCCTGTATGGTAAAGGCTATTTTATTTTTATCTTTCTTAACTTCTTCCGTTACGTCTTTCAGTTTCCCATCTACACATTTGAAGACATTAAACCTTTCAACACTTTCAGGAAGTACCAGAGCTACTTCCTCTACATCTGCTCCTTCAGGCAGGTTCAAGGTAAAGCTCATCTGTCCATATACAGCCTGCAGACCCTCGGGAATCTCACATTCAGGTTCTGCTACTTCAAAATTTTCTACTTCTGAGTAGCGCGTTACCAGTTTAATTTCTCCTTTAGAAGTCCGCTGATACTCTTCTTGTCCCACGGCTATTTGGACAGTATTACTTTGAACTTTATTTCCGGAGGAATCTTCTGCTATCAGCGTTGCATTATATACCCCTGGGTCTTCATAAACGTGAGTAACATTTCCTTCCTCTCCGGTATAGGTATAAGTATTTCCGTCTCCGAAGCTAAGCGTACAAGTCACTGTTTCTCCGTTCGGATCGTGAGCTTTAAAGCTAAACACCACTTCAAGAGGAACTACCCCTTGCGTTGGAGCCGCTGCAAAGTTATCAATTTTAGGAGCAGGATTGAATTCATCTGCTCCTATATCAACTGTTGGGACTCCATCTCCGTTTCCATCCATTATTCTACTTTCCCCGTCCATATCCTTTTTAAGAAGAGGAAGTCCCGGTGCAGTATTGTTTCCTGCATCTATACAAGGAGAAGGGGGTTTTAAGTGAAGATCTCCGTTGTCAGGATCAACGAAAAGAGGATCTACTGACATATTGCTACCTTGGTTATAGCTTGAGTAATCGTTCAACTTCAAACACGTACCGTTCCCTGAAAAGTCATTACAGCTAAAATCATTATTATAGATATTCAATGAACCACCTCTTACATACACATCTCCGCCCTCACCTCCGTCAGAAATCCCGTTGCTCCAAAATATGTTGTTGTAAAGGTTTAGGTTGCCATCTACGTATATCCGAACAGCTCCTCCTTTTGAAGTTGCGTTATTTGAATAGAACGAGTTATTTTCAATTGTTACACTACCATTCTCAGAATCAACGGAAACTCCACCACCATAATCTGCTACATTATTTTCAAATTGAGAATTTTTAATTATTACACTACCATTCTCAGAATCAACGGAAACTCCACCACCATTACATGCGTTATTATTTTCAAATTGAGAATTTTTAATTATTACACTACCATTCTTAGAATCAACAAAAACTCCACCACCATCATCTACTACATTATTTTCAAATTGAGAATTTTCAATTATTACACTACCATTCTTAGAATCAACAAAAACTCCACCACCACCAAGTGCGTTATTATTTTCAAATTGAGAATTTTCAATTATTACACTACCATTCTTAGAATCAACAAAAACTCCACCACCACCAAGTGCTGTGTTGTGATCAAATCGAGAGTTTTCAATTGTCACATTACCATTATAAGTATAAACGTAAGCTCCTCCACCTGAAACATTTTCACCATGTGCTGTGTTGTGCTCAAATCGAGAGTTTTTAATTGTCACATTACCACTATCAGTATGAACACAAACTCCTCCACCAACAGCATATTTATCATCCGCTGTATTGTGCTCAAATCGAGAGTTTTCAATTGTTACATCTGCCGCTTCTACCTTTACGTATAGTCCCGCTCCATAATCTTCACTTCCATTCCTAAAGACAACATTCTTAATTAGAATAGTTCCATTACTTATTTTATCTATAATCTTCATTATCCCAGTCGTTCCTCCGCCCTCAAGCACTACCTCCTCACTTCCGTTCTCCATACCTATAATGGCAAGTGAACCGGAAGAGTTGTCACTTACAGAGTAGGAAAAAGTACCTGTTTCATTTGCATAGTAAACCCCCGGATTGAGATATATAGTATCATTTTCCGAACTCTCAGCCGCCTTATTTAAAGCCTTTTGAAAAGAACAGGGATTTTCCTGAGTACAGTTTTCCCCTGCCCCATTCGGAGCCACGTAAAAAACTGCAGAATAAGCCCTTCCTGCTGTAAAAGTAAATAACAGGAGGACAATAATCAAAACTGTTTTTAAAGTTATCCGTGACTTCTCCTTTTCCATCTCCTTCCTCCCTCAATACTGGCGTTCATTAATTATTATATGTAGCTATTATAAAAGCAAGCTGTTCGAGTTCAATACATGGTGGACACCTTGACGACCTCTAATATATTCCTCAAACTTCTCAGCAGGAGTTTTATACTTCAACGACTGATGAGGCCTAAGGAAGTTGTAAATCTTTAAGTACTCAA
>JAMORC010000042.1 GCA_027063785.1 Desulfurobacteriaceae bacterium
TTGCCAAGGGTAGAAGATACTTTGGCTTCCGTTCCGCTAAAGCTAATGACGATTGAGTCTCCAGCTCTTAAAGTAGGAGAGTTATCGGAAAATCTCCTCTTTGAGGTGGCAAAATCTGAGGTTTTGGTGAAGTTATCATCCACGTAGGACTTTGTGGCGTAGTCTTCAAGGTCTGAGGTTTTTGCAAAGGTGTTATCAACGTAAGTTTTATCCGCTTTTGAGTCTTTTAAGTTCTGTACTTGGTCTTTGAGGTTATCAATTTCAGCTTGGAATCCAGCTACTACATCTGAGTCTACTTTGTCTCTTACCTGCTCAAGAAGCTTTTCAAGGTTATCTATCTCCTTTTCTACTTCTTGGAGTTTACTGGTGTTTACAAGGTTGAGCTTGTTCGTGAGGGTAGTAATAGCCTTTCCTATCCGGGCTAAAACTGTCTGGTCTGTGAGCTGTTCAAGGAGAAGGTTTTGTTCTGTTTGGTCGGCTCTTTCTTCTAAAACGGTGATTCTCGGGACTTGAACGTTTTCAAGCTCCTCTTTTACAGCATTGGCAGTTGCAATAGCTTCATCTGCTTTCTCTTTGATGGCTACAATCGCAACTTCATGGTTTGTAAGCATTTGAGCTATTTGAGCAAACTCTTCTGTGTAAAGGAGTCTCATGTCTGGGTTGCTTTCAACTATCTCTATCTTGTCAAGAGGAACGTCTGTTACTCTTACGGAGATTCCAGCTAAAAGTTTTAAGTTTTTGTTCTTCCATGCGATAGGAACTTCTGGATGAGACCAGACAAAAGCAAGAGTGCCGTCTTCAAGATACCAGCCTATCTCCCTTATCCAGAATTCAGGTGCATCTTCTGGAATGATGGCGGATAGGTCCATGTAGCCATCAGAGGGAAAGACTTTACCGCTTGAAATCGGAACTCTGATTATTTCGTGCTTTAGGCTCGTCTGGTTTTTGTCTGGAGTGTATCCTGCGTCTCCAAAGCCTATATGGGTTAGCTTTAGCTTTACTTCTGGCAGTCCGCTAACCTGAAAGAATTTCTGCAATCCCGCTGTTGTGGTTATCGGAATTAGTTTAATCTCTTCTGCCATTAGTTTGTTCCTCCGGTGAGATTAATCCTGACAAGGGCAGTAGTTTTGAAACCGCTTGCAACTGCACAGATAGAGGAGAAATCCCATTCGCTTTGCGTTGATTCAAAGGAAGCTTTTAAGAAACCGTTTGCGGTAACGTTTCCAGCAAAGATTGAGATTCCGTCTCCAGCGGTGATTACTTTCTCGTCTGTTTCTTCAAAGCTTGCTTTTGTAAAGGAAATAGGTTTTATGCCGGTTCCGAAGAGCTTATACTCTCCGTCTTGGGACATGAGGATTTTCTTTTCAGTGTCTTCTTCAAAGGTGGCTTTTGTGAAGGTTGAGAGCTTTCCGCTTGTCCCTACTTTCTGCTCATTTTCAAAGAAGACGTTGAACTTTAGCTCTTCTAAATGGCTTCTTTCGTTTTTATAAGCGTTTATGAGGTTTAAGAGTTCCTTTTCAACTTCTGGGGTAAGTGTTATGCCGTTCTTAATTAATTCTTCAAAGAACAGGTCTATTTTGAAACGGTAAGGCTCACCGCCATATGTGAACCATTCGTGTATTTCTCCTCCGAGCTTTAAAATTTCCAGAACTTTCTTAATAGCCCATGGCGTTCCGAGTTTCATTTTGAGAATAATGGCATTCTTTACAAGTTCTTCTTTTTGGCTTCTGTCTTGGGCAAGTTCCCAAGCGGTTTTAGAGACGTCAAACTGCCATGCAAGGTCTTCAAGCTCGGAGTCCGAAAGAGTGGAAAGGTCATAAATGAAGAGAAACGGCAGAAGCTCTTGAGTCTCCTGCCTGTTCTTCTCTATCAGCTCTGCAAGAGCTGTCGCCCTTGTGTCGCCTTTTAAGACATCAGGTAGCAGTTCCTTACTCATAGTGCTTTTATGGTAGGGCAAAAGGAAGAACAAGGTGGAAAGGTTACCACTTGGAGGGGGAAGGAACTGTAGATTAAGGCTTATGATGAAACCACTATTAGAGTTCGTTGAAGCTGTCAGAGAATTTGGAGAAAGGGCTAAGGAACTTCCAGAGGAGATTAAGCCCTTTCTCATCCGGGAAATTCAGAAGAACATTGACAGTGTTAAAGAGCCTCGCAATTCTCCTTTAACTTTGAAGGTTAAGGGTAGAAAGCCTCCCTTGCGTGATAAAGGGCATTTGCGAGCTTCAATAGCCGGCAAAGTGGAAGGACTCAAGGTAATAGCAGGGACTAATCTACGGTATGCTCCAATTCAGCACTTTGGAGGGACTATAACACCAAAGAGGGCAAAGAGCCTTGTTATTCCAGCAAGTAGGAAAGTCCGAAGAGAAGTAGAGACACTCGGAGTTAGAGGTTACCTTGAAAAACTGGAAAAGGCAGGCTGGAAAATTGTCTTTAGGAAAAGGGTGATACTCGGCATTCCTCCAACTAAAGGACCCAAACCGAGGCTTTTATTCGTTAGGAAGGAGAAAGTAACAATTCCTGCAAGACCTTTCATGCATCTGACAGAGGAACAGCTAAAAGAACTCCAAGAGCTTGCTGAAAAAATTCTGTTTGAGGACTTAGGATGAAGCACTTAGTAGAGCTTGAAAAAAGGCTTCAAGAGTTTTTAAGGATACCTGTGGTTATAGACCCTTCGCCTGCTATGAGTCCTGTAGAAGTAAGACTACAGCCGAAAGAGTTTTCCCTCGGCAGTCAACTTGATAGAAAGGAGGAAAAAGGGAAAGTTACGGTTTTCTACATTGCGGAGCTTCCAGTTGACGTTGTTCTAAATGTCAAGGGAACAGGAAACAGAGATAACGTTTTGCTGTTTAGGGCAATTAAGTACTCTTCCCTCATTCAGCACTTCTTTAAGTCCCCGGTTAACCTGAAACTCCCTCCGGTTTCGGAGAAAGAGGGCGACTTTGAGGTTTTTGGGGAGTGTGCAATTGTGCCGGTGGACGTGAATGGACATCTTGAGCCGGTTCTCTTCTCAGAAGACCCTCTGGACCTTAAAACTGCTCCCGGCTTTCAAGATAAGTTCCAAGTGAAGCTTGTCTTTCAGATAAAGCAAACTGTAGAAGTTCCAACAGTTAAAGAGGTAATTCAAGATGCCTAATACAGTTAAGTTTGGAGCTTTTGGAGAGATACCTTTTGAGATACAGGGAATTAATCCAAAGAGCTACCGTGAAAGGCTTTCAAGAGGGAAACCAAAGCACAGGATAGTCAACGGCTATCCTCTCATTGAAGATACAGGAGAAAACGAGAGAGTTATTGAGCTTACGATTTCCATAGCTTACCCGTTTTCCAATGATCCGGAAGCTACATACAAGAGGCTAAAGAGACTGATGGACGACGCACAGCCCCAACTCCTTGTAATAGGTCAGGAGGTTCTCGGAGAGTTCACGATAGAGGAGATGGAGAAAGCCCCGGAATTTGCTCCGGACGGTTCTGTTAGGAAGCTAACAGTTAGCTTAAAACTGATAGAGGTTAGAAATGACGACATCCTTCGTTGAATACACCACGAAAGAAGGCGACCGCTGGGACTTGATTAGCTATGAATTTTATGGCGTTCCTAATAAGTATTACCTCATTCAGGAAGCCAACGAGAAGGAAATACCGCCCAGTCTCCTTTACTCTCCAACTCTACCGGCAGGTTTAAAGTTGAAAATTCCCGTTCTTGAAGAGCAACCGATTAAGGAGTTACCTCCGCCGCCATGGAAAACGTAATCCGACAGCCAAAGGTAAAGGTTTTTATCAACAATAAGGACGTTACCCTGGAGATTTCAAACTTCATTCGGGAAGTAGTTTATACAGATTCAATTGAGGAAAAAGCAAAAGATGAACTCCAGATTACCCTTTCTAACCTTGACAGGCGTTTCTTAAAGGAGTGGGCGATAGAGGAAAACACCCGAATAGACGCCTCTATCGTTGCGGACGGTCAGGAGTTCTGCCTCGGAACATTCTATGTCGGAGACTCCTTTACTTTACGGGAAAAGGGTTCTGTCCTAACGATTTCGGCAACTTCACAGAGCTATGAAGACCTCAAAGCCTTCAAGGTAGTCAGGAATGAGAGCTATGAAAACGTTACACTTAAAGAGCTTGTCTCTCAAATAATTGCAAAGTGCAGTAAAAAGTCTTTTGTTGACGCCCCGGAAGTTCCTTTGACCCGCGTTGACATAGTCAACGAGACTTACGAGCAGTTCTTAAAGCGCCTTGCGAGAGACTACAACTGCAGGTTTTTTGTTAGAGCCGGAACCGTAGTCTTTGCCAGAAATTTACCTACAAAGGAATGGGATATTACGCCTTATCTCATAAACGACGACATTCGCTTCAAGCCAAAGAAAGAAGCTGTGAAAGCAGTTGAAATGGAATATTACAAGCCCGGCTCTAAAGAGACACTTACTTACCGGGAAGAGAACCCGGAAGTAAAGGAAGGAAAGACAGTCAAACTCTATGGCATAGCTCACAACTTAAAAGAAGCTCAGGAAAGGGTTAGGGCGGTTCTTGAGAAGAGTAAATCCGAAC
>JAMORC010000043.1 GCA_027063785.1 Desulfurobacteriaceae bacterium
GAGAGGATACATGGTGGTATAGGTTATAAAACTCCGAGAGAGAGGTATTTAGAGTACCTCGGTTCCCGTCAGGAGGTATTGGCTAATGTTAGTTGAGGGTTGTACAATTTTTAGGGGGTCAGACCAATAATCTGCCTAATACTTCTCCGTCTTTTTCTGATAGATTCTGGAGCTTGAGCTGATAGACTCGGGGAACCTGAATTTTTCTCTTTTCCCTCGTCTGCTTTAAGGTGTTTCTTATCTTTTCAGCTTTAACCTGTCCCATAGCTTACAATCTATCACGACAGTTGTTGAGTGCAACGGCTTACGCCGTGTGCTGTATCTCTCCTTTGAAAAGGAGAGCGTTAGCACACAGATTTTAGTAAGTACCGTTGAAAGTTGGGGTGAAAGATATAGATTTCTGCCTGTCTTGACCTTCCTATTCTGACTGATATAAATTAACCGACCAACTTAATTACGCTGTTAACGGAGGTTGAGGGATGTATGCTGTCATTAAAACCGGCGGGAAGCAGTATGTCGTAGAGCCTGGTCAGGTTTTAAAGGTTGAGAAGCTCAACCTACCTGAAGGCTCCGAAGTCGAGTTTGAGGCTTTAATGGTGAGGGACGAGGAAAATGTTAAAGTAGGAGAAGAAGCTAAGCCCTATAAGGTGAAGGCTACCGTTGTGAGGCACGGAAAGGGCAAGAAAATCATAGTTTTTAAGTACAAGGCAAAGAAGCATTATCAGAGGAAGTACGGTCACAGACAGCACTTTACAGAAATTCAAATTAACGAAATCGTAAGCTAATCGGAGGTTTGACATGGCACATAAGAAAGGTATGGGTTCAACCAAAAACGGAAGGGATTCAATAGGTAAAAGGTTAGGAGTGAAGAGGCACGACGGTCAGCTTGTGAAGGCCGGTAACATAATCGTTAGACAGAGGGGAACTTCCATCCATCCGGGGCAGAACGTCGGGATGGGAAGCGACTATACGCTCTTTGCTCTTGTTGACGGAGTTGTTAAGTTTGAAACCAGAAGGAACAAGAAATTCGTAAGCGTTTATCCTGTTCAGTAGTGGTAGTCGCCCCCTGGGGCGCTACCTTAATACTACCCAGAGTATTCCGATTCCTGTAATTTCTCCCGCTATTAACAGGATAAAACCCGGAGCAGTAGTTCTAAACAGCTCCTTTCCTCCCATTGAAAGCGTTAGAAACCATTTAAAAAGCGTGTTGACCGTAGCTGACAGCAGTACTGCGACGATTGCGGAAATGAGGGAGACCTCTCCCGAGGAGAAAAGCTTAGAGACAGATAGGGTTATTGCATCCACATCCGAAAGTCCGGAGATTGCTGCAACGACATAAAGTCCATAGTCTCCGAAGAGCTTTAACGAATTTCTCGATAGGAAGAGGATAAACGCATAAAAAAGACCGAACTTTATGGCGTTTGAAAGTTCATAGGGGTTATTTACACTTACTTCTGCTCTGCTTTTTTTCCTCTTTGTCAGCTGATAGGCAGAGAAAATTCCCAAAGAGAATGCAATGGCAGAGGGTATTAGTAGGAACTTCGCAAAGTCAAGTGAGACAATCCCCGCAAGAAAGGTCATTCTCGGGAACATAATTGCGGAAGCTCCAACGATTCCAGCTCCGTATTCGGAAATTAGCGTCGGATTTGCCCTTACAAGGGGAGAAAACGTGGCTGTAACTGCGGTACTTGACACAAGGCCGCCGATAAGTCCCGTAACCACTATTCCCCTTTCTCCCGCCAGTTTCGTCAGGACATAGCCCAGAAAATCTATCGTTGATATCACTACCACCATTGTCCATACTTCTCTGGGATTGACGCCGTAGAAGTTTTTATCCGGGAGGAGGGGATAGATGATAACCGTGACAGCGGCGAACTTGAGGAATGCGAAAAGATCCTCAAGGGTTACGTGCCTGACGAACTCGTGCATTTGTTCCTTGGCCGACAGAATGAATAGAACAGCTACAGATAGAGCGGCGGCAGTTTGGAATTCCCTCAGAGTGCAGGTCGCGCCTATGGAAAAAGTGAGTAGGGCTGAAACTTCAGAGGTAAGTCCCGGTGTCTTTTCAAAGAACTGAGCTACAACCAGCAGGGCAGCAAGGGATGCCAGAGCAACGGCAAGAACGCTGGAGCCGTAAACACCTGCCAGCTGGGCGGTAAGTGTCCCCAACAGGGATATTAGGGTATAGGTTCTTATCCCTCCGAATGTCGGAGTTCCTTCTCTCTGTTTCTTAAACTCCCTTTCAACTCCTAAAAGCCCTCCCAGAATAAGGGAGATTATGTATGGCTGGTAGAGATGTAGTGTTTCGGAGTTGATAAGTTCCCTTATCCACTCAACCATAAAGTTCCTCTAGGAGGACTTTTTTCATGAGTTCGGCAGGAGCTTTTCTACCGGTCCAGATTTCAAAAGCTGCTACTCCTTGGTAAAGCAGCATTCCAAGTCCGTTGACTACTTTACACCCTTTCTTCTTTGCCGCCTTTAACAGTTCCGTTTCGGGAGGGGTGTAGATGATGTCAACTACCGTTTTTCCTTCGGGGATTTTTGAATAATCGAAAAGGTGCGGGTCAGAGCTTTTCATTCCTACGGATGTTGTATTAACTATTACGTCGGCAGTAGGAAGTACCGTTTCTACAGCACTTTCCTTTAGTGGATAGACCAGGACGTTTCCCAGCCGGCTGAGCAAATCCCCCAGCTCTTTCGCTCTGGAAAAATTCCTGTTGAAAATGTGTAGGAACTTTACTCCGCCTTTTAAAAGTGCGTAGCCGACTGCTTTTGCCGCGCCACCGGCACCGAACATAACAGCCGTTTTACCTTTTAGCGCGATTCCTTCCTCTACCAAGGAACGGTAGAAGCCTACCGCGTCTGTGTTGTAGCCGTGGAGCTTCCCTTCTACGTTCTTTATTGTATTAACCGCTCCGAGGAACTCTGCGTCTTCATCGAGGAAGTCAATGAATTCGACAACCCTCTCTTTGTGAGGGATGGTAACGTTGACTCCCATTACGTTTAATGCCCTGATTCCGTCTAATGCAGTTTTAAGGTGTTCCGGCTTTACTTCGAATGGGACATAAACGGCATCTATTCCGGCCTCTTGGAAGGCCGCCGTTTGCATAAGCGGTGAAAGGGAATGTTTCACAGGGTAGCCGATGATTCCGTAGACGGTGGTGCTTCCTCTTATTTCCATTATGTGAACCCCGACAGGTACTTGGTGGAGGGATTATACCAGGGGGGATATAGTTGAGTGGCGGGGACGACGGGACTCGAACCCGCGACCTCCGGCGTGACAGGCCGGCGTTCTAACCAGAACTGAACTACGTCCCCGCAAGTGGTGGGCGGAACAGGGATCGAACCTGTGACCTCCAGCTTGTAAGGCTGGCGCTCTCCCAGCTGAGCTATCCGCCCAATGACGGAAGAAAATATAGGAACTGTCCGCTTGCGTGTCAACTCCCGGTCAGTTTAAAGACAACATCGACGGGTATGGTGACCTCTTTTAATCCTTCCGGAGGCGGCGGAAACTTGCATTTTCTAAGGGTTTTTTCAACTCCCTTTTTTAGGATAGGGGATGAAAATTCAATGTATTCTGTGGAAATTAGTTTTCCGGACCTGTTGATCTTCAGTAATACTTTTACCTTTCCTTCTATTCCCATTCTTCTCGCAATAAGGGGATAGTACTTGTGCCTCTCTATTTCCGAAATAACGGCAGCCGTGTATTTTGACAGCAGGTGTTTCTTTTCCTTTTCTTTCTTTTCGGCGCCGTTGGTTTTCTCGGTTTTAACCTTTTGCGTTTTCTTAACATCGGTTTTGGGAGCTTCTTTGGAATCAGTTGCTGTGTCGGGCAGATTTTTTTTCTGATTGTTTTTTGTCTCCGGTTTTTCCTTTTCTGTTTTGTTGTTCCTTTGAGGGCGGGACTTTTGGATCGTTGTCTCCTTGACCTTTTCCTTCTTTTCTTTCCTGCTTTTGGCATTCCTGAGAAACGTTTTCTTTTTCTTCGTTTTTTTGGAATTTTTGGAAGGTTTCTTCACTCGATTTTTCCTTTTTATTTCCTTTGTCTTCTTTCGTTCCTGCTTTTCCCTCTGTTCTTCTTTTTCTTCCTTAGGAGGGGTCCGTTCTTGGGCAATTGAAAGGTCGAGGTTGAGTTTGATTGTTCTTTGATGGGTTGGAATTGACAAGTGGATGAGGTTCAGGATTAGGAAGTGTAGCCCTCCAGAGAGAATTAAAGCAACCAAGAGCAGGTTCTTCCTCACCAGCGTTTCCTTGTATAGTGGTTCAGGAATTTTACTACTCTTTATAAGGAGTACTACTTGGTATTGGGATTCAGTTCTCAAGATGCTAAAATAACTATGCCATGAAAGGAAAAAGAGGAAGACCGAGAAAATACCGACACGATATAAGGTGTCCCGACTGCGGTTCTAATTGGTGCAAGAAGAACGGACA
>JAMORC010000044.1 GCA_027063785.1 Desulfurobacteriaceae bacterium
ACTTTATCGGGTTAACTGCCATCATCTCAAGGGCATCTATCTGCTCCGTTACCTTCATCGTTCCGATTTCAGCTGCCATTGCAGAGCCTGAGCGGGCTGCCACTAAGAGGGCAGAAAGGACTGGCCCCAGCTCCCTTGCCATTGCTATTGCAACTACCATTCCAATCATGTGCTCTGCGTTAAACCGGTGGAAGGCTTTGTAAGTTTCAAGGGCTATAACTCCTCCTGTGAAGAAGGAGGTGATGGCAATAACCGGAAGGGAGTCTGCTCCTATCGTTGCAAGGTAGTAGATGTATCTGTTTATCCTTAAGGGCCTCTTAAATGCAAGGAGCAGTGCCTTAGTTGATAGGATAAACCACCTTCCCCAGAACTCCAAGAAGTCAATTACCCAGCCGCCGATTACTTCCAGTGCCTTCAAAAACACAGCATTTCCTTATTGGAAAATTTGAAGTAATTATACGCCTTTTCCCGCCGTCCAGGATAAAACTCCTTCTGCATAGGTTAGAATTTCAGCAACCGATTCAGACATTTAAAACAAGCGAAAACAGGAGACGAAAGATGGCCGAAGAGAAAAGCCTGGAACAGAAAATAATTGAGCAGAGAAAAGAAAAGGTCGAAAAGCTCAAAGAGCTTGGTTTTGAGCCTTACGCCTACAAGTACGAAGTTAACACGAAAGCCGGAGAACTTTTAGAAAAGTTCGGCCGCCACAAGGAAGGAGAAGAGAGGGAAAAGGAAACCCTGCCCGAAGAGGAGTTTTCCCTCGCCGGGAGAATTGTTTCCATGAGAATAATGGGAAAAGCGGCCTTCTTCCACATTCAGGACGAAAGCGGCAGGATTCAGTGCTACATAAGGAGGGATGCTGTAGGAGAGGAGTTCTACAATAAGGTATTTAAAAAGCTAATAGACATCGGTGATATCGTCGGGGTGAAGGGTAAGCTTTTCAGAACGAGAACAGGTGAGCTGACCCTTGAAGTTTCGGAGATGGTTCCCCTTACAAAGTCCCTGAGGCCCCTTCCGGAAAAGTGGCACGGCCTAAAGGACACAGAGAAGCGTTACCGCCAGCGCTACCTTGACTTGATAGTTAATCCGGAGGTCAGGGAAGTTTTCAGGACAAGAAGCCTGATAATAAAGAAAATACGGGAATTCCTCGACAGCAGGGGATTTATAGAAGTCGAAACTCCCGTTCTCCAGCCGATAGCTTCCGGAGCCGCAGCAAAGCCTTTCATAACCCACTACAACGCCCTCGATATTGACGTCTACTTGAGAATAGCTCCCGAGCTTTACCTTAAAAGACTTCTCGTCGGAGGCTTTGAAAGGGTTTATGAGCTTGGAAAGAACTTCAGAAATGAGGGAATAAGCACCCGCCACAACCCGGAATTTACCATGATCGAGTGGTACATGGCTTATGCCGACTACGAAGACCTCATGGAGATGACGGAGGAGCTTTTCGAGTTCCTCCTCGACAGCGTTTTCGGTAAAGGAGTCAGGGAAATTGAATATCAGGGGACGAAGATATCTTTCAAGAGACCCTTCAGGAGGATTTCTTATCTCGGTGAGCTTTCTAAGAAGACCGGCCTTACAGAGGATGAACTCCTGCACGATGAAGAAAAAGTCCTGAAAAAAGCCAAAGAAGTAGGGATAGAAAAGGCCGAAGAGCTTTCCCACTTTAAGAGAGTTCAAGAGCTTTTTGAAGCTCTCGTAGAGCCGGAGCTTATCCAGCCCACCTTTGTCGTTGACTTCCCCAAAGCCATCTCTCCTCTTGCGAAAGAGAAGAGGGGAAATCCCGAGCTTGTTGAGAGGTTTGAGCTGATAATCTTCGGAAGGGAAGTTGCAAACGCCTACACCGAGCTTAACAACCCGGCAGAGCAGGAAGAACGGTTTAAGCAGCAGCTCGAGGAGAGAGCAAAGGGAGATGAAGAGGCAATGGAGTACGACGCAGACTTCATAACCGCCCTGGAATACGGAATGCCTCCCACGGCAGGTGAGGGAATCGGCATAGACAGACTGGTGATGCTTTTCACAAATAAGGATTCAATAAGAGAAGTTCTGCTCTTTCCCCAATTGAGGCCCGAAAAGAGGTGCGGTGAGGAGATCTGTCAGTTAGAATCCGAAGGGGAGTAGCCTTGAACCCGCTCCTAAGGTGGCTGGCCCTCAGGGGGCTGAAGGGGAGAAAGGGATATCTCTCCTTCGCCCTCTTTATAGCGGTTCTCGGCGTCGTCGTCGGCGTTGCCGCTCTCATCATCGTTAACTCCGTAATGACGGGATTTCAGGATGCAATAAAGGAAAGGCTTTTATCCAGCAACGCAGATATAATCGTTATGAAGAGGAGCGGGAATTTCTACAACTACCGGTACGTAGAGAGAAAGATTTCCCGAGTTCCGGGAGTCGTCGGCGTAGAACCTTTCCTCTACGTTCCCGTCATGGTAACGGCGGGCAGTTCCGTTGCCGCTGCATCCGGCTCTGTAAGGGGGTGTTACCCCGACAAGGAACTACAGGTCACGGACATCCCCCGCCACCTTATCCTAGGAGAGTGGGAACTTTTCAAAAAGGATAAAGGCGGAGCCGTTATAGGAAGAATACTGGCAGAAAACCTCGGCGTAACCCTCGGCGACAAGATAAAGGTCATATCACCCCTCGGAAGGAAGACTCCCTTCGGAATTATCCCGCGGACAGCCACCTTCAGGGTCGTCGGCATCTTTGACGTCGGAATGTATCAGTTCGACTCATCCCTCATACTTGCCCACATCGACACGGTAAGGCAGGTTTTCGGCTTTGACGACACCGCTACCGGGATAATGGTAAAGGTAAAAGACCCGGAAAGGGTTAGGGAAGTTGAAGAAAAAATTTCGAAGCTCCTCGGGGACGAGTTTATCGTCCAGGACTGGATAAGCCTCAACAAAAACCTCTTTTCTGCCCTGAAGCTTGAAAAGCTCGCAATGTTCCTCATACTTACCCTAATAGTCATAGTCGCTTCCTTCAACATTTCAAGTCTTCTAATGATGAACGTTAACGTAAGGTCAAGGGAAATCGCCATACTAAAAGCCGCCGGAGCGACCGATTCTTTCATTATTAAACTTTTTGTTCTTCAGGGACTGGTTATAGGAATCATAGGGACGATTATCGGAGAAGTCCTGGGAATTGCCGTTTCGCTGATCGGGGAAAAGTACAGGCTAATTCCCCTTCCCCCGGACGTTTACTACCTTGACCACCTTCCCTTTAAACTCCACATAACTGACTGCATTGCCGCAGCAGTTTCTGCGGTTGTAATCAGCGTCCTGGCGACTATATATCCGGCTGTAAGGGCTGCAAAAACAGAACCCGTAAAAGTCCTCAGAATGGGAGAGAGCTGAAGTTGAAAGAGCTAAAAGGAACTTTTAGGAAAGCAAAACTTAAAGACGCAGAGTCAATTCAGTTTCTCATAAACGAGTACGCAAAAAGAGGCCTTATGCTCCCCCGCTCCATAAACAGTATTTACGAAAACATAAGAGACTTCTGGGTTTACGAAGAGGAAAGAAAAGTCCTAGGAACCTGTGCACTGACCGTTTTCTGGGACGACCTTGCCGAAATCAGGTCTTTGGCTGTATCTCCTTCGGAAACGGGAAGAGGTATAGGCTCAACACTTGTTAAGAAAGCCCTTGAAGAGGCCTCAGAGCTTGGGGTAAAAAGAGTGTTTACCCTCACTTATCAGGTTGAGTTCTTTAAAAAGCTCGGTTTTTATGAGATAGACAAGAACACCCTCCCCCACAAGATATGGAGGGATTGCATAAACTGTGTAAAATTCCCAAACTGCGATGAAACGGCTATGGAGGTAATACTTAATGACTCCCGAAGAACAGCTTCAGCTGATAAAAAGAGGAACGGCCGAGATAATCGGTGAAGAGGAGCTTCTGAAGAAGCTCAAGGAAGGAAGGAAGCTCAGGATAAAGGCCGGCTTCGACCCTACCGCTCCCGACCTTCACCTAGGCCATACCGTGCTTCTCTGGAAACTGAGGGACTTTCAAGAGCTGGGACACGAAGTTTACTTCCTCATAGGTGACTTCACGGCCATGATAGGAGACCCCACGGGGAAGTCAAAGACGAGACCTCCCCTTACGAGGGAAGAAGTCCTAAAAAACGCCGAGACTTACGCCCAGCAGGTCTTTAAGATACTCGACCCGGAAAAGACCGTAGTCGTCTTTAACAGCGAGTGGCTCGGTTCCATGTCGGCCGCCGACCTCATAAAGCTTGCCTCAAAGTACACCGTTGCCAGGATGCTGGAAAGGGACGATTTCTCGAAAAGGTATAAATTGGGAAAGGAGATTCACATCCACGAATTCCTCTACCCCCTCCTTCAGGGTTACGACTCCGTTGTCCTGAAAGCCGATGTTGAGCTTGGAGGAACAGACCAGAAGTTTAACCTCCTGGTGGGGAGGCACCTTCAGAGGGAATACAGCCAGGAGGAACAGGCCTGCATAATGATGCCCATCCTCGAAGGCCTTGACGGCGTTCAAAAGATGAGCAAGTCCCTCGGAAACTACATAGGAATCCTCGAGCCTCCGGAAGAACAGTTCGGAAAAGTCATGAGGATCTCCGATGAGCTTATGTGGCGCTACTACCGCCTCGTTACCAGAATTCCGGAAGAAGAGATTGAAGAAATGGAAAAAGCCGTTGCCGAGGGACGCCTCCATCCGATGGAGGCAAAGAAAAGGCTTGCCGAGACCATAGTAAGGACGTTCCACGGAGAAGAGGCGGCAAAGAAAGCAAGGGAACATTTCGAAAGAGTTTTCTCAAAAAGAGAACTCCCGGAGGAAATCCCGGAACCCGAAATTACTGTTCCCGAAAATCCCGTGTGGCTGCCGAGGCTCTTGAAAGAGGCGGGACTTGTAAAGTCAACAAGCGAGGGAAGGAGGCAGATAAAGGGCGGCGGAGTGAGAATTGACGGAAAGAAAATAACCGACGACACGCTGAAAGTTGACGTCCTGAAAGCTCCGCTCGTCCTCCAAGTCGGAAAGAGGCGCTTTGCCCGAATAAGGCCCGAAAAAGTAAAGGTAGCAAGCAATGAATAGGCTGCCGCTGCTGATTAAGGAGGTGGAAACTCACTTTAAGGTTCTCGATTACGTCACCGCAACCCTACCTCCCGTCGAGGAGATGGATTTCTCCGACTACGAGCTTCTGACCCGGCTTGACTCCTTCGCTTTCCGGTTTTTAAAGGTTCAAAGCGCAATGGGGGAAAAGCTCTTTCCCGAATTCTTCCAGTTCCTGACGGGAAGGGCTGTTGAAGAAGTAACTTTTATCGACATTTTAAATACGCTGGAAAAGTACGGATTCCTTTCCGCCGAAAGGTGGAAATCCCTCAGAAAGCTCCGGAATGCCTTTGTCCACATCTACCCGTGGAATACAGAGGAGAAAAAAGAAGCCCTGAAAGAAGCTTTCAGAGAACTTCCTTACATGCGTTCCGTTTTCAACTCCATAAAGAACTTCCTTAAAAAGAGAGGAATTATTGGGTAAAGTAAGGCTTCCTCCCGAAACCGTCAGGCTGATAAAGGAACTTGCAGTAAAGCACTTCGGCCCTTCCGTCAGGGTTTACCTTTTCGGCTCGAGAACAGACCCCAACAAGAGAGGAGGAGATATAGACCTGCTCTTTGAACTCCCATCTCTCCCGGAAGACTGGTTTAGGAGAAAGATTAAGTTCCTCGTTGATCTTGAAGATCACATAGGGGAGCAGAAGGTGGATCTCCTGGTTAAATCGGAGGGTTCTGACGATCCGTGGTACAGGATAGCCAAGGAAACCGGCATAGAGCTGTAAGCTTCACTTCACCACTTTAAAAAGGCTTAATTATGTATCCTATCGTCCCTCTGTTCATAAGTATAACTGTTGCAAGCGTTACATAAATGAGTACTTTGAGAACTTTTATTTCCCCAAGTAGTTCTTCTTTTACAGTTTTTATCTCCTGCCTTACAGTTTCAATTTCCTGCCCTATCTTACCAGACTCACCCAGAAATTCCTCTTTTGTTACAAGCTCCCTTCGCAGCTCGTTCCCCAGCTCTGCCTTTACGATTGTCTTCTGCTCTTTCGATTTTTCCTCTATCGTCTCAAGGGCTTTTTCAACTAACTTAATGGCTTTCTTTGCTTCCTCCCTGCCGAGTTTCTTTTCGAAAAGCTCGTAAAGTTCAAAAGGTATAGTAGGCATGGATACCTCCGTTCGAATCTTCAAATCCCTAAAAACATTATAATCCCTGTCCGAACTTGATTTTTCTTCCCGATTGTTTATCTTTTCCGTTAGCGGGGCGTGGCGCAGCCTGGTCAGCGCGCTTGGTTCGGGACCAAGAGGTCGGGGGTTCAAATCCCCCCGCCCCGACCACTTTAAAGGAGACTCTCTTGAAGGTTCTCCTGTTTCAAACCGCCTTCCTCGGGGACCTTATTCTCACCTCCCCCCTCATAAAGAGCCTCAAGAAAACCTTTCCCGATTCAGAAGTTCACCTGGTTGTCAGGAAGGGGTTGGAGAGCGTTTTTAACGGATTTTCCGCCGTTGACAGGATAATTCCCTTTGACAAAAAAGGAGTATGGAAATTTTCAAAGAAGCTCCGGCAGGAAGGCTACTCACTGGCCGTTTCACCCCACCGTTCCCACAGAACTGCCCTGATACTCTTCCTCTCCCGAATTCCCCGGAGAATCGGCTACGACAAGGCCGGATTTTCCTTCCTCTACACCGACACCGTCAGCCACGAGTTCAGAAGGGAACTTCACGAGGTGAACAGGCTCCTAAACCTCCTAAAACCCCTCGAAGCCGAACATTCTGTGGTTTACGACAGGGAAGTCGAGCTGCCCCTTTCACGGGAAGAATTTGAAGAGAACCTTAAGAAGTTCTCCCTGAAAGAATCCGCCTATGCCGTCCTTGCCCCCGGTTCTGTCTGGCCGACGAAGGCGTGGCTTCCGGAGTACTTTGCAGAAGTGGGAAAGTACCTCCTAAAAAAAGGGATTCCCGTCGTTATCGTCGGATCTAAAGCCGATTACCGGTACTGCAAAAAGGTTTTCCGGGAAATGGACGGAGCGGCCGTTAACCTCTGCGGGAAAACGTCACTCAAAGAGTTCTTTGCAGTCATAAAGGGAGCAAAGCTCCTTATCTCAAACGACTCCTCCCCCGTTCACGTTGCCGCAGCCTTTAAGACTCCGGTTATCGAGATTTACGGAGCCACAATTCCGGACTTCGGCTTTTTCCCCTACGGCCCCGGAAAGTTCGTCGAGCTGAAAGGCCTTCCCTGCCGCCCCTGCGGTCTTCACGGCGGAAAAAAGTGTCCCGAAGGACACTTCAGGTGTATGGTCGATTTAAAGCCGGAACTCGTCATAAGAGAGATTGATAAGTCCTTTTTGTGATATATTTCGGTAATCCAAACCAACGGCAGGGAGGCAGTTAAATGAAGCTCAAGGTTACTCCTCTGGACACTCAGCCGGTTTACAGGGCTGAAATTGAAATCGTTGAAAGAAAAGGACTCGGGCATCCCGATACGATATGCGACGCCCTTGCTGAGAAGCTCTCTGCGGAGCTTTGCAGGTTCTACCACGAGAAGTTCGGCTTTGTCCTTCACCATAACGTTGATAAGAACCTCCTAGTCGGAGGAAGTGCCGTTCCGGCTTTCGGCGGAGGAGAAGTTAAGGAACCGATAGAGATATTTCTCTCCGGAAGGGCTATAAAGGAGTACAAGGGAGTAAAGATTCCCGTTGACGAAATTGCTGTTGAAAGCGCAAAGGAGTGGCTTAAAGAGAACATTCACGCCATCGACCCGGAAAGGCACGTCAGAATACACACCTACATCCGCCCCGGCTCTGTCGACCTCGTTGATATCTATATGAGGCAGTTGAAGGAGGGAGTTCCCCTCTCTAACGACACCTCCTTCGGCGTCGGTTACGCTCCCTTCGATGACCTCGAGAACGTCGTTTATCACATAGAGAAAAGGCTTAACGACAGAGAGCTTAAAAAGAACCACCCCGAAATCGGAGAAGACATAAAAGTCATGGGCGTCAGGGTCGGTGAAAAAATCAAGATAACGATAGCCTGCGCCTTTGTCGACAGGTTTGTAAAGGACGTTAACGACTACGTTGAGAAGCGTGAGAATGTAAGGAAAATTGCTTACGACGTCGCCAGAAGCTTTACCGACAGGGAAGTGGAGATAGATATAAACACCGGTGACGACATAGAAAACGCAAACGTCTACATAACCGTTACCGGAACGTCTGCCGAAGCCGGCGACGACGGAGAAGTGGGAAGGGGTAACAGGGTTAACGGGCTCATCACCCCCTACAGGCCCATGAGCCTGGAGGCCGCCGCAGGGAAAAACCCGATTACCCACGTCGGGAAGCTCTACAACATAACGGCAAACGAAATAGCAGCGACAGTCGTAAAGGAGATACCCGAAATCGAGGAAGCCTACTGCTACATGGTAAGCCAGATAGGAAAGCCGGTTAACCAGCCCCTGGCCGTTGATGTCAAAGTAAGAACAAG
Source organism: Desulfurobacteriaceae bacterium (assembly GCA_027063785.1). GTDB lineage: Bacteria > Aquificota > Aquificia > Desulfurobacteriales > Desulfurobacteriaceae > JAMORC01. Next base: position 8,481 of record JAMORC010000044.1, read on the forward strand.
CGATAACCTGGAAGCTTTCAGGCCCAAAATCGAAGTTATAGTTAATGAATGCCTATCGGAGATGAAAAATACCTGGAAGAAGCTCGTTGAAGGAAAAATAACTGTTTACTAACCTTCGGCCCCTTCGGGGGCTTTACCTATCCTCCATGTAAAACTCCCTGCCGTCGAAGCTCCTGAATTTGTAAACCTCTCCTTCCTTTTCAAACCTTTTAGGCATCAGCGGAACTTTCCCGAACCCTCCCGGGCCGTCAACTGCGTAATATGGAATCGCCATCGGCGAAAGCCTTTTAAACAGTTCTTCCACTATCTCAAGACCCTTCGTTATCGTCGTCGAAAAGTGCATTACTCCTCTAACAGGGTCGCAGTGAAAGAGGTAGTAAGGCCTCACCTTTATTTTCTGAAGCGAGCGGAAAAGCCTTTCAAGGGTATCTGCCGAATCGTTTATCCCTTTCAGCAGCACCGTCTGATTGTTTACCGGCACTCCTACCGAAAACAGTCCCTTCACCGCCTCCCCGGCCTCTTCCGTTACTTCTTCGGGATGGTTAAAGTGAGTATTAACCCAGACCTTTCCCGCCTTCTCAAGGAGTTTCAACAAGTCCTCGTCTATTGCTTGCGGAGCAACAACAGGAATTCTCGTTCCCAGTCTGACCACTTCAACAGTTTCTATTTTCTTAAGGCCTAAAAGCAACCTCTCAAGCCTATCCAGCGGGAGAGTTAACGGATCTCCTCCCGATATCAGGACGTCTCTTACCCGGGTATTCCTCCTGACGTAATCGAGAATTCGGTCTATTTCATTTTCCGTTATTACAAAAAACCCCCTCCTCCAGTTCCTCTTCCTCATGCAGAAACGGCACAAGACCGGGCAGTAGTTTGTAGTTACCACAAGAACCCTGTCGGGATAGCGGTGCGTGAGCCTTGGAACCTTTTCGTCCCTCTCCTCCCTGAGGGGATCCTCCTCCCCGGCAGACTGAATAGCGGGGTCAATTTCTTTAGTAGAAGGAAGGAGCATCCGCCTTACAGCCTTGCTCCTCTTTGCTATTTTCAGGTAATAAACCGTTGAAGAGAAAGGATAAACCGGAGTTACCTCTTTGAAAGCTTTCTCTTCCTCTTTAGAAAGGGGGAGGAGCTTCTCAACCTCCTCAAGTTCCCTTACAACTTTCAATCCAGATTCCACTTGGAGGCCTCAAGCTCCTGGTAAATTGAATCCCTCTGTCCGAACCTGACAAACTTCACAGTGCTGTTGTCCATCTTCAGGTAAATAGCCCTATACTCCCCGTAAGGAGACGTCACCCTTACCCTGTAGATGTCGTGTTTTGAATCCCTCTTAAGGAGCTTCGCCGTCGAGTCAATCCTTTCAAGAGCCGAAATGAAGCTGTTGAAAAGAAAAGGCCTCGGCGAGACCTCTTTTACCATGTCTTTTCTGAACCGTTTTGAGAACAAGACCTTCATTCTATTCTTACCGGCTACAAGCTCCGAAACGGAATTGAGAGCAACCTCTATAAAAAGTTCAACCTTCGGCTTCGGAACTTCCTGGGCTTTCAGCTTTTCAATCTCCCTCTCCTTCTCGGAAACTTCTCCCTTCAGACGAGCTACCTCCTGCTGCAATTGTTCAATTTTCCCCTTGTACTCGTCTATCTGCTTAAACTCCTCTTCCTTTGCCTTCAGTTCCTCTTCCCTTTTCCTGTAACTCTCCAGAAGGGAACGGAGCTGACCGATTTCCTTAAAAAGCTCTTTTATTTTCCTGTCTTTCCCCTTCAGCTTCTCGTTAAGGTTCTTTATCTGGTTAACCAAGTTTTGCCTGTCCCTTCCCGGAGCAGGCCTTTTCGCCTGAGCTACGGTTCTCAATTTCTTCTCTTCTACCTGCAGGAAGTACTCCTCTATATCCTTAAATCCCTTCTTCATCTTGCATTTCCTCCAGGAGTTTACTCCAAACTGTTAAACTCTCAATATGGGACTCCGATTAGAAAATTTAGGTCACTCTACTTTATCGGTAAAGCTGGGCGGTCTGGAAATCTTGACAGACCCGTTTCTTACCGATTCTGCCGGAGGAATAAGGAGAGTCGTTCCGCCCGCCAAGAGGCCCGAAGAGGTCCTTCCCGACCTGATCCTCATTTCACACGGACACTACGATCACCTTGACTTAAAGACCCTCAGAAGGCTTAGGAATACCCCCCTGATAATTACTCCCGAAAACTTCTCACCGATCCTGAAAGGCTTTAACCACGTTGAATTGAAAAGCTTTGAAACGTTCCACTTCAAGGGCCTTAAAATCACCCTCGTCCCCGCCCGCCACAACCGGGGAAGGAATATTCTATATCCCAACACGGGTGTCGGCGGTTTTATCGTTCAATGGCAGGACTTTACCCTCTACTTTGCCGGAGATACGGCCTTCTCCGAACACCTTTACATCTCCATTGCAGAAAAATTCCCGAAAATAGACGTTGCAATACTTCCAATAGGAGGATTCCTACCCTTCTTCAGGAAGTTCCACCAAACGCCGGAAGAAGCCGTTAAGGCCTTTAAACTCCTGAAAGCCCGCTACCTCATTCCGATCCACTTCGGAAGCTGGCACATCATTCCCTTCTGCCTAAAGCTTGAAAAAGCCGAAGAACGGTTGCGTTCTTACGCCTTCATCTCGGGAATCGAAAACTCGATAGTGCTCTTAAAAACGGGAGAAAGCATAACTCTCTATTAGAAGTAAATTGAATCGAACTCTGCTATCTTCCCATAAAGTCAGACAGATTCCGAGTGCTTTTGAGTATTTTATCTACCATCCTGTTTGCTACTAACTTGCCATTTCCACTATTAACTCTTTCCCTGCCTTTTGGAACCTTGACCAACCCATTATTTCATAACCGACCACCTCGTCTTTTTCGTTGTAGTCAATGACTATGCCTTTCCCCTCTATATACTCACTTTCAGCTACGGGTTCATCTTTAAGTCTTATGGAAAGCGTATCCGTTTCTGGATCATACTTTATTCGCATAATCCCTTCCTCTTTAGGGTTCGGTCAAAATAAGCAGTTATGATTATCAATATATCGTTTTCAGGTTCAACAACAATCTTGAGGCATCTGCTATCTACTTTCTTTATTCTCCATTCCCGATTTGAAAATACATCGTCAGGTAAAACTTTGTCAGGATTAAAAGCAAATTCAACAATTGTTTTGGGGGTTATACCCTGCTTTTCGAAGAATTCTTTTCTTTCTGTCCACTTGTCCCAGAAGTGTTTGGTAAATCTGTAACGCATTTCACTTCTCTTTGAGCTGTCACTAGAGCAAAATCCTCGCTATCTCCTTTTGCCTCAAAGCCACATATCTTGATATCAAATCCACCGTCTCCGAGGAAATACCGGAAAAAACGCCACCAGCCCTGATTCCGGCATCAACCTCTTCAACGTTTAAAACTTTTACGGGAAGCTTGAAGTTAGCTTTTAACCTCTCTGGTTCCCAGGAAATAAGAACTTCCGTTCCCGGAAATATACCGGAAACACTGCTGGAAACCTGAAAACCAGCCCCCGTTGTAGAAATATCAACGAGATAGCCCCTTACAACTCGCTTTTCCGGGAAAAATAGGGTTACTTCACACTCTCTCTCCATTAAAGGCACTAAAACCCGAAGGTTCTGCCTCCTTTCAAGGGGAGAAGGAACAACGCCCGTAAAAGAGACAAAATCTCCGGAGAAAAACGTAACTTCAGCTTCATACAACCTTCCCTCAAGGTCAAGGTAAATCTTCTTAGTCCTTAAAAGGGCTACTTTCAACTTTTCATTTAAAACTCTCGCATCGACAAAGTGTCTTCCCCGGGAAGATTCTACGTCATCAATTTCAATAATACCGCTGACAGGCACTTCTTCCACAAGGGCAAACGCCTTGATTTTCCGTTTAGAAGCAAGCCTTTCGGCAAGTGTCATAATAACCTCTCATCTGGTAAGTTTATAACAAGAATCTTAACAACAATACCTCTTTGACAATAGTCCCGTAAGGTAGTAACTTTATCCTGCCATGAAAGTAAGGAAGTTTCTGCTGGGGTTTATTCTATTAACGGCCATCATCTGCGGCTACGGAGAAGGGGCTTACTCCTTTGAAGTTGCTCCCACGGCAGTAGAGCAGACCCTTACCATTTCTACAGTTTCAACGAGACTTGAAGAACCTGCCGTCTCCTCAAGAACGATAAAGGAAAGAGAGGGCAGCGCTCCCGTCGTATACAGTTACTCTCTAAAGGTCAACAACCGCTTCAGGTCTTTCCCGCCGAGAGCATCTCCCCTCCTTTAAAACACACCGGAACTATCCCTCACCGAATAAACCGAATCCAAGGAGGTTTTGATGATAAACGCCGTTCTCACAAAAATTTTCGGAAGCAGAAACGAACGGGTTATAAAAAGGCTGAAACCGCTGGTCGAAAAGATTAACGCCCTTGAACCGGAATTCGAGAAAAAGAGCAAGGAAGAACTCCAATCCCTCACTGCAAAGTGGAGGGAAGAGCTTTCCAAAATAGAGTCCGATGAAGAGAAATTTCGCTACATGGACAAAATCCTTCCCGAAGCCTTTGCGGCCGTCAGGGAAGCCTCAAAGAGGACGCTGGGACTCCGCCACTACGACGTCCAGCTCATAGGGGGCATTGTCCTCCACCAGGGAAAGATCGCAGAGATGAAGACGGGAGAGGGTAAAACCCTCGTCGCAACTCTGCCCGTTTATCTCAACGCCCTTGCCGGCAAAGGCGTCCACGTCGTTACCGTCAACGACTACCTTGCAAAAAGGGACGCCGAGTGGATGGGGCCGATCTACAACTACCTGGGAATAACCGTTGGCTACCTTCAAAACCAGATGGAGCAGCCCCAGAGGAAGGAAATGTATGCCCGGGACGTTACCTACGGAACGAACTCCGAGTTCGGCTTCGACTACCTGAGGGACAACATGGTCTTTTCAAAAGAAGAAAAAGTTCAGAGGGAACTTTTCTACGCCATAGTTGACGAAGCCGACTCAATCCTTATAGACGAAGCCAGGACTCCCCTTATCATCTCTGGACCTTCGGAAGAGAGCGTTGACGTTTACTACATCGCCGACGCAATAGTCAGACAGCTCAAAAAAGATAAGCACTTCAAAGTAGAAGAGAAAACAAAAACGGCTATGCTCACCGACGAAGGAATAAGGAAGGTCGAAGAGATAGTTATGAAGATGACAGACCTAAAAGATTTTAACCTCTTTGACCCCAAGTTTTCCGATCTCCTCCACGCCATAATCCAGTCACTCCGTGCCCACCACCTATTCAAAAGGGACGTCGACTACGTTATTAAAGACGGCAAAGTCGTAATCGTTGACGAGTTTACCGGCAGGATAATGCCCGGCCGCCGCTGGAGCGACGGCCTCCACCAAGCAGTAGAGGCAAAGGAAGGAGTGAAAATAGAGGCAGAGAATCAGACCCTTGCAACTATAACCCTTCAGAACTACTTCAGGCTCTACAAAAAGCTTGCCGGAATGACCGGAACGGCGGAGACGGAAGCAGCCGAGCTTAAAGAAATCTACGGTCTCGACGTCGTCGTAATTCCGACAAACAAGCCGGTTATAAGGAAAGATCATCCGGACCTAATCTTTAAGACGAAAAAGGCGAAGTTCAACGCCGTCATAAAGGAGATAGAGAAAAACTACAAAATCGGTCGTCCCGTTCTCGTCGGAACAAACTCGATAGAGGATTCGGAATACCTGTCAAGGCTTCTGAAGAGGAGAGGAATCCCCCACCAAGTCCTGAACGCAAAGCACCACGAAAGGGAAGCCGAAATCGTAGCCCAGGCCGGAAGGCTCGGTGCCGTAACCATCGCTACAAATATGGCAGGTAGGGGAACAGACATACTCCTGGGAGGCAACCCTGAATTCCTTGCAAAGAAGGAGCTGTCCGAAAAGGGGATAACTCCGGAAAAAGTCGGAGAGGAGAAGTATGAGGAGATCTACAAGGAAACCCTCGAAAAGTACAGGAAGATAACAGAAGAGGAGAAGAAAAAGGTAAAAGAACTGGGAGGTCTTTACATAATAGGAACGGAGAGGAACGAATCCCGCCGCATAGACAACCAGCTGAGGGGAAGGGCGGGAAGGCAGGGAGACCCGGGAGAGTCCCGCTTCTTCCTCTCCCTTGAGGACAACCTGCTCAGGCTCTTCGGCTCCGACAGGATAAAGAAAATGATGGAGATGATGAACATCCCAGAGGACGAACCGATAACCCACAAAATGGTCTCAAAGGCCCTCGAAAACGCTCAAAGGAGGGTTGAGGAGCAGAACTTCCAGATAAGGAAGAGTCTCCTCGAGTACGATGAGGTTTACAACATTCAGAGAAAAATTATCTACGAGCAGAGGAACAAAATATTGGAAGGTGAGAACTTCAGGGAAGAAATCCTTTCCTACCTCGAAGATGTCGCCTGGGAGCTGGTTAACAACTTTGCTCCGGAAACAGTCCTTCCCGACGAGTGGGACTTAAAAACCCTCAAAAAAACCCTCGAAAGCCGGTTTGGCTTTGAGTTTCCCATACCGGAAAAGTATGAAGACCTTATGAACATGAACGTCGAAGGAGCTTACTCAGACAGAGAGAAGCTTGCAAAGCTCATCTACGATACCCTCTACGAGAAATACCTGGAGCTTGAAAAGCTTGCCGGAGAAGGGCAGCTCCGCCAGATAGAAAGAATGGTAATGCTTGACCGCCTCGACCACTACTGGAGAGAGCACCTGAGGGCGCTCGACCACGTTAAGGAAAACATAGGGTGGAGGGGCTACGGTCAGAAAGACCCCATAGTTGAGTTCAAGAGGGAGGCTTACGAACTTTTCGAACTTCTGGTCTCCAACTTCAAGAACGGCGTAATCGACGGGCTCTTTAACTATTACAGGTACATTAAAGAACAGCTTTCTGAAGACTCAAGCCCAAAGGCTCAAGCTCTTCTATAGTGTGATACAATGTTTAGAAAAGTGCGGGGAGATGGAGTTGTGAAAAGGCTTCTGGCCGCTTTTTCCCTTTTAATAGTTCTCAGCACCCCTTCCTATGCCGATATCTACAGGGTAAGGAAGGGGGATTCACTCTACAAGATAGCCAAGAAGTTTCATACAACCGTTTCTAAAATAAAGAGGCTCAACGGACTCCGCAGCAGCATAATTCGTCCCGGGCAGAGGCTTATTGTACCGGGAATCAGGAAAAAACCGGTCAAGAGCCTGGAAACGATAAAGTTCCTGGAAAGGAAATCAGAGAATGCCGAGCTCACCAGTTCTCCCACGAGGGAAATTTATCCCATAACAAACATTGTTTACAGGGAGGCCGAAGCTCTTGTTGACGTCCTATCCACTCCGCTGTCTGCAAGCTACGACAACTGGAACCTTTCGATACTCAACGACCCGCAGTATAGGGGAACGCTTTTTAAAGTTCTGGCCGAAATATTTAAAAAACTCAAAAACACGCCTTACGTTTTCGGAGGAAGCAATCCCCGCTACGGCCTCGACTGTTCTTCCTTTACAATGTACGTGTACAGGAAGCTCGGTATAAAGCTGCCCAGAACTGCAAGGACTCAGTTCAACGTAGGAGTTCCCGTTGACAGGAAGGAACTCAAGGTCGGAGATCTTGTATTTTTCAGAACTTATGCCCGCTTTCCGTCTCACGTCGGCATATACATCGGCAACGGCAAGTTTGTGCACTTCTCCTCAATGTACCACGGCCTTGCCATCTCGTCCCTTAACGACCGCTACTTTAAGAGGCGGTTTATCGGAGCCAAGAGGGTCTTAAGCGAAAAAACGGTAAAGAGAATACTCTACGCAAAGAGCGGAAAGAACTAAAAACCAACACAAAGGAGGTGGTGCGATGAACACAAGACAGCTTCTAACTGGGGTGACTGCATTTCTTACCGCGGTTTTTATCTCCCTTCCCGCATCTGCCGGAGTTGATAAGCCGTCGCCGGAAGAGTACAGGGCTGTAGAATCTCTACAGCACGTCTTTGAGTACGTTGCAGAAAAGGTTAAACCGGCCGTTGTAAACATTAGCACGGTTTCCGAAATAAAGATCAGCCATCCTCCCCTACCTCCCGAGTTCAGGGATTTCTTCCACCAGTTCGGGATTCCATCCCCCTTTGACAACTTCCCCGAGAAGTTTGAAACTCGTTCCCTCGGTTCCGGATTTATCGTAAAGGTCGAAGACGGCTGGGCTTACATTCTCACCAACAACCATGTTGTCGCCAAGGCAAAGAAAATCAAAGTTAAACTGAGCGACGGTTCCGTTTACAGGGCAAAAGTCGTCGGGAAGGATCCCAAAACAGACGTTGCGCTTATAAAGATAAAGGTCGGGAAGAAGAAAGTCCCGGTAGTTGAGCTCGGGGACTCCGATAAAATCAAAGTGGGAGAGTTTGTAATTGCTGTCGGGAATCCCTACGGCCTTAACTGGACGGTAACTCACGGAATTGTATCTGCCAAGGGAAGGCACGGGCTGGGACTTAACCCCATAGAAAACTTTATCCAGACCGATGCCGCAATAAACCCCGGAAACAGCGGAGGCCCGCTCTGCGACATTCACGGTAAAGTGATAGGAATAAACACTGCAATAGTCAGAAACGCACAGGGACTCGGCTTCGCCGTTCCGATCAATATAGCCAAAAAGGTAATGGAAGACCTCCTGAGGTATGGTAAGGTTGTAAGGGGCTGGCTCGGCGTTTACATAAAGGACGTTTCGGGTGAACTTGCAAAGAAGTTCGGAGTTAAAGAAGGAGTTCTGGTTACCAAGGTAATGAAAGGATCTCCGGCAGAGAAAGGGGGACTTAAAAGCGGTGACATAATCGTTGAGTTTAACGGAAAGCCCGTTAAAAACGTCTCCGACCTCCAGTTGAAAGTCATAAACACAAAACCGGGTGAAGTCGTAAAGATAAAGGTAATCAGGGACGGAGAGGAAAAAGTTCTGAAAGTCAAGATCGGCCAGATGCCCGGTTCAGGAGTTGCTTCTGTCGACCTGCTGTCTAAATTTGGATTTTCCGTCCAGAAGCTTGATGAGCAGTTGAGGGAGAAGCTCGGCATACCCAAGTGGGTAAAGAACGGGCTTGTAGTCACCGAAGTAAAGCCCGGATCTCCGGCAGCCGAAGCCGGCCTCAGGGAAGGAGATGTTATCGTTAAGGCAGGAGTCAACCCGAAGGAAATGAAAAGGGTTAAAAGCATTAATGACCTTCTTAAGGTTATGGAAAAGGCTGGAAGCTCTGGGGCGCTTTTGAAAGTAATCAGGGGAGAAAACGTAATCTACGTAGTCCTAACTCCGGAGGAGTAAGATGAACATGGAAGAAAGAGAACTGTTCTTTGACGACGAGGAGAACCTGAACATAGAAGAGAGTTCTCTTCCCCTGGAAAACCCGGGGGAAGTCAACCTGTTTGATCAGGAGATAGATCCATCCCTCATAGAGTCCTTTGTCCCCGACAAGGATTCACTTGACGCTTTCTTGAAGGCTATTTCGAAAATTCCCCTTCTGACCCGGGAGGAGGAAATCGAGCTTGCAAAAAGGGCAAAAGAGGGGGATAAAGAAGCTCTAAAGAAGCTGGTTGAATCTAACCTCAGGTTTGTCGTGAGCGTTGCAAAGAAGTATCTGGGTTGCGGCCTTCCCCTCCACGACCTTATAGCCGAAGGTATCCTCGGACTCATTGAGGCTGCAAGACGGTTTGACCCCGATAAGGGAGTTAAGTTTATATCCTACGCCGTCTGGTGGATAAGACAGTCAATAATGCAGGCTTTAGCCCAGCAAACGGGAGCCGTCAAGATTCCCGTTAAGCAAGCCGTCCTCGTCAACAAGATAACCCGTTCCTACGGAGAACTTTTAAAAAAGCTCGGAAGGGAACCTACTACAGAGGAACTTGCCGAGTACGTCGGTATGGAACCCAAAGAAGTCGAAAGGCTACTCTCCATCTGTCAGGTACCCCTATCCCTCGACACCCCTATCGGGGACGAAGAGGACACTACCTTTAAGGATTTCCTCAAAGGAGAAGGAACGGCCGAAGTTGAGGAGAAAGTCGTGCAGGAAGAGCTGAAGCAGAGTATTCAGGAGATGCTGGAACAGCTCACCCCTCAGGAAAAGAAGATTATCATAATGCGTTTCGGCCTTGACGGTAACGAGCCAAAGACACTGAGGGAGATCGGTGAAAAGCTCGGGATAAGCAGGGAAAGGGTCAGGCAGCTTGAGACGAGAGCTAAGAAGAAAATGAAGGAGTATGCCCTCAGGAAGAAGCTCAACGTTTTCCTCAATTAAACACCACCCCATTCCCTTCTTACAGAAGGGGATGGAAATTGCCTCTGCCAGGGGAACCGGAGGGGTTACTATCTAACTTCGTCGAAGTTCAAGATATCCATATACTCCCATTCCCTGTAAGCCATCCCGTAGATTCCCGCCCTGGAGAGCATTCTAAGGACATCCTCTTTCATGCTGAGGGAAGCAATAATTGGGACGACCTTTCTTCCCTTATACTCCGGGAAAAACTCTAACAGACTTTCTGCTTTCCTCTTAATCTGCTCTGTGTGTTCTGGTCTTACGGAGCTTTTAACTTCTATCAGGAATACCTTATCTTTGCAGGCACCTATAACGTCAAACTCTTCCCTTTTTCCGTTTCTTCTCCTCTCCACGTTCATCATCAGGTCTTCGGGCTCACAGTTAAAGTACTTCCTTATCACCGGTCTCGTCGCAGGAAAAACAATATCTTCAACAATAGTTCCCATCTTGTTGGCCAGTTCTCCCCACTGCTTGTTTATCCTTTTGACCTCTCTTTTCATCTCGTCCTTAAATTCCCTCATTTCGTCCTTAAACACTTTCATCTCATCCTTAAATTCCTTCATCTCATCCTTGAAGACTTTCATTTCGTCCTTGAACGCCTTCATCTCATCCTTGAACTCGGCCATCTCTTTCTTGAGGTTCTCCGTATCCCGTTGGATGGCCTCTTTGAACTCCTTCATTTCGTCTTTGAACACTTTCATTTCGTCCTTAAATACTTTCATCTCATCCTTGAACTCTTTCATCTCTTCTTTTAAGCTCTGGATCTACATTTCCGTTTTGTGCTGGACGTAAACAAGTTCCATAATTGCCCTTTCGAGCCTGTCAACTCTTTTCTTTATCTCTTCCATGCCGACCCCCAGCAGCTTTCAGGTTAAATTTATGACTTATTGCAGGGTAAACCTCCCCATCCCTTCCTGTAAGGGGAAACCGATTATCCCCCTTCCCAGGGAAATTATAGGGATGTGTTCCCTTTCTACTGAGAGTTTGGCTTCTTTTCTGGTATCTTTTCCTTCCTCTTCAGCTCTACCTTTCCTTCCTTCTCCTCCTTCGGAACTGCCACTTCAATGTAAATCTCAACCCTCCTGTTCCTTGCCTGAAGAATCGGATTTTTCCAGGTATAGAGCGGCCTCATAGCATCGTATCCGACTGCGTAAACCTTATGGGGATCAACACCTTCCTTTATTAAGAACTTGGCGACCTCCGTTGCCCTCCTAATGGAAAGATCCCAGCTGTCCTCTATATCGGGAAGCGGTCTTGACGGCTCATCAGAACTTGTATGCCCCTCCACTTTTACTCTGTAATTCCCCTTCAACTGCTTTATAATTTCGGCTACTCCCTTTAAAGCTTTCTTAGCTCTCTCCTTAAGCTTTACAGAGTTCTCATCAAAAGTAACCTTATCAAACATCCTTATCAAAACATACTGCTCCGTCACGACTATCTGATAACCGTAAACGGGAAGAATCCTCCTGAGTATTTTCTTTATCTTCCTGGCAATGTCGGTTGTGTAAATCTGAATGGGTTTAACTATAGATATCTGCTCAAACGTCTTGGCCTTTTCACCCTGGAAGTACGAAAGAAACTTCAAAGCTTTAGTTATATCAAGCGTTGACATCGAGTAGAGGAGGATAAAGAAAGTAAGGAGGAGGGACATGAGGTCGCTGAAGCTCGTAAGCCACGCCGGAACCGATTTACACTCTTCTTTCTTTTTCCTCGGCAATTACTTCCCCTACATCGGTAACTTTATAATCAGCTCTATTCTCCTGTTCTTTGCCCTGCCTTCCGGAGTCGTATTAGGAGCTATAGGGTGATACTGACCGCAACCTTCGGCCGACAGTTTCTTCGGATTGTAGCCGCACTGTATAAACATTCTCAGGACAGCAGTCGCCCTTGCCGCCGACAATTCCCAGTTCGATGGAAACCTTTTTGACCTTATAGGCCTATTGTCCGTATGTCCTTCAATCGTAAGGGGAAGATCAAGCTCTTTCAATTTCCTGCACAATTCCATTATAAGGGGAATGGCCTCCTTGTAAGGCCTGTCACTTCCCGGGGGAAAGAGCTTATCCGTATTAATTCTCAACCTTATCGTCTGTCCGTACTTCGCTATCTCCGAATCCACTCCCATCTGGCGTAGCATATTCCTGATTTCCTGGAGTTTTTTCTCTATAGCCTCTCTGTTTCTCATTTTGGGATACATGTTGGGGAACTCCACGGGAATCCGCTTCCCTCTTATGACCCTCTCCTCGTAAACGACGTAGTGGCCTCCGAAAGCCTCGATTATCCCCTTTATGGCCTGGTAAAACTTCTCAAGTGATATGGTTGACATTGAATAGAGGAGGATAAAGAAGGTGAGAAGAAGAGACATAAGGTCACCGAAACTCGTAAGCCACGCCGGAGGAGCTTTACACTCCTCCTTTTTCTTCCTCGCCATCTATTAACCCTCTTTCAGCTCCACTCCGAACAGTCCCGCCAGCTTCTGCCTCAGTATGTTGGGATTTAATCCCTTCTCTATTGCCTCGGCCGTTAACAGGTAGGCCTCCAGGAACAGCATTTTCAAGTCCTTGTAATACTTGAGCTTCTTCGATACCGGAATACAAAGGGTGTTTGCCAGTATGGCACCGTAAAGGGTTGTTATCATCGCAACAGCCATACCGGGACCGAGGGCGGAAGGATCAGAAAGGTTCTGAAGCATTTGAATCAATCCGATGAGCGTTCCGATCATACCGAAGGCCGGGAAAAGGTCGGCCAAAGCTTCCCAGACTCCGACTTCCGTTGACAACTTCTGCTCAATCTGGGTCATGGAGCTTTCTGCCGTGCTTTTTATTTCCTCTATTTCAAGGCCGTCTATAAGCATTCTCATTATGTCGCCCAGAAACGGATCTTTAGCGTAAAAGCTGTCAATATCCGATTCAAGGGCCAGTATACCCTCTTTTCTGGCCTTTTTAGCTATATCTGTTAGGAAATCAATAGTCTCTATCGGATTTGAAATTCCGGGATTTATCGCTTTTAGTATGGCCTTAAGACCGTTTATGAACTCACCCAACGGGTAACCTGCAAGGCCGGCCGCAAGTCCCCCGCCCACGGTAATAAGAAGAGAGGGAATGTTTATAAAAGCTCCGGGACTGCCGCCTATGACGATTGAGATGATTATCAGAAGGAACGCAGCACCTATACCGATCAGCGTTGCTATATCCATCTCACACCACCAACTTGTTATTCTAAGTCAAAGATTTTTCCGGGATTTAAGATGTTATTCGGATCAAGCGCCCTCTTTACCGCTTTCATCTTCTCAAGTGCATCTCCCACCTCAAGAGGCAGGAACTCCTTTTTCATCCACCCTATACCGTGCTCTCCGGAAATAGAACCTTCAAGCTCTATCGTAAGCTCAAACACTTCCCTCACAGCCCTTTCAACCCTATCCTCTTCTCCCGGTTCGTACATGAAGTTTACGTGTATGTTTCCGTCTCCCGCGTGGCCGAAGTTAACTACCATCAGATTATACTTATCGGCAATCCCGTAGACCTTTTTAATCAGCTCCGGAATCCTGCTCCTGGGGACAACAACATCCTCGTTTATCTTTTTAGGCTTTAGCTGGACAATGGAAGGGGAAACAGCCCTTCTTGCCGTCCAAATTGCTTCCCTTTCTTCCTCGGTTGAAGCTCTCCTTACCTCCACCGCTCCCGCTT
>JAMORC010000045.1 GCA_027063785.1 Desulfurobacteriaceae bacterium
GGAGCAGAAGGAGTTTGTAAGGAGCATTTCCAACCTTGCGTACTACTTTATCCTTCTTGTTACTTTCGTGGGAGTTCTCGAGATTTTGGGCCTGAAGTACGTTACTCAGCCCTTCCTTGACCTCCTGAACGAGGTTGCATCTTACCTTCCCAACCTTATAGGTGCAGGTCTTATCCTCTTTCTCGGTATTCTGTTTGCAAGGATTGCAAGGGAGTTTGTCAGATCGCTTCTTGAAACCTTCGGCATCGGGGAATTCGGGAAGAAGTACGGTGTGGAGAACCTCGGAGGAGCTGTTGCCGATGCGGTTTACCTTTTCGTAGTCCTGTTTGTCGTTATCTCTGCTTTGAATGCCCTTCAGATAGATGCTGTTACCCGTCCTGCTGTTTTAATGCTCTCCTCCATTCTTGAAGCAGTCCCTAAGGTCATTGCTGCACTTCTCATATTCGGTATCATCTACTACGTCGGAAGGTTCGTTGCTGACATTGCCGTTAAGCTTATAGACGACTTGAATCTGGAAAAAATTGCAGGAGAGCTGGGACTTTCTTCGGAAAAGGTTAACTTTGAGAATCTCGTTCGTTACCTGATTCTTACGTTTTCCGTTCTCCTCGGACTTTCTCAGGCTTTTCACTACCTTGAGGCGGAAGCTCTCTACCGGCTGACTTACAGCTTTACCGTTGTTGCCTTTAAACTGGTAGTTGCTTCGCTGATACTCTTTGCCGGAGCATACCTCGGGAATCTGTTTGAGAAGAAGGTGGAGAAGGAGGAAATTGGAAGGTTTATAAAAGTTGCTTTTATCCTCGCTGCTCTGTTCCTTGCCCTTCCTTACGTGGGTGTTTCTCCGAAAGTGGTTGAGATTGTTGTCTTCTCGGTTTCCTTCGGTCTCGGCCTGGCATTTGCCCTTGCTTTCGGCCTGGGCGGAAAGAGCGTTGCAGAGGAGATGTTGAGAAGGCTTTTTTCCAAGGATGTCGATAAGGAAGTTTAAATTTCTGCGGGCCTCGGGCCCGCTTTCCGCTTGAAATCCCTCCTTTAATGCGTATCATAAGAGTACTACTGCTTTTTTTGTGAATCCCTTTCCGGAGGCCGTTTTGAAGAAGGAGAAGCTTTACATTTTTGATACTACGTTGAGAGACGGGGAGCAGACGCCGGGCGTAAACCTTATGGTAGATGAGAAGGTTCAAATAGCCAAGCAGCTTGAGAAGCTCGGCGTAGATGTAATTGAGGCGGGATTTGCCGTCAGTTCTCCTGCAGACTTTGAAGCAGTAAGGCAGATAGCTCGCGAAGTGAAGAATTCTACGGTCTGTTCTCTTGCCCGCGCCCGGGAGCTTGACATAAAAACGGCCTGGGAGGCTTTAAAGGAGGGTAACAGAATAAGGATTCATACTTTCATAGCCACTTCGGATATACACCTTAAGTACAAGTTGAAGATGTCAAGGGAAGAAGCCCTGAAGAGGGCCGTTGAGGCTGTGAGGCTGATAAGGGATATAAGCGAGGGTAAGGCTGAAGTTGAGTTCTCTGCTGAGGATGCCGGGAGGACGGATCTTAAATACCTCTGTGAGGTAATTGAAGCGGTAATAGACGCCGGAGCTGATGTTGTAAACATACCCGATACCGTCGGATACGCAGTTCCCGACGAGTGGTTTGAGAGGATAAGCTACATAAAAGAGAACGTTCCGAACATAGATAAGGCAATAATCAGCGTTCACTGCCACAACGACTTGGGCCTTGCAACCGCCAACTCTCTTATGGCGGTAAAGGCAGGGGCAAGGCAGGTAGAGTGCACGGTGAACGGTATAGGAGAAAGGGCCGGAAATGCTGCCCTCGAAGAGATAGTTATGGCGGTTAAGGTCAGAAGTGACCAGTTTCCCGTCTACACGGACATAGATACAAAACAGATATATAAAACGTCTCAGCTTGTCAGCAGGCTTACGGGGATAATGATTTCAAAAACGAAACCGATCGTGGGAGATAACGCCTTTGCCCACGAGTCCGGAATCCACCAGCACGGAGTTCTGGCCTGCAGGGAGACCTACGAGATAATGAGGCCGGAAGATATCGGCCTGACAGAGTCGAAGATAGTCCTGGGTAAGCACTCGGGGCGCCACGCTTTCAAGAAAAAGCTGGAAGAGATGGGAATAGAACTTTCGGAGGAGCAGTTTGAAGAAGCTTTTCGGAAGTTCAAAGAGCTTTCCTCAAGGAAGAAGGAGATTTACGATGTAGATATAGAGCTTATAATCGAAGGACTTGAGGGGAAAGATGAAAAGCTTTACAGGCTCCTTTACAACCAGGCGGTAAGCGGTGAGGGAATAATCCCCTCGGCAACGGTAAAAATAGAAACTCCTGAGGGGGAAAAGCTCGGACTTGCCGTCGGAAACGGTCCGGTTGATGCTACCTACAGGGCGATAAAGAACGCCCTCGGGATAGGAGAGGAAATCAGCTTGAAAGACTTTAAGATAAGGGCTTTAACGGCGGGAACCGATGCCCTTGCGGAAGTTTTTGTAACGATTGAGGGAAGCGGAATAAAGGTAAGTGGAAGGGGAGTTGATCCCGACATTGTGAGGGCATCTGCGCTGGCCTTTCTTGAAGCTCTCGACAGGCTTTACAGGAGGAAAGAGAAAAGAGAAGGTGTGTGAAACTTGCATTCCTTAAGTACAAGGTTATATTTCCCGTTAGCGGTTGCCCACGTGGCTCAGGAGGTTAGAGCGCACCCTTGGTAAGGGTGAGGTCGGCGGTTCGACTCCGCCCGTGGGCACCATATAGACTCTTGATTTTTTCCCCTCCTGCTGTTAAATTTCCTGCCGTAAATTCGCCAAAATCTAAATCCTTAAATGAAATTCGAATATTAACTATCTGGAGGAAGTATCATGGCAAAGCAAAAGTTTGAAAGGACGAAGCCCCACAAGAACGTGGGAACCATTGGTCACGTTGACCACGGTAAGACCACCCTCACAGCAGCAATCACCCACTGCCTTGCACTTCAGGGTAAGGCTCAAGAAGTCTCCTACGACCAAATTGACAAAGCTCCCGAAGAAAGGGAAAGGGGAATCACAATTGCTACTGCCCACGTTGAATACGAATCCGACAAGTACCACTACGCCCACGTAGACTGCCCCGGACACGCAGACTACATCAAAAACATGATCACCGGTGCCGCTCAGATGGACGGTGCTATCCTCGTCGTTTCCGCTGCCGACGGACCCATGCCTCAGACGAGGGAGCACGTTCTTCTTGCAAGGCAAGTTAACGTTCCCTACATCGTAGTATTCCTCAACAAAGTAGACATGGTAGACGACGAAGAACTTCTTGAACTAGTAGAACTCGAAGTAAGGGAACTCCTCAACGAATACGGATTCCCCGGAGACGAAGTACCCGTCATCAGGGGTTCAGCCCTCAAAGCTCTCGAGTGTACTTCCCCCGACTGCGAATGGTGCCAGCCCATCTACGAACTCGTCAAAGCCCTTGATGAATACATTCCCGAGCCCGTGAGAGAAGTAGACAAACCATTCCTCATGCCCATAGAAGACGTCTTCTCCATCTCCGGAAGGGGAACAGTTGTTACCGGAAGGGTAGAAAGGGGTAAACTCACAGTTGGAGAAGAAGTAGAAATCGTTGGGCTCAGGGAAGAACCCATCAAGACAGTAGCCACCGGAATTGAAATGTTCAGGAAAGTACTTGACGAAGCCCTTCCTGGAGACAACGTAGGAATCCTCCTCAGGGGAGTAGGGAAAGACGAAGTTGAGAGGGGGATGGTCGTAGCCAAGCCCGGATCCATTAAGCCCCACAAGAGATTTAAGGCGGAAGTTTACATCCTCTCCAAAGAAGAAGGAGGAAGGCACACACCCTTCTTCAACGGATACCAGCCCCAGTTCTACTTCAGGACGACCGATGTTACCGGTAAGGTTAAGCTCCCTGAGGGCGTCGAGATGGTTATGCCCGGTGATAACGTAACTTTTGAGGTCGAGCTTTTAAAGCCCGTAGCTATTGAGGAAGGGCTTAGGTTTGCTATCCGTGAGGGTGGAAGGACTGTTGGTGCCGGCGTTGTTACGGAAATTCT
>JAMORC010000046.1 GCA_027063785.1 Desulfurobacteriaceae bacterium
GGAATTTCAAACTTTGCAACCTGCGTGGTAGAAGGGAATCCAGTTTCCTACATCATAGACGGTAGAGGATTAAAGACACTTCTCAGGAAAAAGCTCAAAAAGATATTTAACCTTCAAAAAAGACTTGCCAACCTAAAAAATAAAGGACTTCCGACGATTCAGTTAGAGAAGAAACTCCATAAACTCTGGAAAAGCGTTAGGAATCTTTTGAGGGACTACGCACACAAAGTAAGCAGTCTCATAACAAAACTTGCGGTTTTAAACAACGTTAAGACGGTGGTGATAGGGAAAGTTCAAGAGTCAAAGAATAAAGAGAACAATCTACCCGACCTTGTGAATCAGATGTTCAAGCTGTTACCTCATGGGAAGGTAACGGAATACTTAAGCTACAAGCTTAAAGAGTTAGGGATAGGAGTAAAGCTGGTAGACGAGAGCTATACTTCCGTTACCGACTCCTGCGATAGAAGAGCGGGAGTTAAAAAGGAAAGTAAGGGTAACGGAAGGAGGATAAAGAGGGGACTTTTCCTGTCTCCGATAAAAGGACTCATCAACGCAGACGTTAACGGAGCGAGGAACATTTTAAGGAAGTTCAAGGAGAAGTGGTTTGACCTTGTAACGGGACTCAAGAAAGTAGTGAAGATAAGAGTCTACAAGTTAAGCGAAGGTATCTCCGAATCCCTGCGATTTGCGGGGATAGGAGTAGTGGGCGGCGTGAACCCGCCCGAAGGGATAAGGGTAGGGATAACCTACCAAACTCCCTCAGAAGCCTACGACTTTAGTCGTAGGTAGTTCACTTCTATTTCAAAACGACTTCCTTCCAGTACTTTCTCACCATCTCCTTGGTTGACTGGGGAAGGGGGATATACCCGAGCTTCACGGCTATTTGGTCTCCATTTTTAAAAGACCAGTCGAAGAAATCTATAACGAGCTTGTTTTTCTCTTTCTTTTCTCTGGGCAGGAGGATTACGCTTGCAGCCGTGAGGGGCCAGCTTTCCTTACCGGGCTGAAGGAGGAGGTTTCCGGGAAGGTAAAAGTGTTCTTTCATTTTCCAGCTTGCGTGTGCGGCGGCTGCTTTAAAGGTTTCCTCCGTCGGCCTCACAAAGTTCCCGTCCCTGCTCTGGAGCTGAGCGGCAGTTAGGCCGTTCTGGAGTTTGTAGGCATACTCAACGTATCCGATTGCTCCGGGGGTTTGCTTTACGTAGTTCGTTACCCCTGCATTACCCTTTGCCCCGAGTCCGACAGGCCAGTTGACCACTTTTCCGTAGCCGACCTTGCTCTTCCACTCGGGGCATACCTGACTGAGCCAGTAGGTAAAGTTCCATGTTGTTCCTGATCCTTCTGCTCTGTGAATAACCGTTACCCTCTGATGAGGGAGGTTTAAGTTCGGATTATCCGCTTTGACTTCGCTGTCGTCCCAGTACTTGATTTTGCCCATAAAAATGTCGCAAACAATTCTGTTTGATAGTTTTATCTGGCTGTCTCCGATTCCGGGCAGGTTATAAACGACGACTATCGAGCCTATTATTGCGGGGAACTGGTAGAGCTTCCTTTTATCAAGTTCTTCCGGAGTGAGCATCTTGTCGGAACCGCCAAAATCCACTGTCCTTTCTGTAACCTGCCTGATTCCTCCTCCGGAGCCGATACCCTGATAGTTAACTTTTACCCCTGTTGCTTTTTCATAATCTTTAGCCCAGTTAATATAGACGGGATATGGAAAGGTCGCTCCGGCTCCGTTTATCGTTGCCTTTGATTTCGCTTTTCCTTCCGGTGCCTTCTTCTCGGAGCTTCCTCCGAAACATCCTGAAAGAATTACCACCGGCAGAGTTAACGTGGCTATGAGTTTTTTCATCTTTCCCTCCGAATTTGTTGTAAGCTAATTCTATTAAAGCTACCACTTGACTTGAGCGACTCCCATAAGTGTGCTGCTGTCATCTCCGGCGTTATCCTCTGCGATTACCCTGTCGTGGGCTAAAGTAAATTTGACGTGAGGACTGAATTTGTAAAAAAGGCCGTAGACGAAGTGTTCCCTTACGGAGTCGGACTTGTCCGTGTCTGTATCCCAGTAGTCATACCTTGCTAAAAGTCCCAGGGAGTATCCTGTAAACGGTTTTAGCTTTAGATCTCCGTTGATTGAAAATCCCTTTCGATCGACATCTCCCCTGCTGTAGTAGTTGTCCTTGTTCCAGATGTACTGAGCGGCGATTAAGAAGTAAGGAGTGTTCTCTACAGCGTGAATTTGGTAGATGTGCCTGTCAAACTTTTCTCCTTTGTGGTCGAAAGAGTGGACTGTATGGCCGGAAAGGATAAATCCGTCAATCAGGTTAAAAGATACTCTTCCCTCCAGCGATTTTCCAAAGTGCTCGCTCTCTTCTTCTCCGTGGTAGCCCTCTCCGTTGAAAATTCCGAACTCCCAAGAGGCAATTCCGTACTTTCCTTTAAAGTTCGCTCCGAAGTCGGCTGAGTTTATAAGGCCTGCTCCGCTGTGGTTTTCTATCATGGTTTCTTCAAGATCCCTGTGAAGCCAGCCGTGGTGTTCCTCCCAATCTATCCACGGTCTGTGAACGAGTCCCAGTTCAACTCCCGTGTGGGGGATAACGTTGTGAAAGTATACGTAGGCGTACTTTAGCCTTGCCACGTAAGATCCGTCCATGTTGCCGCCGGAGTTTTTCTCCTGTTTGATATCTAACGTTGTTCTGAAGTAATCTTTTTCGTTGAAGTAACCTCTGAGTTCTATGTAATTCCTCGTGAGCTTAAACGAGTTCTTGTGGTTTTTGCCTTTAAGGTCGGCGTCGTAGTGAATGTAGGCAACTCCCCCGATTTTCAGCTTTTTGTCCTTTGATGTTAGAACCGTGCCTCCTTCCCGGGCCGGAATTTCAATCTTTACGGGTTTCCTTCCCTTTCCAGGGGTTAAGTACAGCCTTCCTTCGGAATCGATGTAGAGCTGTTTTACCGGTATGCCGTTTATGAGAATTGTTGTTCCCGTGGAGACGGAGGGAAAAGCAAAGGACAGCAGAGTAAGTGCTGTAAGGAGTTTTCCTTTCATACCCTTGTACCTCCGCACTTTCGTTAAAAATAGTTTAAGGAAGAAATTGTTAAGAATGTGTTAAGGAACGCTATCTTTTTGTCGGAAGGTCAGGGCTGTTTGTTCATATACTTGGCTATCAGTCTTGAAATCCTGTAGTTCTTTGACTCGTTAGCAAGATCAAGGGGAGTTTTCCCCCTGTTGTTCTTGATTTTGGGGTCTGCTCCGCTTTCAAGGAGGATTTCTGCAACGCCGTAACTTCCGGAAATCGCGGCGTAGTGGAGGGGAGTATTTCCGTAGTTATCCTTTACGTTAACTTCAGCACCGTTTTCTATGAGGAACTTCGCCATCAGCGGCCTTTTGTAGATTGCCGTAAGGTGGAGGGGGGTGTAGCCGTACTTGTCCCTTGCGTTGACGTCTGCACCTTTTTTAACGAGAAGCTTTGCCACCTTTAAGCTGTTCCTGACTACTGCATCATGAAGGGGAGTAAATCCAAAGTAGTCCTTCGCGTTTACGTCGGCCCCGTGATTTATCAGGAATTCGGCAAAGTCCGGATCGTTAAAGTCAACGGCGTAGTAGAGGGGAGTTTGGTTAAACTTGTTTCTGAAATCCACGGGGATTTTCCCGGAAGCTATAAGTTCCCTTGCTTTATCAAACTTCCCGCTCCGAAGGGAAAGGAAGAATTCCCTCTTTATTTCCTTTTCGATTTTTACCGTGTTTTTGTTCCCTCCGTACGCTGCGGTTGCAGCCGTGAGGAAAATTAACAGTGAAAGCAGAAAAGATTTCATCTCTTCCTCCTTAGCTCTTCTAAAGCCTTAATCAGCCCGTCAAGGTCTCCCGTCTCTACGTAGAGCTTCCTGTCCGGCGTAAACGTGGCGCCTTTCTCTTTCACGAAGTTTACGAAGGCTTCGGGTTCAAACTCTGCGGAGTCTCCGAAAGCAATTATAGCTTTTCCCGACGGTGAAAGGGTGATTTCTTTCACTCCGAGTTCTTTTGCAATTCTTTTGAGCTTCATAACTTTGAACATGTTTACCAGCGGATCCGGTAGGTATCCGCGGAGTTCCTTCAGTTTTGAAAGTATCTCCTCCGAACCCTTTCCCCTTCCGAGCTCGGCGTAGAGCTTTAACCTTTCCCTCTCGTCTTCTATGAAATCTTCAGGTATGTAAGCTTCCACTGGAACGGTGATTTTGACGTCTTCCTCTTCTTTTTCCTTTACGGCCTCTTCAAAGAGCTTCAGGTAAAGGTCAAGACCAATACTTTGAACAAAACCGCTCTGCTTCGGCCCGAGGAGAGTGCCCGCCCCCCTTATCTCCAGGTCTTTCATTGCAAGCTGGAAACCTCCGCCGAGGGGGGAAATCTTCTTCATAGCTTCAAGCCTTTTGACGGCCTCGGGGGTAAGCTTCGCCTTTGGAGAAGTCAGCAGGTAGCAGTATCCCTTCTCAACTCCCCTTCCGACTCTTCCCTTAAGCTGGTAAAGCTGGGATAGGCCGAACTTTTCGGCTCCGATTACTATCAGCGTGTTTGCCGTCGGAACGTCGATTCCGGATTCAACTATTGATGTTGCTATAAGGATTTTTATCTCTCCCTCAAAAAACTTATGCATTATTCTTTCTATCCTGTCGCCCCTCATCTGGCCGTGGACGACCTCTATCGGGGTTTTGGGGAAGAGTGAGGCGACCTTTTCCCTTATCTCCTCAAGGGCATCTATGTCGTTCTGGACGATGAAGACCTGACCGCCCCTCTCAAGCTCCCTTTCAATGGCAGTTTTCAGGATTTTGTCCGAGTACTTACCGACTACTACCTTTGTTCCTCTTCTTCCCGCAGGCGGAGTTTCTATGAGGGAGATGTCGCGAAAGCCCGAAAGGGCTGAGTAGAGGGTTCTGGGTATGGGGGTTGCGGAGAGGTACAGGACGTCGAGGTTGGCCTTCATCTTTGTGAGTTTTTCCTTCGTTTTTACTCCGAACCTGTGTTCCTCGTCTATTATGAGGAGGCCGAGATCCTTAAACTCCACGTCATCCTGAGTTAGCCTGTGGGTACCGATGATTATGTCAATCTCTCCCCTCTTCAGCCTTTCCAGTATCTCCTTCTGCTCCTTTTTGCTTTTGAAGCGGGAAATCATCTCGATTTCCACCGGGAAGCCTTCAAACCGTTTCTTAAAGGTTCTGTAGTGCTGATCTGCAAGAACCGTTGTCGGGACGATCACCGCAACCTGCTTCCCGGAGGTTACGGCTTTCATGGCCGCCCTCATTGCAACTTCCGTTTTCCCGAACCCCACGTCACCGCAGAGAAGCCTGTCCATGGGCTTTTCTGATTCCATATCTCTGTAGACTTCCTTTATGGCTCTGGACTGGTCGGGAGTGAGCCTGTAAGGAAACTTCTCTTCAAAGGCTTTTATCAGTTTCTCGTCCCCTTTCAGCTTTTCTCCCGTTGCCCTCTTCCTCTCCTTGTAAAGTTCTGCAAGCTCCTTTGCGAACCTCAGGAGAGAAGCCTTAATCTTCCTTTCAAGGTTTTTCCAGGATGTTCCGCCGAGCCTGTCAAGCTTCGGAGATTTACCCTTGTAGCCGGAATACCTGTATATTCTGTCAAGCTGGGTAAAGGGAGCGTAAAGCTTTTCCCCTCCGGCGTACTCTATCTCCACGAAGTCGTAAGTTTTCCCTCCGATTTCCCTGCTGACGATTCCCTGGAAGAGGCCTATGCCGTAGTCCCTGTGAACGACGAGCGTCCCGGGCTCAAGGGCAGTGACGTCTTCCTCCCTGCCCTTCGGTATTGGAATTTCTCCCTCCGCCACCCAGGCAGTTCCCTTTTCTTCGAAGCGGAATCCGCCGGAGGAGATGCTTTTTTCAAAGGAGACATCCAGTCCGAGCTTCTCCGCCGCTTTCTCTGCCTCTTCCCTGAGGACTTCGGTTTGGTAGATAAACCTTACTTTAAGCCCTGAAAGTCCTTTCAGAATTTCTTCCGTTTCTCCCTCCTCTGCCGGAGGAAGAGGGGAAATTGAAAAGTCAACGGCTCCTTTCACGCGCTTTTCGTAGATGAGCAGTTTTTCCTCAAACTTCCCGTTCCAAATGAACTTTTCCGGCGGAGAGGCCGGTACGGATTCTCTCTTAAGGATTTCCCAGTTTTCCTTTACCTGAGAAAAGAAGCTGTCCCTGGCGGTTCTCACCTGGTCGGGCTCTAAAACGATTGCGGGCAAGTTCCCCGTGTATTCGGTTACCGGTACGAGGTTAAAGACTTCCGGCAGGAGCTTTTCCGCACCGCTGATCTCTCCGAGCAGCAAGTGCCTTTCGAAAATTTCCGGATAGTTATCTTCTAAAGGCTTTAAGATTTCCTTGCTGGCGGGCAGTTCGAGTAGCGGGACGGCAGTAAAACTGTCTACCTCCCTGCCGTTGACGGAAATCCTTTCTACGAGGTCTCCGAAAAACTCCACTACCAGCCTTTCTGACTCGAGTGTTACCAGTTCGAGCTTATCTCCCTTGAGGGAGAACTCTCCCTCTTCGGGTTCGGCGTCCACCCTCCTGTATCCTATCTCCGTAAGCCTTTCCGGTATGACCCTGTAATCGACCTCCTCTCCCCTTTTGATTTCCAGAGTTAGCTCTATGAGGGTTTCCGGCGGTATAACTCTCTGAAACAGGGAGAACGGCGTGGCAACGATGAAGTCGAAGTCGGAGGTAAGCAGTGAGTAAAGGGCTTTCATTTTCCTGAACTGGTAAAGGGAAAGAGGGGAGGAGATATCAAGCGGCGGGACGTCCCATGCCGGCAAAAATAGAGTCTTGATCCCCAGGCGTTTAAGGTCTTCCGAAAGAGCTTCTCCCTGCTGATCTGTCGGGGCAATAAGGATGGCCGGTGAGAGGACAGAGATTAACTCTTTTAGTAGAAAGGCTTTTGATCCGCCGGGTAGTCCGTAGACTTTCGGAACCTCACCTGACTTGAGCTTCCCTTTTATGACTTTTACGTTTCTGGCGAACATAAACCTACTTTGACATTTCGAGCAGTTTTGCTTCTCTCTGCATCAACCTGTTGAACAGGGTATCCCAGAAAACCGTAAGGTCTGAACCGGCATTTTCCCTGAAGAAGTTTTCGGAATCCTCGATTTCTCCCTTCAGAAGTTCAAAAAAGTTATCGTTTTGAAGACCTTTATCGATTTTGTCCTGGTTATAGAGGAAGAAATCTGCAACGATTGTCCTTGCAAGCCTTTCCTTCTTGTCACGCTTCTCAACCATTTTCTCCTCCGAATCCGAAGTGGCGAAGTAGCTTCGCCAGTGTGGTTTTAAGGTTATTCCTTTCTACCACCATATCTATAAGGCCGTGCTCTAACAGGAACTCTGCCCTTTGAAAACCTTCGGGGAGCTTCTGTCTTATAGTTTGTTCAATGACCCGGGGGCCGGCGAAACCTATAAGAGCCTTAGGCTCTGCGATGATTACATCTCCAAGGAAAGCGAAGCTTGCCGATACCCCGCCCATCGTGGGATGGGTGAGGACGGAGATAAAAGGAACCCCCCTTTCCTCAAGGTACGTAAGGGCGGCTGACGTCTTGGCCATCTGCATCAAGGAAACAATTCCCTCCTGCATCCTGGCTCCGCCGGAGGCGGCGATGCAGAGGAAGGGAACTCTTTCCTCAGCCGCCCTTTCTATGTTTCTCGTTACCTTCTCGCCGGCCACCGAGCCCATGCTTCCGCCCATAAACCGGAAGTCGAAGCAGCTGACGAGGACATTGATGCCCTCTATCTTGCCCCGGGCATTAACCACCGAGTCCTTAAGCCCCGTTTTCTCCTGGGCTTCCTTTATTCTCTGGGGGTATGGTTTTCTGTCAACGAATCCCAGGACATCTACGGGAGTAAGCTCCCTATCAAGCTCCTCGTAGCTCCCCCTATCAAAGAGCATGTAGAGCCTGTCCTTTGCAGGAACGGGAAAGTGGTAGCCGCACTTGGGGCAGACCATAAAGTTGCTTTCAAGCTCTCCCCTGAAGAGGAGCGACTTGCACTCCTCGCACTTTATCCAGAGTCCTGACGGAACTTGAGACTGGGGCTTCTGCGGCGCAGGTCGCTTCCTCTTAAAGAGCTTTTCCAGCATTAATTACCCTCTGAAGCAGGCTATCTGAGGTAGTATGTTCAGGAGTTCCCTGAAGGCATCGGATGATATCGTGTAATAAACTTTATTACCCTTTCTCGTTTTTGCAACTATCCCTTTGTATCTGAGGGTTCTTAGGTGCTGAGAAAGAGAGGATTGGGATATTCCCAGCTCCTGCTCGAGATCCGTAACACACATGGGTTTTTCTTTTAGCGTAAAAAGTATTTTAAGCCTTACCGGGGAAGCGAGGGCTTTGAGGCACTCTGCTCCCTCTTCGATCCTTTCATCGTCAAGGATAATGTTATCTTTCTCCATACTGCCTCCTTAAGCCGGTTTAATTTAAATTTTAGACCAGAACTTGAGAAATTACAACATTTACAATATAAAACTAACAGAATCGTTTAGGCGCAATTGAAAGTTCATAATATACGTTTGAAAGATTAAACTTTCAACCTATTCTACTTGAGGAAATTCCATACTATTTTGGAGGTATTCATGAAGGTGATCAGGACGGGCAGTGCACCGGCTCCTGCGGGGCCTTACTCTCAGGGTATCCTGTACGGAAACTTTATTTTTACCTCCGGGCAACTGGGAATTGATCCGGAAACCGGCAAGCTCAGGGAAGACTTTAAGGAACAGGCGGAACAGGCCTTGAAGAACATGATTTCGGTTGTTGAAGCGGCCGGTGGGAGCAAGTGCAGTATAGTGAAGGTAACGGTTTTCATCAGGGACGTTTCCCGTTTTAAGGAGTTTAACGATGTTTATGAAAACTTTTTTCAAAGTTGTCCTTTTCGTCCGACAAGGTCGGTAGTTGAGGTGAGCGGGCTTCCCCTTGGAGCCGACGTGGAGGTGGAATGCATAGCCGTGAGGGGGTAGGAGAACTTTTCGTTGTTGCAACGCCTATCGGTAACCTCAAGGACATAACCTTGAGGGCTTTGGAGGTTTTGAAAAACGTTGACGTCATAGCCTGTGAGGACACGAGACAAACTTTAAAGCTTTTGAATGCTTACGGGATAAAGGGTAAGCGACTGATTTCCTACTACGAGCATAACGAGAGGGAAAGAGCCGAGGAGATCCTGAGGATTATTAAAGAGGGAAAGAGAGTCGCACTCGTCTCTGATGCCGGGACTCCCTGCATTAGTGATCCCGGCTACAGGGTTGTTGCCCTCGCAAGGAAGGAGGGGATAAATGTGATTCCGATTCCCGGTCCCTCTGCTTTAATTGCAGCCCTTTCTGCTTCGGGATTTCCCACGGATCGCTTCTACTTCGGAGGTTTCCTTCCCCGAAAGGAGAAGGAGCTTCGGGAAACCCTTGAGAGATTCCTGAGAAAGGATCATACGGTCGTCTTCTACGAGTCCCCCCACAGGATAATCAGGACTCTGAAGGCAATTTCCGAGCTTTTTCCGGGAAGGAGAGTGGGAATTTTTAGGGAGATTACTAAACTGAACGAGGAGTTCCTTTCCGGCAGGGTTGAAGAGGTACTGGAGGAGGTGGAAACCGGAAAGGCAAAGGGAGAGATTGTCCTTCTCCTTCCGCCTGTAAAAGAGGAAAAAAGAGAGGTTGATCTCGATGAGGTTTTGAAGGAACTTAAGGCAAAGGGCTTGAGAATTTCTGAGGCTGTAAGGGAGGCCAGAAGGCTAACAGGCCTCCCCAAAAGGGAAGTTTACAGGAGAGCACTTGAACTATTTGGCGATTGATGGGTGGCACTCGACAAGCTTTCCGTCCTTGTACTCGTAAGCTTTTATGATGCAGGGCCCTCCTATGTACCGCTCGACGTCGACGAAGGAGGCATAATCGACTTTGAACCACTTTACCGTAAGCTCAAAGGCGAGCATCGGATCAAAGTCCTTGCAGCTGTAGGCGTCAAGGCTGAAGAACTTCTCTTCCGGCCAGGTATGTATCGTGCAGTGGCTCTCAAGCCATATGGAGACCCCGGAGACTCCGCTGTCTTCGGTAGCACGCCTTTTAAGGGTTTCCTCCATGAATTCCAGAGTTCTGCTTTTAACGTTTTCTTCCGATAGCTTCTTAACGAACTGTTCAAGCTCTGACTGGGCAAACGGAAATCTGGCAACTATCGGGGGGTAAACGAGCGTCATGTCGAGCTTCCTGGCAAGCTCCTCCATATAGTCGTAAATGGGTTGGATAGCGTTAATCCTGCTTATATCCGAAACGGTGGCGTCCATCATTACGTGTCTTCCGACAAACTCCATTTTGACCTCCGTAAAAGGGTTGCCCGGCGGAGCAGAAACTACTTCTTTAAAGGAACAACGTCAACAGTTACCGTTGCCTCGATATCCTTGAACAAGTGGATTTTAACTTCGTAAGTTCCCGTTTCCCTTATGGGCTTTTCCAGTATTATCTGCTTCTTCTCTACATCTTCGAAGCCTGCCTTGTGGAGGGCTTTTTCAATTTGTGATGTAGTAACAGAACCGAAGAGTTTTCCTTCCTCTCCTGCCTCGTGCTCTATTGTAATCCTTACGGTGTTGAGCTTCTCTGCAAGCTCCTTATACCTCTGCAGCTGCCTTTCGGCCTTTTTCCTGAGAGAGGCAAGTTCGTTTTTTACTCTTGCAATGTTTGACTTGGTTGCCGGCAGGGCGATTCCGGAGGGTATGAGGTAGTTCCTCGCATAACCATCCTTTACTTTTACGATATCGCCTACCTTACCGAGATTCTCCATATCCTTAATCAGAATTACTTCCATCTTTTCCTCCTTCGTAGAGTTTCTTTCTAAAGTCAATTGCTTGATCGAGGAGCCCCAAGAATGTTGAAAATCCCAGGATAAGTATGGGAAATAGAAGTGCAGAAATCAAAAGAGTAAGCTTCCACAGAGATCCGAGCCTCCTGACGGCGTAGAGGATTACCGATATTCCTTGAACCGTGAAAAGGGAAATAGAAGCGATGAGCAGGTTTATGCCCATCTCGTGAAGGGGCCCTTCCTTGATAATGAGGAAGACCGTTCCTGAAAGCAGAAACAGGATTACGCTCCAGAACCCGAACCTCAGTTCTTCTACCTTCCACTT
Source organism: Desulfurobacteriaceae bacterium (assembly GCA_027063785.1). Taxonomy (GTDB): domain Bacteria; phylum Aquificota; class Aquificia; order Desulfurobacteriales; family Desulfurobacteriaceae; genus JAMORC01. Next base: position 11,107 of record JAMORC010000046.1, read on the forward strand.
TTCCCCTGTTATTCCCTGGGCCACGGCGGTCATAAAGTAAGAGAGTAACAGGGAAGAGAGGGCGTAAAAACCGAATCTGTATTTAACGAAGAGTTCAACTTTTCTGACCGGTTCCGGAAGCCCGAAAGCGATTTCTTCCAATACGGCCGATGCAAAAAGGAGAGCTGCCCCGAGTAGAACAAGGTTTTCTGTCGAAAGTCTATTTCTGCCAAAGTAAAGGAATAATCCTATCACGGGAAGTGCCGATAGATCTGCGGCCAACTTGTAATCGTAAAGTGCAAGTACTCCGAGGGCGACTGCCGTTATCAGAAGGGCCACTCCCGGCCCGTCTTCCTTTGAAAGGACGTAAAAAAGTGCGGGAATGAAGATCGAAAGGCCGAAGGCCAGAGGAGATAAGGCCTCCGACTTGCTAAGAAGTCCCGTTCCCACAGTAAGTAATGAATAGATTACGGCAGGTTTATACCTCAACGCCCTCTCCTTAACCTATCTTGACAAACGGAAGGAGTGCAAGGTGTCTTGCCCTTTTAACGGCTCTTGCAAGCTGTCTCTGGTGTTTTGAGCAGACACCGGATATCCTTCTCGGTATGATCCTTCCCCTTTCGGAGATGAAGGGCTTGAGAAGCTCAACGTTCTTGTAGTCAATCTTTTCTATTCTTTCTGCACAGAACTTGCAGTACTTCCTTCTCCTTATAAACCTTCTCTGAGGAAGTCCGTTGCTCATATCCAACCTCCTTTAGAATTCGATGTCATCAATTTCTTCTTCAAGGGATTCTCCGGTTTCCCTTCTCGCATCGAGACCGACTACTCTGTCAGCTCTGACCTCAATTTTACTCCTGCGTTCCCCGGTCTCGGTTTCCCAGGTTGACTGCCTTAAACTTCCTTCGACTAAAACCCTCGATCCTTTATTAAATCGGCTGACTGCCCTGTCTGCCGCATCGCCCCACAGGACGACGTCGATAAAAAGCGTATCTTCCTGCCAGTTACCGTTCCTATCCCTGTAAGGCCTGTTAACGGCAATCCTAAACCTTGTAAACGGCGTTCCTCCCGAGGTGTGCTGAAGCTGAGGATCGGCAACCAGCCGTCCTATAAGAAAAACCCTGTTGAGGTTGGCCATTACTCTTCTCCTTTATTCTCTTCAGAAGAAGCCGGGACGGTTTCTTTCTGGGAAAGCTTTTCTTTAAGCTCCTTAACTTCAGAGGGCTTCAGCCTAAAAAGCAGGAACCTTATAACATCCTCATTAATCCTGAAGAAGTTCTCCATGTTCCTGACGAAGTCCCTCTCGTTTGTTCTTATGTACTCAAGCACGTAATACCCTTTGTCGTAGTCGTTGATCGGGTAGGCAAGCTGCCTCTTTCCCCACTTATCAACCTTTAAGACTTCTCCCTTAAACCTTTCTACGTAGGAGTTGACTTTCTTTATTGCAGCTTCGGTTTCCTCGTCCGACATTGTAGGTCTGAGTATGTAAACCATCTCGTAGTAGTACTCCCTCATAAAGCACCTCCCTTAATTACATTTACTCAAAAGCTTTTGGCTGATCTCTCCGGAGCGGATTATTTCTTCAAGGCACTCCGCCCCTTTTTCTACTGCTTCTCCGATTACCGGAAGTTCGCTTTTTCCGAAAGGAGAGAGGACGTAGTTAACAACATCCTCCTTCCTTTCCGGCCTGCCTATGCCTATCCTTAGCCTCGGGAATTCCCTTGTCCCGAGAGACTTCTCAACAGACTCAACTCCCCTGTGTCCGCCGCTGCTTCCCTTCAATCTGAGCCTGAGTTTTCCCAGGGGAAGGTCAAGGTCATCGTATACGACCATAACCTCTTCCGGCTTTATTTTGTAAAACCTGACAAACTCTGCTATCGATTCTCCGCTTCTGTTCATGTAAGTTAAAGGCTTTAACAGGAAAACTTTCCTGCCGTTAACGGACAGTTCTCCGTATATTCCCCTGAACTTTTCCTTGCTTATGGGAATCCCTAATCTTTCAGAGAGCCTGTCGAGCACCATCCATCCGACGTTGTGACGGGTTCTCTCGTATTCCCTGCCGGGATTTCCCAGTCCCACTACTAACCTTATCATTGTTCCTCTGAGGTTTCCTCTTCGGTTTCCTCAGATGCTGTTTCCTCAGGTTCTACTACAACAGCAACGGTTTCCTCGGGATTGTCCGCCAGCTTTGCTCCTTCCGGAAGGGGAACTTCCCCTGCGTGAAGGGCATCACCAGCGTGGAGGTTTGATAGATCGACAACGATTTTCTCAGGAATTTGCCTCGGAAGGGTTTCAATGGTGAGTTCCCTCTTAAGAATTTCGAGAACCCCTCCTTCTTCAGAGACACCTACCGGAGTTCCGGTAAACTCCAGCTCGACGGTAACCTCAATGGTTTCACCGAAGGTTACCTCCTGAAAATCTACATGGATGGGAACGTCGCCCAGCCAGTTGTACTGGATGTCTTTGAGGATACAAATCCTCTCCTCACCGTCGAGGTTGAGCTTGATGAGGCCGTGGTGGTGTTTCAGCCTCCTTACTTCCTTTGCCGATATTGTTATCGGCGTTGCTTCCGGTCTTCCGCCTCCGTATATAACGGCAGGCAGAAGGCCTTCCCTGCGCAGCTTTTTGGCTACCTGCTTTCCTGTCTTCTCCCTGCGGGTAGCCTGCACTTCCACTACCTTCATTCCTACCTCCTGTATCTGTTTTGCGGGAAAGCAGGCAATATTTACATTCACTCTTTCGATTTGTCAAGTTTGCGGTTTCGTTATTTGACGGCAGAAAAATCAACTGTTGTCCTTCCCTGCCCGGATGGGGAAACTTTCGGCGTTGTCCCATCGTGCCCTTTACACCTCCCCGTCCCCCAGCCGAAGCTGGGGGTAATTTGAATCGGAGTTGACAGCCTTGTATCGATTGCCTATTTTTTCTCCTGCTGTGCGCCCGTAGCTCAGGAGGATAGAGCGCGAGATTCCTAATCTCGAGGTCGCAGGTTCGAATCCTGCCGGGCGCACCATTTTTTTATTCCTTGACTTTTTAAAAAAGTCCCATAAAATTCAGGCGCACTTTTTACGGGAGGTTTTGTCATGGCTGGGCTTGATGAGCTTATGAGAGCTGTAATGGAAAAATATACTCAAAAGGAAATTCCGGACTTCAGGGTTGGAGACACCGTCAGGGTCCACGTTAAAGTGAAGGAAGGAGATAAGGAGAGAATCCAGGCCTTTGAAGGTGTTGTGATCAGGAAGAGGGGATCGGGAACAGATGCAACCTTTACTGTAAGAAAGGTCTCTTACGGTGTCGGAATAGAGAGGACGTTCCCCCTTTATGCTCCGGTCATAGATAAGATAGAAGTTCTTAAGAGAGGTATTGTGAGAAGAGCAAGGCTTTACTACCTCAGAGAGAGGAAAGGTAAGGCTGCTAAGATTAAAGAGAAGAAGGAGTGGATGGCCAAGAAGTAATACTTCAGATAGAACGTTCCCTCTGGAAAAAAGGATATAAACTTATTGCCGGGATTGACGAGGCGGGAAGAGGACCTTTGGCAGGGCCTGTAGTTGCGGCGGCTGTGGTCTTCCCGCAGGACGTCAATCCTTTTTTATTTTTGGATTCAAAACAGCTTAAGAGAAAAGAAAGGGAGGAGCTTTTCCGCCGGATAATTTCTGAGGCGCTCGCATTTGGAGTTGGATTTGCGGATTCTTCTGAAATTGACGAGTTAAACATTTACAGGGCTACTGTACTGGCGGCGGAAAGGGCTATTAGAGAACTTGAACCGGTAAAGCCCGATTTCCTCATAACTGATTACCTTAAGATCCCCTCTTATTCACAGAGGCTTTTGGCAATTCCGAAAGGAGATGAAAAAAGTTTTTCCTGTGCATGTGCCAGCGTTATTGCCAAAGTCGTAAGGGACTATATAATGGCTGAAATAGCCAAGCTCTATCCGGAATACGGTTTTGAGAGTCATAAGGGTTACCCGACGAAAAGGCACGTGGAAGCTATAAGGGCGTTCGGGATAACGGAGATTCACAGGAGGAGTTTTGGGAAGGTCTCAAGAGAAAGGGAAAGAGGGGGAGAAAATCGCCTTCCGCTATCTGCTGGAGAAAGGTTACTCTATTATAAGGAGAAATTACAGGAGCTGTTACGGTGAAATCGATATAGTAGCTTACGATCCATCCACGGAGACTGTTGTTTTTGTAGAGGTAAAGCTGAGGAAGAAGGGTTCGGCTGTAAATCCTTTGGAAGCGGTAACACCTGTAAAACAGGAAAGGATAAAGAAGACAGCCCTTTACTTCCTTTCTGAGGAAGAAGTTGCTTATCAAAACATCAGGTTTGACGTTATTGCTGTTGAAGGAGAGGGAGTAATTCACGTAGAAAATGCCTTTTAACTGTTGATATAATTCGCCTGCCGTCTATATTAAGTCTGGTTTTAACCGATTTGGAGGTTTTGTTTTGGCTAAGGTAAGAGTATACCAGCTTGCTAAAGAACTGGGAATGTCCTCTAAGGAGCTGATAAAGAAGCTCCGGGAAGAGCTTGATATTTCTGTTAAGAGCGCTTCTTCGAGCCTTGACGATAAGCAGGTTATGATAATCAAGGAGTTTTTTGAGCCTGTAGAAATCAAGAAAGAGGAGCCTGTTCCTCCTGCCAAGGAAGAGGTCAAAGAAGTTCCTGAAGTAAAGAGAGAAGAGAAGAGGCCGGAAGAAGTTGAACAGAAAGAGGCAGTTGAAAAAGTCCGGGAGACGGAAGAGGTAAAGTCGGAAGCTCCTCCTATATCGTCTGTGTCGAAAGAAGAAGAAAAGGTAGAGGAAAAGGAAGAAGAAAAAAAGGAAGAGAGAAAGAAGAGGTCTTCCGAGGTAAGGATCTTATCTCCGGAAGAGCTTGCAAGGAGAAGGAGACGCAGGAGGAAACCTCGTAGGGAAGAGGGAAGAGATGAAAGGAGAAGGCCTTCAAGGAAGGGAGAGAAGCCTGCTGGTAAGAAAGAGGGGCGTCCCAGAAGGAAAGAGAAGCCTGTAGAGGAAAAGGTAACAAGGGAACAGCTTGAGAAGCTCGTGGCTTCTACAAAAGAGCAGAGGGAAAAGGCTAAACCGAAGAGCGAAGAGGAGATTTTAGCTGAAAAGAGAAGGGAGCAGAAAGAGCTTGAGGATCAGAAGAAATTTGAAGAGCTGATGAGGAGAATAGAAGAGAAAAATAGGGCTAAGAAGAAAAGGAAGAAGAAAAAGAAGAAAGAAGTTGTGGAAGAAGTTCCCTTTGAAGAACTTTCGGAAGAGGAACAGCTTCAGAGGCTGATTGAGGAAGAGGAGAGAGCAAAGACCGTTGTAATACCGGAAGTTATCTCCGTAAGGGAATTTGCTGAGAGGCTCGGAGTTGAGCCGAATCAGCTCCTGCAAGACTTGATAGCCCTCGGGAAGTTCGTTGCTATAAACCAGCCGATAGACTTTGAAACGGCCCAGAAGGTTGCCGAGAAGTACGGAAAAGTTGTAAAGCTGGAAGGGGCTGAGGAAGAGGAAGGCATTCTTGAAAAGGAACTTGAAGAGCTTCCCGATAAAGAAGAAGACTTGAGGCCGAGACCTCCTGTGGTTACTGTAATGGGACACGTTGACCACGGAAAAACAACCCTCCTCGACTATATCAGGAACACTAAGGTTGCGGAGAGAGAAGCCGGAGGTATAACTCAGCACATCGGAGCTTCAGTCGTTGAAGCGGAGACTAGTGAAGGAAAGAAAAGGATTGTCTTCCTTGATACTCCCGGCCACGAGGCCTTTACAGCAATGAGGGCAAGAGGAGCACAGGTAACGGATATTGCTGTTCTTGTCGTTGCTGCGGATGATGGAGTTATGCCGCAGACGGTAGAAGCAATAAACCACGCCAAAGCTGCAGGTGTTCCGATAATCGTTGCCATTAACAAGATAGACAAACCGGGGGCAAATCCCGAAAAGGTTAAGCAAGAGCTTACACAGCACGGTCTCATCCCTGAGGACTGGGGCGGAGATACTGTAATGGTTCCGGTCTCTGCAAAGACAGGAGAGGGCGTTGACGAGCTTCTTGAGATGATTGCCCTTCAGGCCGAACTTATGGAGCTAAAGGCCAATCCGAATAAGCCCGCAAGAGGAGTTGTTCTGGAAGCCAAGCTCGATAAGAAGAGGGGACCTGTTGCAACCCTTCTGGTTCAATCGGGGACGCTTAAAGTAGGTGATGCATTGGTTGCCGGCCTTTACGCCGGAAAAGTAAGGGCAATGTTTGACGATAAAGGTAAGCAGATAAAAGAAGCAGGGCCTGCAATTCCTGTTGAGATACTCGGCCTTGAAGGTGTCCCGCTGGCCGGAGATAAGTTCTACGTCGTTAAGGATCTTGAAACTGCGAGGAAGATTGCCGAGAAGAGGCAGGAGCTTGCGAGAGAGACTGCTCTTGAGAAAGAAAAGAAGGTTTCACTCGAAGACCTCTTTGCTCAGATGAAGGCCGGAGAAGTAAAGGAACTTAACGTTGTCCTTAAAGCAGATGCTCAAGGTTCCATAGAGGCTATAAGGAAATCCCTGGAAGAACTTTCTACCGATGAAGTTAAAGTAAACATAATTCACGCCGGAGTCGGTCCGATAACCGAAAATGATGTTCTCCTTGCGGCGGCTTCAAACGCCATCGTTATAGGGTTTAACGTAAGGCCTGATGCTGCTGCCAGAAAGGCTGCGGAAAGGGAGAAAGTAGAAATCAGGACTTACAGGGTTATCTATGACATTGTCGATGAAGTGAAAAAGGCAATGCAGGGACTCCTCGAACCGGAAGAAAAAGAGGTCTATCTCGGTTCTGCCGAAGTTAGGGCAACCTTTAAGATTCCCAAGGTTGGAACGGTTGCCGGTTGCTACGTAAGGGATGGGGTGATAAGGAGGAATGCAAACGTAAGGCTCGTCCGGGACGGAATCGTGATCTATGAAGGTAAGATCGCTTCGCTCAAGCGCTTTAAGGAAGATGTTAGGGAAGTTCAGGCCGGTTACGAGTGCGGTATCGGTCTTGAGAACTTCAATGATATAAAGATCGGGGACATTATAGAGTGCTATACTATCGAGAAAGTTGAAAGAGAGCTTTAAATGGAGAAAGTAAAGAGAGATCTTAAAGAGGCTTACGAAGGCTATCTGGAGAGCGGCCTCTCCAAGGGAGAGGCTCTCTCTAAGGCCATAGAGGATATCAGGGGAAAGCACGATAAGGAGACATTCCTTAAAGCCCTTGAGGAGTTCCTTAGGGAAGTGGTTGACTCCTTTAAGCCGGAAAACCTTACTGAGGCTGACCCGCTCCTTTCCCTTGTAGAGTCGGCCTATGCCGAATATGAGATACTGAGGGGGAAAGCAGAAAACCTCTTTAAAAAGGGAAAGTAAGATGATCCTTTCCCTGTGTCCTAATCCGTGCCTTGATGTCTACTATTACACTTCGGTTTTAAAAGAAGATGATACGAATAGGGTAGAAAATCCCCATCTTTCCCCGGGAGGAAAGGGAGTAAATGCCGCAAGGGTTATAGCCCGTTTCTGCAGTGAGTCCTTTTTGGCCCTTCCTTTAGGAGGCTGCATAGGAAAGTGCGTTAAGGAGCTTCTGGAAAGGGAAGGAGTCTCTTCGATAATTGTTGAAGTTAAAGGCGAAACTCGAGTCAATACAATACTTGAACAGAGAGAAAAAGGGAAGCACATTCTTATTGCTTCCAGAGGTAGGAGGCTTTCGTCTGAGGAAGTTGAAAAGCTTTATAATGCAGTCTGCACGGATTACGAGCCTGAAGTCTTAATACTGGGAGGTAGCGTTCCGCCGGGACTTCCGGGTGATTTCTATGCCAGATTAATCAGGAACTTTAAAGGTAAGAAGACAAAAATCATAGTAGATGCTGATGGTGAGCTTTTGAGTAAAGCGGTGGAAGCAGCTCCTTTTGCCGTGAAGCCTAACAAGTATGAACTTGAGAGGTTAGTAGGACATCCTCTCCTTACTCCTCAGGATGTTGTAGATGCGGCGAAGAGCATAAACAAGAAAGGAGTAGAAGTAGTTATTGTTTCCCTCGGAGAGTACGGAGCCGTTTGTACGACTGCAGACAGGGCTTTTCGGGTTGTTCCGCCGAAAGTTGAGGTGAGGAATACTGTGGGGGCCGGGGACTCCCTTGTTGGGGGCTTTGCCTTTGCAGTTTATGAGGGAAAATCCGTTGAAGAGGCAGTTTCGTTCGGGGTCGCCTGTGGAACAGATACGGTTACCCGCCCCGGAGTAGCCCTTTGTACAAGAGAGGGAGTAAAGGAAATCCTGAAAAGGGTTAAAGTGGAGGAACTTTAGATTATGATTCGGTCTGTTCAAGTAGTGAGGGAGAGGGGGCTGGTAATTTTTATTACTGTAAGCGTGATCTTTCTTTTTGCTTTCGGTACAATAAACATCCTCGGGCACAATGAATTACTTGGCATTTTTGAATTGCTAACGGGAATTTTAGGGACTTTCCTGTTCATATACTATGAAAAGACAAAAGATTATGAAAAAGCATCAAACTTGTTTCTTTTGTTACTTTTGGTTCTCTATTCAGTTCTTCTTATTACGGGAGGTATGGAGAAAACTGGGATATACTGGATTTTTGTTTTTCCGACAATAAGTCCTCTTCTGAAGGAACCCAAAGAAGCAGTAATATGGAATCTTGTTTATCTGCTTGTTCTTTTAATCGTTCTGCTTCTTCACGTTTTGGGGAAAATTCCCCTTCCGTATTCAATCGTAGAAATTAGACAGGCACTGATGGCTTACGGAATGATGATAACATTCTTGCTTTTTTACTCTTACGTTGTGTTTAACTACATAAAAGAAATTGAGATGCATACAGTTATTGATCCTCTTACGGAGTTGTACAACAGACGGTTTGTTTATATGTTTCTTGAAAAAGAGCTTGAGAACTTGAAAAGAGGAAACTTAGAGAAACTGTGCGTTGTGTACATAGACCTTGATGGTTTTAAACAGGTTAATGATAAGTTCGGTCACATTACGGGAGATGAAGTTTTAAAAGAAGTTGCACGGCTGATTAAGGAAAATTTCAGGAAATCTGATGTCGTTGCCAGGATTGGCGGAGATGAGTTCTTGGTGATAGCTGTCAACTGCGACGAGGGGGCTATTTTGGAAAAACTTTCCTCTTTGAGAAAGTTGCTTGAAAGGAAATTTGAGAATTACGGTATTTCCATGAGTTTCGGCCTTGCAACAGCTCCCGACGATTCTACGGATATCGCTGAGCTTATAAAGATAGCTGACAAGAGGATGTATAACTGCAAAAAGAGGAAGAAGGAAGGTGTGTATCCGCATATGTCTCCTCGGTCTTCGGCAGTAGATGCATAGCTCCGGCTGGCACTTGTAAGAGTGCTCTAAAGGAAAGTCTCCCGCGGGCGGGAGACAATCTGCTGGTGCAGTTAGATTTCATCCCATCCCTCAACCGCAGAAGCCTGGTTGTAGGAAGTTACCGTAGCCTCGAAGAAGTTTGCCTTAACGTTTCCTTCGCCGCCGGTATCTGCAATCCTTTCAAGGTGTTCGTAAGGATTGGGCCTGTCGGGGAATATGGGTTCAAGGCCGAGAGCCTTGAGTCTCTTGTTTGCAATGTAGTAGGTGTAGTCTTCAATTGACTGCTCGTTCATTCCGAGGATTTTATTGCCGATTACCTTCTTGCTGAACCTCTGTTCCTGATCAACGGCAATCCTGAACATTTCGTAGATTTTGTCCTTTGTCAGGTACTTCTTGAAACCTTCGTCGGTCAGGTCTTTCATGAAGTGTTCAAAGAGGATAACGTGGGTTAGCTCGTCCCTGTTTATGTAGCGAATGATGTCGGCCGTTCCTTGCATCAAGTTGCGGGAGGCGAGGTTGTAAAAGAACATAAAGCCGTTGTAGAAGTAAAGCCCCTCCAGAAGGTAGTTGCCTATGAGAACCTCTCCGTAGTTCTCCATAGTCGGTTCTTCCAAGAACTTTTGGTAGATGTCGGCGATGTACTTATTCCTTTCAAAGAGTATCGGATCCTTTTTCCACCAGTAGTAGACCTCTTCCCTCTTTTCGGCAGGAACGACTGACTCTATGGTGTAGCCGTAGCTTTGGGAGTGTATTGCTTCCTGATAGGCGTGGATAGATAAATCGATCGTTATTTCCGGCGCTTTTACATAAGCAGCTATGTTGGGAATGTTGGTGGTCTGGATTGAATCCAAGAAAACCAGGAAGGAAAGTATTTCATCATAGGCCTGCCTTTCGTCTTCCGTCAGCTCCTTGTAGTCCTGAACGTCCTGGGTCAGGTCAACGGTCTCCGGTATCCAGAAGTTGGCCATCATTACCCGGTAGAGCTTCGGCGCCCACTCGTACTTGATGACGTTCAGGTTAAAAATGTTGGT
>JAMORC010000047.1 GCA_027063785.1 Desulfurobacteriaceae bacterium
GGAAGGTCGATGAAGAGAGTGATGTGTATAAAGCCGCCTATGAGGTCGGGAAACTTGTGGCTTCAAAGGGCTATGTTCTTGCCTGCGGCGGCCTTTTCGGAGTTATGGAGGCTGCGGCTAAAGGAGCAAAGGAGGCCGGCGGAATTACAGTAGGGATTCTTCCTACCCTTGAAGCTATTTCAAATAGTTACATAGACATCAAGATTCCCACCGGCATGGGGGAAGCCAGAAATGTTATAGTTGTCTCTGCAAGCAGCGGCATTGTTGTGGCCGTTGGGGGAAATTACGGCACCCTCAGCGAGATTGCTCATGCCCTGAAGATGGGAAAGAGGGTGTTGGGCTACAAAACCTGGCAAGTGAGAGGTGTGGAAAACTATGAGGAGGTTGGGGAGCTTCTTACCTCTCTTGATTCTGTTATTTAGCTTTTTACAGCTTCCCGCCCTTTCGGCAGAACCTCCTAACGTTAAGAAGCTCCTCCTTGAAGTTGAAAAGGGGGTAAAAGAGGGAAAGGGAACTGCAGAACTTATGCCTCTCGTTAAAAGGATAGAGGAGGCGAAGGCAGAACTTCCCTTTCGTCACTTGCCCGAACTTAACTATTTACTTGAAAAGGAAATTGAGAATCTGCCGGAAACGAAACTTCTGGCAGCTTATCGATTTGAGTACTTCCTGGTTTCTGCCAAAAGGGCTTTCACTTCGCTCAACTTTGTCTTGCTTTTTCTCTGTTTCCTTTTTTTCTCCCAACAGCTCAACTTTTCGCCTCCTGTCAGGAACGGAATATCGGTTGTACTCCTTACCCTGCTTTTCCTTACCTTCGGTTTTAATTCCGTTCCTCTTGTTCTTTTTCTGTCGGGAGCCGGTTTAACCTTTTCCGTGCTGGTAGGGAAAAGGATTTCTGCTTCTTTTCTTCTGATTTCTTCCTTGCTCTTCCTCCTGGTATATCAGGTTGAGAGGAATGTCCTAAACTACTTCAAAAATCCTTCTGTTGCTTACAGCCTCAAGCTGTCCCGGGACGGCTACTCTCCCGATTACATGGTCGATCTTGCCTATAAATCTCCTCTGGAGAGGAAGGTAGAAAAGTTGACTAACGGCTTGGCCTTGGGAGATTTGGGCGTTTCAAAAGAGCTGAATTCCCTCCTTAAGAGGGCAGGAAACTCGAAGGTAAAGGCGGTAATCCTGAATGACCTCGGTTTTATCAGCTACTACAGGGGAAGGTATGAAAAAGCCCTCTCCTACTTTAAGGAGGCGGCCAAGCTCTGGAATGTTCCCGAGTTCCTGTTTAACCAGTACCTTATGTACTCCATAACCCTCAACTTCAAGGAAGCTGAGGCAGTAAGGAAAAAACTTGAAGGTACGGAATTTAAGGTCGAAGGGCTAAAACCCATCCCTCAGCTGGTTCACCTGCCTTTACCTTCCCCCGGCTGGAGTTTAAACCTGAGTTTGCTCTTTTCATTTATTGCAGGAGCCGTTGTTATGTTTTTTGTCGGGAAAGTACTGACTGTTCGAACTTTTCTCGTTGAACCTAACCTTCTCCTCGTTCCCGGTATGAGGGATTTCCTGAGGGATAGGCCTTATAAGTTGTTGCTCGTTCCGGCTTTAGTTTTCTTAAGTAACCTTATACTGGGCAGGTTGCTGTGCGGAACGTGAAAGGGAAAATCAGAAAGTTTGAAGATGTCTGGGTAGTTATTGACCTCCTTAAGGAAAAGACCGGTAAGCTCTACCTTACCCTCTCAAGAGAAGGAAGCAAACTTGTCCTCTGCTACGACGGAACGCTGTTTTACGTAGAGGGGGATGACGTTCTCGACGAGGAGTTCTCTTTAAAGAGTTTTATGGAGAAATGGTTCTTAAGCGGAGGAGAACTTGAGTTCAATTTAGTTGAGCTTGAACCCTGTGGCCTGGGAAAGGCAATATCTTATGAGAAGCTTCAGGAAATCCTCAGGAATCCTTTCCTTAAAGAAATTGTGAAGATTCCCGATCCCTTTGAAATTTCCTACTTGGACGCGCGCAAGTCTCCTCAGTTTCTCGTTTCCTACTGGACTGCCGGCAGGCCGGTAACCAGGTGGGATGTTTACAGAGAAGGCTATACTTTGAGTGATTTAGTGAGGTTTATACATTCGGGAATTCTTAAAATAAGGCCTTACAAGAAAGTTGAGAGCTTGCCCGCCATTATAAGGCTTCCGCTTATCGGCTTGGCTGCGGCGGTGCTCCTTTCCTTTTTTATCCCCTTTGAGCTTCAAAAGTTAAACCTGTTCTACTTAAACGAGGCGGTTAACTGGGGGTTGAAGGAGAAAGTGCTCGGCAGGAAGAACGGGATACCCCTGCCCGTTCTCGGGTGTGCCAACAGAAGGTTTTACTTCCTGGGTGACAGGGTGGTAAATCCCGGCATTGACGGAAAGTTTAATACGGGTGACGATGTTGTTTTCCCTCTTCCGAAGGAGGGATTTGTCCCGACCTTCTGTAGGGTGGAAAAGTGAAGATCACGCTGGTAGGGTTTATGGGATCGGGGAAATCTACAGTTGGAAAACTCTTATCTGAAAGGTTGGGAGTTCCTTTCCTCGACCTCGATGAGCTGATAGTTGAAAGGGAAGGGATGTCTATTCCGGAAATTTTTGAAAGAAAAGGGGAGTCTTACTTCAGGGCTATCGAGAGGGAACTGCTGGAGGAAGTTTTAAGTGGCGAAGCCTCCGTAATCCTGTCTGTGGGAGGCGGACTGTTTACCACAGAAGAGAACGTCGGTCTCGTTAATTCCTTGTCTACTTCGATTTTTCTTGATGCCGACTTTGAAGTCCTGTGGAACAGGATAAGCAGCGATAAGAACAGACCCCTTGTTAGAAGGGGAAAGGAGAAGGTCAGGGAAATTTTTGAAAAGAGACTCCCCTTTTACGGGAAAGCTCACCTCAGGGTGAGGACAGATCTTCTGTCTCCCGAAGAGGCGGTTGAAGAGATCATCGAGAAGCTCTCCTTAGAAGGTAAAGCCAGCCGATAAAGGCAAGAACGGCCGACATGACAAGAAGGATCAGGTGGAAATAAAAGGCCACGGTCAGGGCATAGCTTCCCTTAATTCCCAGCAGAGAAAATCCTCCGACTAATCCCGCTTCATAGGTTCCGAATCCTCCGAAACTGTGGATGGGGAGGATCGTTGTTATCTCCCCGAAAGTCGAAACAAAAACTGTCTGGAAGTAATTAAGCTTTATCCCTCCTGCCTTGAGGATAAAGAAGAATGACATGAACTTAAACATCCACGTAAGGAGGGAATAGAGAGTGAGCATAATAACCGTTTTAAAGGAAATGAAATTTTGGAAAAAGAGAAAAACGGATCCGATTACGGTGAAGCGGTTTTTTAGCTTTTTTATCAGCTTAAAGGCAGCCAGCAGGATTAGCAGTGTAACGGCCGTTAAAATTCCCGGTATCCAGAGCAGTTCTTTTTTATCAAAAGCAACGGCAAAGAGAGAAATTGTGAACAGGAAAGACAGGGATAACAGGTCTAAGAGCCTTACAACCATAAGGGCTGCCGAGGAAATGGCCGTTTCAATGCCGAAGAGTTTTTTCAAAATCACGGGGAAGGAGGCTTCTCCCGATCGGAAAGGCAACAAGTTGTTAAGGAACGTGTGGACGGCCATAACGGCGGAGAGTTCCGGAGTTGATATTCGGGAGAACATAAGGCTGAACCTCTTTGCCCTTGTTAGGTAAGTGAGAAGGTAAAAGGAAAGGGAAGCGATGAGGTATTCCGGTCGAAGCCTTGACGCTATTTCACTTAATTTCTCGAAAACCCTGTACTCGTAGAGGAAGTAAAGGAAGATAAACAGTATTAGTGTGGGGACTAAGTAACTACTCCTCTTCAACGTTAACAGTTCTCCTTACAACGTAAGGTTTTTTGCCCTGCGACTCGTAGTAAATCCTCATGATGACTTCACTTACTATACCGGTCGTGAACATCTGGAGGCCAGACAGGATGAGTAGAACGGAGATTATGAGGAGGGGTCTTCCCCCTATTGAATGTCCCGTAAGCTTCAGAGCTATCAGATAGAGAAACGGAAAGAAACCGAGTAAGAAAAGGATAATTCCGAGTATTCCGAAGAAGTGGATGGGCTTCTGCATGAACTTCTTCATAAACCAGATGAAGAAGAGGTCTGCGAGAACCTTAAACGTTCTGTTTATTCCGTACTTTGATTTCCCGTAGATCCTGGGATGGTGCTTTACGGGAATTTCCACTATCCTGTCAACGGAAGTAACCGTAGAGGCGAGGGCCGGTATGAATCGGTGAAGCTCTCCGTAGAGCCTTACCCTCTTTATAACATCGCTCCTGTAGGCTTTGAGGGTGCATCCGTAGTCGTGAATTTTCACTCCCGTAAGCTTTCCTATCAGCCAGTTGGCTATTTTGGAGGGTAGTTTTCGAGAAACGGCGGCATCTTTTCTGTTTTTCCTCCAGCCGGAAACCAGGTCGTAACCTTCCTCTATCTTTTCAAGAAGCTTCGGTATATCTTCCGGGTCGTTCTGGAGGTCTCCGTCCATAGTTATGATAATATCCCCGGTTGCGTAATCCATTCCTGCTGCCATTGCGGCTGTTTGTCCGAAGTTTCTGGCAAACTGAATAAGCTTAACTTTCCTGTCCTTTTCTGCTATCTCTTCCAGGATTTCGCCCGTCCTGTCGGAACTGCCGTCGTCGACAAAGATGATTTCGTAGTCGTAGGGGATTTTCTCGAGCACCTCCTTCAGACGCTGGTAAAGGATGGGGACGCTTTCCTCTTCGTTATAGAGAGGGATAACTACTGAGATCTTTTTTGCCATTTTATCTCCTCTTTATTATTGGTGATTACCACGATGGAGTGTTTTGTTAACAGTTCCTTTTTCTTGTCTATCACGCTGTAGTTTACTCCCTTCAGCTTCTTCAACCTGTTTTCCCTCGTGACGACGACTACCGGGTCTTTCCCCTTAAGTAGCTTCTTTACAGCCTCTGCCGGAAGATCCTCTATTTTCCCGAGTCTGTAATAGTAGATAATCTCCGGAGAAGTATAGTCGAGGAAAGCAATTCTGCAGTTTTTACACCGTTTCTTGATTTCCTTTAATTCTTTCCCGACTGCCGGTTTTGCCCTTAATGGTTCTAAGGAAGGAAGCGTCAGGAATTTAAAAAGAAGCATCGATGCGATGAAGGAGGTCGTCAGCGTTTTTAAGGGATTTCCTTTAAAGTAAGAGAGCCACGCGCCCAGGAAAGCGGGAATCACAAAAGCGAAAGCGGCTGCCGGCCAGTCCTTTATTTTCCAGAAGGCTGCGCCTGCAAGCGTTAGTATCGTAAAAAGCAGGGCTGTAAGAGTTACAGGAATCTTTTCCCGGTAGTTTTGGAGGTACCATGCAACGATAATGGAAAAGGCGGGAAAGGACGGAAGCAGGTAGTGAGCGAGCTTTGTATGGGCTATCTGGAAGAATAAGAAAACCGTAAAAAACCATACTACCGAGAAGGTCAGGAGCGCGTCCACTATCCACTCTCTATCCTTGAAGAGCCTGTAGATCCCGAACGGGAAAAACAGAGACCAGGGCAGGAAAAGCCAGAAGTAGTTGACCGGGTAGTACCACCATTCGGTGGGGTGACCCGGGACTTTGCCGGTAAAGCGGTGGATGTTGTGAAAGATAATGAAGTCCTTAAAAAACTGATACCCGTGCTTGTACAGGATTGCCCCGTACCACGGAAGAACGACTGCAAGGTATACCAGCATACCGGAAAGCCAGGGTATTTCCTTTAGCGTTCTTAAAAGCTCGCGCCTCAGGACTAAGTAAACAACTGCAACAAGTCCCGGCAGTACCAGACCTACCGGTCCTTTTGTTAAAGTTGCAAGGCCTGCAGATAAGAAAGCCAGCCTGTAAAAATTTGGGCTTTTTTCCCTGTGTCCTTCAAAGAAGAAGATAAGCGCTCCCGTTATGAAGAGAAGGAGGACGACATCCGGCATCGCAACGGATGCCATTACTATAAAGTCGAGCAGGGAAAGGAAGATAAGGGAAGTCCAGAAAGCAAAATTTTCCCCTTTTAGCCTCCTGAGCCACCAGAAGAGCAGGAGGACTGTTAGAACTCCGCACAGTGAGACGAAGAACCTTCCCCCGAACTCGTTTACTCCGAACAGCTTGTAGCCTGCGGCGATGAGCCAGTATACGAGAATGGGCTTGTCGAACCTGAACTCGTAGTTGTAGTAGGGGGTGATGTAGTCTCCTCCTTTTACCATTTCCCAGGCAGCTTCCAGGTACTTTGGCTCGTCCTTATCGAAGGCCGAGGAAAGCCCCCCGGGGAGAACGAGGAGAAGCGTTGATAAGATTAAGAGAGTCCAGAACTTTTTGCTCCTGAGCATCCTCAAAACCTTCCCGATTTTCTGCTGGAAAGTATATTACACTCCTCAAGGAGGGAAAGATGTTTAGGAGAATGATGAAGTGTTCAACCTGCGGTAACGTTTCTGAATTTACCTACATAGGTTCCAGGGACGTTAACAGGGAAGGGGATGTCAGGGATATCGTCGGGAATAGGCCAATGTGGATAAGCTACTTCAGGTGCCCCGTTTGCGGAAGCGTTGAGGTGGAGTTTCACCCGGTAGGAGAGAAACCGGACATTCCTGAAGAGCACTTTAAAGAGGTGAAAGTTGAGAGAGAATAAACTGCTTAAGTGGTTTCTCCTCTTCTTGTTTTTTGCTTTTCTTATAAACATCTCCGCACTCGTTCTTATCCACGAAGAGCCGAGGAGGGGAATAATAACTTTTGAAATGATGAAAAGCCATAATTTTCTTCAGCCTACAGTTCTTCTTGAACCTTACTTCAAAAAGCCTCCCTTTCACAACTGGGTACTTGTCCTCTCTTCCTTCCTTCTGGGGGGAATTTCTGAGCTTTCGCTGAGGCTTCCTTCCTCTCTTTCCGTTATTCTGACTTCCATAGTCATATTTGCCGTCGGAAAAAGGCTTTTAAGCAGCAGGGGGGCTGCTTTCGGGGCAATAGTGTTTTCGACTTTCTATGTAGTTCTTATAGGTTACGGCAGTAAGTGCGAGCCGGATACGCTCTTTACTCTTCTTGTTGCTTCCTCCTCTCTTCTCTGGCTTTACTTTATGGAAAGGGGGAGGGAACTTGAAGCGTGGGTTTTGGGTTATTTACTGACTTCTTTTGCACTTCTTACCAAAGGACTTCCCGCTCTTCAGTTCTTCGCGTTTCTGGTCGGGACGTATGTTTTCGTAACGGGGAAGTGGAAAGTCCTTATTACTTTTAGACATCTCCTGGGTGCCGCTTTGGGGCTTGTACCGTTTCTGTTCTGGCTTTTTTCCGTAGAAAGTGGTGTTGCGGTAAAAACGCTGTTTTCCGAGGTTATCTCGAGGGCGCCGGGTGAGGTTCCCCTTTTTAAGAGTTTAAAAAACTACGTGTCGTATCCCTTCAGGCTGTTTCTTGCTACTTTCCCGTGGTCGTTTGTCCTGATCTATTACTCTCTAAAGAAGGACATTAATGCGAAGCCGGCCGGTGTTGTAGAGAGAGTCCTGATAACTGCCTTTCTCCTGGATGCCCTGCTCTACTGGCTCTTTCCGGGAAGCAGGTTGAGGTACTTGATGCCGGCCTTACCCTTCCTTGCTCTCTACATCGGGGAAAAGGTTGCCTCGGTTCAGGTTGTCCACAAGAGGGCAAAAGAGATTCTCAGGTTTACGGCTCAGGTCATAGTTATCGTGGGGATAGTTGCGGGAGTTTTTGTGACTAAGAATCCTTCCTTTGTTCTCCAGAATACTGTAATTTTTCTGGCTTTCCTATACGGTATTTATTTCTTCTTTGTTCCGAGGTTTAACTTCACCTACCTCGTTCCCCTGGTGGGAGTCCTGATGCTAATTTTCAGGGGCTTTTACGGGGCTTACTATTTAAGTTCTGCTTCCTTTAAGTACCCTCCGGTTAGAGAAGTTGCCCGTGAAGTTGCCGATTTAACGGCCGGTGAACCTCTGTTCACGAAGGTGAAGTACCTGCAGCTCTGCTTTTACGTGGAGAAGTACAGGGATAAGCCTCTCCCCTACAGTTCTTCTCCTCCCGAGGGGAGCTATTTCCTGTCCGGCAGAAGGGAAGAAGAAGTCGTTAGAGAAATCGAGATCGGCAGGCACAGGTTCTACCTCTGCCTCAAGAGGGCTTCGACGAGGCGTGGAAGGACTTTTGATGCGGAATCCCTGAAGACGACGTCGCAGTAAGGCGAAAGGGGAGTTTCATCGGGGTTTACTTCGACGAGGGTAGCTCCACCTCTCTTTGCTATGAGGGGAATTGATGCGGCAGGCTGTACGACTGCGGAAGTTCCCACGGACAAGAAGAGGTCGCACCTGCTTGCAAACTCGACTGCCCTCTCAAGTTCGTTTTCCGGCAGAGATTCCCCGAACCAGACGACTCCCGGGCCTACGATTCCTCCGCAGTTTATACATTTCGGCAGGTTGCCTTCAAGTTCTCTGAATACAGTTTCCTTCAGTTCCTCTTCGGATAGCTTTTTTAGAAACTCCCTGTCTGAGAAGGGGAAGATTTTCCTGAACTTCTCTTCGGGGTAGAACTTCCCGCAGTATCGGCACTTTCCGTCAAAGATGTATCCGTGAAGCTCCACAAACCTTTTCGAGCCTGCCCTTCTGTGAAGGCCGTCAACGTTTTGGGTTATTAACAGGAACTGCGGGAACTGTTCCTCCATTTTAGCTATAGCTTTGTGTCCCTCGTTTGGGTTTGCCCTTGCTATTAAGTGCATCCTCCACAAGTACCACTTCCATACCAGAAGGGGATTCTCGTCGAAAGCCTCGAATGTTGCAAGGTTTGTCGGGTTAAATCTGTTCCAGAGGCCGTCCTTTCCCCTGAACGTCGGGATGCCGCTCTCTGCACTGATTCCGGCTCCGGTTAAAACTCCGACTTTACTGAAGTTCCTGAGCTTCGAGAAGAACTTTTCCTTCCTCACTTTTCTTCCTTCAGCTTTTTCTCTATTACGTCGGCCTTACTCTGGAGATTAAGAACGCGGTTTATGTAGGAAACTCTTTCAAGGCTTCTTCCGGAATATTCAACCACGATGTCGACGGGAAGGCCTCTCTTCAAAAGCTCGGCGACGTAGTTATCCTTAAAGTCCGAAACCATGAGGTCAAGGTTGAGCTGCTTCATTATCCTGTGGTAGGTGACCTTTATTGTTGCCGGCCTTGTCGAAACAAGAGGAGAGACCGGAAGTTTTTCCTCTCTTATCTCCTTTAGCCTTTCTGCTAATTTATCCTTGAGGATGAACCGCTTTATTTTTCCTTCCTGGAGTATCGGAATTCCCAGGAAAGAACCGAAAGAGGAAACTTTCAACTTTCCTATTTCGGACGGTGAAAGGCCGGCGTAGATGAGAAGGAGAAGTGCCGTTTTAAGTTCTTCAGACCTTAGGCTTCCTACTTTTTCTTCAATTTTCCTGTATTCTTCTTCCTTGATAGGTCTGAACTCCTTAAACTCTCCGGTGTCGGGAGGGATGAACTTCAGTTTACGCTTGATTCCCTTGAACTTTAAGTAGTGCTGGATTGCCGACATTGCAGTTCGAAAGCTTTTTTCAGTTTTATACTTTCCGGCAAAGAAGCCGTATAACCTTTCCTCGTCAAAGTCTATAAAGTCGTAGCCGTAGAAGTCCAGGAAATGGAGGAAATACCTGAGAACCCTCCTGTAAGTGTCGATGGTGTTTTTCCTGTACCCTTCTTCCTCTAATGCTCGGAGAAAATCTTCCATTCGTTCCCCTTTCCGTAGAGGAGAGAGTAGTAGTAGAGATTAACGTACGTTTTCCTGACGTAATCCCTCGTTTCTTTAAATGGAATATAGGCGTCGTTAAAGAGAATTAAATCCTCCGGACGTTTTATTTTTCCGTAAAGCTTTAGTGCCTTTTCTACCCTTGACGGTCCTCCGTTGTAGGCGGCGGCCGCAAGAGGAAACAACTTGAACCTTTTAATTAGGCTGTGAATGTAATAAGAGCCGAAGAGCGTGTTGATTTCGGGATCGAATAGATTCGAAACTTTAAAGTCCTTTTTCGATAACTTCTTTGCTATATAGCTTCCCGTCTTTGGCATTATCTGCATGAGCCCTATTGCTCCCGATCGGGAGTAAGCCCTGTGGTTAAAGAGGCTTTCTTGTCTGGCTATTGATAGTGCAAATATGTCCCCTTTGAAGGCGGGAGGTGCAGGATAGAGGACTTTGAGGAGGAAAGGATTTCTATCGATTGATTTCCTTAACTTTGAGGCAAGCTTGATTGCCTGCTTGTAGTCTCCGCAGAGGTTCAGGGCAAGGGCCATTTGAGGAGTTTTTTCTTCAATGAGGGTAAGTGTGTAGCATTTCCCGCTTTCTAAAAGGAGCTTCAACCCCGGGTCTTTGAGGTAATCAGCAGGTTTTCCTATCTTCACTATTTCTGTTTCTCTGCCGAGAAGGAGAGTGTAGAAGTTGACTCGGTTCTGTTTGATTTCTGCCTTTTCCCCCAGTTTTCTCTTTAGGGCAATTTTCCACGCTTCAAGTTGTGATCCCGAAAGCTTCTCCAGTTCCCTTAGAGCTTCTCTCTCTTTCCCGGTGTATATGAGATACCTGACCTTAAATTTCCGGTAAAGCTTGCCGTCTATTTCTTTTAACAGAGGAAGTTCTTTCCTGAAAAGCCCCAGGTCGTTGTAGAGCAGCTTGTCGAATAGGTAGACGGCAGCCTTTTTCTTTTCCCACTTTGGAGCGGTGCTTGATAGGAGTTTCTTGAAGTAGTAAACCTTTCCCGGAAGTTCTTTTTCTATGTAGATGAGGGATAGGAAACTTTCCGGGATTTTTGATTCTTTAAGAAGCTCTTTTGCTAACGCCTTATTTCCCCTTTTGATCTCCAGTAGTCCCGATAAGTAGTAGAAGTAAGGACTTCCTTTTATGAAGTCAAGGTAAAAAAGGGCTTCATCAAAGTTTTTCCAGTATATAAGTCTTTTAATTTTCTCCCTTACTGCCTCGGGAGTTAGCAGCTTTTTCCAGTTTTTTCCGAGAAGCAGGATTATTTCCTCTTCCTGAATGCCTTTTTTGAAGGCTTCTCTTAAGAGAGGAAGGGCTTTCTCCGGGTCTTCCCGGTATAGCTTCTTTGCGTAAAGGTATTTTCCGTAGTCGTTCTTTGGAGGTGCGGTTAAGCTTCCGTTGCAAGAGTCGAGGTAAAGTGTTCGAGACAGTTCTTCAAAAGGGGTGTTTTTAAAGGTTTTTATAAAACTTTCGGAGCAGAACTTGTTGCTGTTTAAGTAGGATAGGAAGCTTTCAACGTCTTTTCTGTCTAAGGCTAAGGCCTGATTCCAGATCAGAACGACATATACGATTAGGATAATGACCATACCGAAATTATACAGGCTTCCTTGCTTTTTCCGCTTTCTTTATAGTGGAAAATTCCACTTTAACCGCGGGACATATCCGGACGCAGTTTAAGCACCTGAGGCAGGCGGGAGAGTTGGGATCTTTGTAAATGGGGTAGTTAACGGGGCAAGATTTCTTGCATAGGTTACACTCTATGCACTTTTCCCTTTCAACCGAGAAGTCAACGATGCTGAGCTTGTTAAAGAGTGAAAACAGTGCTCCTAACGGACAGATGTACCGGCAAAAAGGCCTTTTCATGAAGATTGAGCCGTAGAGAAAGAGGTTTCCCAGGGCTAGCTTAAAGAGGAAAAAGGGGCCTGCCATGCTGAGTATCATTCCGCTGACGGCGACCCAGTAAATTCCCGCCTCTACAGTTCCTGTCGGGCAGATCATGCAGAAGTAGTGTTCTTTAAACAAAAACGGGAAAATTATAACGCCGAAGGCGAGTAACAGGTACTTTAGGTAAATAAACGGTTTCGGCAGTTCAAATTTTGCGGTTGGAATTTTGTAGAGTAGATCCTGTAAAAGACCGAACGGGCATATCCAACCGCATATCCATCTGCCGAAAGAGGCGGAAACGGCCGAGATTATCCCGATGGTGAATAGGGGAATTTTGTTTATCACGAGAAAATGGCTTATGGTTCCTATCGGGCAGGAGAAAAGGGCTGCGGGGCAAGCGTAACAGTTCATGATCGGGACGGGTATCGACTTCAGCTTTCCGGAGTAAAGCCTTGCCGTGAAGAAGTTGTAAAGAGGAAAATTGGCAAGAATCGCCGTCAAGAGCTGGTAAATTCTTCTGTTCTTTATCAAGGGGATTTCCACCATTACTTAATTCCTATGCAGGTGAGGCATAGCACTTTTCCGTTGTTGTAAATAATCCTTAACTCGTTTCTGTATATACCCATAACAACGAGAAGAAACGAGAGGAGCAGTACTCCTCCCGCAATGACTTTCTTAAGCATCGGCTTTTTCTCCCACTTCCTCAAGGAGTTTTTCGATTACTGATTCAAAAGCCTTTGCCGACGCACTTTCCGGATGAGAAATTACTATCGGAACTCCCTTATCTCCGGCTTCGACTACTGCGGGTTCTATCGGGATTCTTCCCAGGAAAGTAATTCCAAGCTCTTTTGCTGCTTTTTCTCCTCCGCCCTTCTTGAATATGTCGATTTCCTTGCCGCAGTGGGGGCAGATGAGTCCGCTCATGTTTTCCACTATTCCGAGAACCGGAACGCCCACCATCTTTGCAAAGCTTATAGACTTCCTTGTGTCAAGAAGTGATACTTCCTGCGGGGTTGTTACAACAATGAAACCGTCCATAGGCTTTATGAGCTGAGCTACGCTCAGCGCTTCATCTCCCGTTCCCGGAGGAAGGTCAACTATAAGAAAGTCCAGTTCTCCCCAGTCGATATCTGCCAAGAACTGCTTTATCGCCTGGTGCTTAAGGGGTCCTCTCCAAACAACCGGCTGATCGGGGTTTTCAAGGAGAAAGGCCATGGAAACCACTTTTAAGTTCGGCATTCCTAACGGAATGAAGGGTTTAATTGTTTGGGTGTTGGGATCTGCAAAAAGCCTCTGTCCTTCCGCCCCGAGCATTTTGGCGACGTTGGGGCCGTGAAGGTCTGCGTCTAAAAGGCCTACTCGGTATCCTCTTTTGGCCAGTGCCGCTGCAAGGTTTGTCGCTACTGTCGTTTTTCCGACACCTCCTTTACCGCTCAGGATTCCGATCTTGTGTTTGATCTTTGAGAGGTTGCACGTTATTTTCACCTCCATCGGATCCTGGGCTGTCTGGCACTTATCTTTATGAGCGCATCCTTCGCACTTTTTCTCATCAAAGGCCATCTCTTTCCTCCTTTAAGAAAGGTGTTTTCCGACTATCTCGATAAGTCCTCTATATGTTTCCGGAGAGGCACCTACAATGTTTCCGGTTCTTAAATAATCCTTTCCTTCTTTAAAATCGGATACTACTCCCCCGGATTCCTCAATAAGCAGAACCCCGGCAGCTATATCCCAGGGGTGAAGGGACATCTCCCAGAAGCCGTCGAAGACTCCTTTTGCCGTATAGGCCAGGTCGATTGCTGCGGAACCGCATCTCCTTATTCCGGAAACTTTCAGAAAAACTTCCCTGAAGCACTTGAGATACATATCCAGCTGATCCTTCCCTCTAAAGGGAAAGCCCGTTGCAATTAAGGCCTCTGAGAAACTTCTTCTGCTTACGCTTATCCTTTCTCCGTTACAGTAAGCACCGCTTCCCCTTTCTGCCACGAAGACCTCGTTGAGGGCAGGAATTTTTATCACGGCGGCAACTAACTCTTCCTTAAACTGGACTCCTATGGAAACGCAGAAAAAAGGGAGTCCGTGAATAAAGTTTTTCGTTCCGTCTAAGGGATCAACAAACCACTTCCACTCGTTCCCGGTGTGGATACCGCTTTCCTCAGCAACTATTGTATGTTGCGGGAACAAATCCTGTATAGTCTTAATAATAATCGTTTCTGATTTTTTGTCAGCTTCAGTTACGTAATCGTTTTTTGCCTTCTCTTCTATATCTGCCGATTTGAGCTTTCCGAAGTATTCAAGGAGAACATCGGACGCCCTTTCAGCAGCTGTTAGGGCAGTTTCAATAACTCTCTCCATGGTTTTCTCCCGGCTTAAAAGAAAGGGATATGTAATTGCCGTTTTCCAGCAGGTACTCAACCTTAAAAGTGTGGTGATAGGAGACGTAGTTTACACCGTATTTGGATATAAGCCCTCTCGTGTAGAAAATGGCTTCGTCCCAAGCCTCTAAGTCACGAAATTCCACTTTTAAGTCAAAGCCCTTCAGCGTGAAGGCCTTTTCAAGGGCTGTCATAAATTCCTCTGAAAGCATCGGTCTTCCTTTCCTCTGTAAGTTACTTGGCTATTTTATACTAACGACTTAGGAGGAGAGAGTGGTTAGGATTGCCGTCGTTGAGGATGACCTGTCGGTGCAGAACCTGATTAAACGCCTTCTCAGCACGGAAGGCTACTCGGTTGGGACTTTTTCTACTGCTGAATCCCTTATAAGCGCTGTTATTGATTACGGAGAGGAGTTCGATCTTTTAATACTTGACGTCATGCTTCCCGGTATAAACGGAATAGAAGCCTGTGCTTTCCTCAGGGAAAGGGGAGTTGATGTTCCCGTTCTCATGCTAACTGCGCTTTCGGAAGAGGAAGATAAAGTGGAAGGACTTGATAGCGGGGCTGATGACTACCTTACAAAACCTTTCGGTGTAAAGGAGTTTCTTGCTCGGGTAAGGGCTTTGTTAAGGAGGAAGGAGAGGCTTCGGAAAGTTAAAGGCGGAGTGGAGTTTACTCCGCTGGGAGTCATTGTAGGTGGAAGAGAAGTGAAGCTCACGAGAAGGGAAAGAGAAATACTCAAACTTTTGGTTGATAACGCAGGTAAAGTTGTTACAAAGGAAGAGATACTGTTGAAGGTCTGGGGCGGAATTTCTAATTCGCGCGTTGTTGACGTTCACGTAAAACACCTGAGGGATAAGCTCGGAGGGAAGATAAAGACGATTTGGGGAGTAGGGTATAGCTTTGAAGTTGAATGAGTTTCTAAAGGAACTCCGGGAGGCATTCCCTGAGCTTCTGTTTACTGACGAGAAAGGAATTCTCCTCGGTGAGGAGAGTAGGCTTTGGGATCTCTTCCCCTCTACGGAAGTTATAAGAGCTTTTGAGGAAGCACTTTCTACGGGAAAAGGGTTCTGTGAAGTTAAGGATGGTAATCGGTTTTACCGTCTAAAGTTAAAAAGAATAGGGAGTCTGGTTGTAGTTTTGAAGAGTGACGTGACTGCCGAGAGGGAAGTTGAGGATTTAAAGAGGGATATAATATCAACGGTTTCTCATGAACTTAGAACACCCCTTACGGTTATCAGGGGAAATGCTGAGTACCTTTTGAACTTTACCGCCTGCGATGAATCCCACCTTTTGCAGGAAATTGTTGAGAAGTCGGAGAAAATAGAGAAAATTCTGTCCGGTATAGGGAAACTTATTCTTGGTAAGAAGGAGAAATTCCCCTTTATAAACCTTTATCCGATAGTTAAAAATGTTGTGTTGAGCTTTAAAGAGACGGCAGAGTCAAAGGGGATAAAGCTTATTGCAGACCTTGAGGGTTCTTCTGTGGAGGCCGATCCTCTCCTTTTCGAGCAGCTTGTAAAAAACCTTTTGGACAACGCTGTGAAATTTACATCGAAAGGATATGTAAGAGTAAGGCTTTCTAAGGAGTGTTTGGAGGTTTCTGATACCGGCAGGGGGATAGGGAAGGAATTCCTCCCCTTTATCTTTGAAAAGTTTGTTAAGTCGCCGGACAGTAACGGTCGCGGGATTGGACTCTCTCTCGTGAGAGAGATTGCGGATTACCACGGCTGGGAGGTAAAGGTTGATTCCGAAAAGGGCAGGGGAACAACGTTTACCGTTTGCTTTGGAAAGCAAGGGAAAGTATCTGGTGGAGAAAGTCAACAAAGAAGAAGAGTTTGAGGAAGTTTTCCTGTGTGCCGAAGTTTACTGCTACGCCGTGCTGAATCGCGTGTCTGTTTAGCTCTCCTTCTCTGTAGTCAACAAAAGCCACCCAGTCAAGGAAATCGGGAAGTTTTTCCTGCTTCCGGACGGCCTGAACGATAAGCTTTACGGCGTACTGTATTGTAACGAACTTCCTGTTTCTCTTCTTTATCAGCTTTTCGACGTCGGCCTCGAGGAGGTTGTCCTTTACGAAGCTCTCCCACACTATCCCTTCTGAAAGGGGAAAAAGTGCGTAGATTGCAAGTTCAAGACAACCGAGTTCGTATGCTTTTAAGATATCCTTTACTATCTTCTCCCTTCTTTTAAAGGCCGGCAGTGAAAGCCACATTTTTGTTCTCTCTGAGAGGAACTGTAGGGAGGATGCCCTGTTCAGTAAATTTTCCAAACCCTCCTTTGATACCTTGTTCACGAGGTCGGAGGCCAGAAACCATCCTTTTTCCTGTAGATCCCTGAGAATTTCCTCATCGTTGACCGATAGCAAGTAACCCGAGACTGCTCTGTGAATGAGTTTCTCAAATTCATCCCGCCAGCCAGAGAGCTTCCTTTCCCATTCCTCTTCCAGATGCCGGTTTTCCCTTTCCCTGAAAGCTTTTCTCAGTGCATTGTAGATATTCTTTGCTTTTGAAGGGAAGAAAAATGCCTCGAGGCCGTTTTCTTTGACGATTCTTCTTATCAGTTCTTTATGGTTTAACTCTTTTATCTCCTTTCTCGAGAGTTCTCCGCCGGAAAGGAGTTGAAGGAGTCGGAAAAAGAATTCCCTTCCGCTTCCCTCTTTTTCTGCTTCTTCTAAGATCTCCGGGGTTACTTTAAGGCTTTTCAAGGACGTGTCTATCGAGGACGAAACAGATGAAGTTTCCGACGAAAATCTCTTCTCCATCTCTTCTTACCGAAACCTTCACGTTTCTCTTTTTACCCTGTTCCCCGATTACTTCGGCTTCCGCTACGAGCTTCTCCCCCACCCTTACGGGCTTGAGGAATTTTACCTCTGCCGCTCCAAGGACCACGTTGGGATGGTTTACTGCGAGCATTGCGGCGTAATCGGCCAGCCCGAATATGAATCCTCCATGAACTAAACCGTATTCGTCTGCTGCCATTTCGGGAAGAGTGATCATTTCAACCTTTGCCCTTCCCTCCTGCAGTTCAACAGGCTTCCCGCAGAGCTTCCTGTCAATTTTCTTGTGCGTTTTTACTTCCATTTTCACCTCTTTTCACAGTTTTCAACACAGAACCTTACCGGGCGGAGCTTCCCACCGCACGATATAAAGCACCTGTCGAACTCTTTCTCACAGTTACAGCTTCTCCTACAGCTCCTTTCCAGCTCTTCCAAAATCTCCGTTAGGCTCGGCCTTTTCGGCTTTACCGGCGGGGTGGGTTTTTCCCTTTCGAGGTTTTCAAGTTCTTCCTTCAGCTCCTTTTCTCGCCTGCAGGCATACTTGTCTTTTTCTTTTCGGCAAGCATTCCTGAAGAAGGAGTAGTCGTCGTAGATTTTCCTGAACTCGTTGTTCCAATCTAAAAGCTCTGCTCTGTAGGATGAAAGGGCTTTTGTGTAACTTTCGAGTTCTTTCCTGTAAGTAAGGAGACTTTCTCTGTAAAGTCTTTCGGCCTCTGCTCTTATCTTTTTTCTGCATTCTTTTTCTTCGTCGATGCACTTTTTTTGGCATTCTGTATAGCTGAGCCTGCACTTTTTTAGGCAGGCTTCATTGTTGTTCGGTGGAATGTATTCATACTTTACGGCAAACTTAGGAGCGCCGCAGGAAAAGGTCAGGCAAACAAGTGCTGTCAGGAGTGTTTTCTTCATCTGTTCCTCTTTTCTCTTTAGATGGTGTTCAAATTCTACATTATCTGGTAGATTTTTCAGTCCGAGTTTAAATTAATTCCGAAACCCAATTGGGAGAGTGAAGTGGAAGAGGCAATCATCAAGAGGCTTGAGACCCTTGCCGGGAAGTTTAAAGAGATAGAAGAGAGTCTCAGTAAGCCCGAGATAATAGCCGATCAGAGGAAATTCCAGGTTCTTGCCAAAGAGCATAAGGAGCTTCAGCCCATCTACGAGGCTTACATGGAATACAAGAGGACAAAAGAAGGAATAGAAGAAGCATTGGAAGTGATAGAGTCCTCCAAAGATGAGGAACTTGTCGAGCTGGCAAAGGAAGAGAAGAAGGAGCTTGAGGAGAGGTTGGAAGCTCTAGAAGGAGAACTTAAGAAACTTCTCATTCCGAAGGATCCTAATGATGAGAAGAACGTTATTCTTGAAATCAGAGCTGGAGCTGGAGGAGAGGAGGCTGCTCTTTTTGCCCAGGATCTCTTCAGGATGTACACTCGCTACGCCGAAAGAAAAGGTTGGAAAGTCGAAATCCTCTCACTCAACGAGACCGGCCTTGGAGGTATAAAGGAAGTAATAGCGATGATTTCCGGAAAAGGAGCTTACTCAAGGCTAAAGTACGAATCGGGAGTTCATAGGGTTCAAAGGATTCCTGTTACGGAGTCCGGAGGACGGATTCATACCTCCACTGCTACCGTTGCTATCCTTCCGGAAGCCGAAGAGGTTGACGTAGAGATAAACGAAAAGGACTTAAAAATTGATACCTACCGTTCTTCCGGTGCGGGCGGCCAACACGTAAACACCACCGACTCTGCCGTCAGGATAACCCACATTCCTACGGGAATCGTCGTTACCTGTTCTAACGAGCGCTCTCAGATACAGAACAGGATAAAGGCTATGAAAATATTGAGGGCGAGGCTTAAAGAGCTATACGAAAGGCAGAAAAAGGAAGAAATGGATTCCGCCCGCCGCTCTCAGGTTGGCAGCGGTGACAGGAGTGAGAAGATTAGGACTTACAACTTTCCGGAGGGAAGGGTTACAGACCACAGAATAAAACTTACCCTTTATAATCTTCAGGAGTTTTTGGACGGGGACCTTGACGAAATGATAGATGCCCTGGCCGCTGCAGAGCAGGCAGAAAAGGTTGCAGCCCTTGCAAAAGAAAGTTAAGAGGAGAAGATGATGGAAAAGAGAGAAGAGTTTCTGCCAAAGTGGATAGCCTGGGAAATAACCAGGAGGTGCAACTTACAGTGTATTCACTGCCGTTCTGCTTCAACTATTGAGTCGGAGCAGGGGGACTTCTCTACTGAAGATGGGAAAAAATTGCTCGATGATATAGCAAAGCTTTCGAAGCCGACGGTTGTTCTTACGGGAGGCGAACCTCTTCTCAGAGAAGATATCTGGGAACTTGCCCGTTACGGTACGGAGCTTGGTTTCAGGATGTGTATAGCTACAAACGGTACGCTCGTTGATGATGAAGTTTGCAAGAAAATGAAAGAAGTCGGAATCAGGATGGTTTCGCTGTCGCTGGACGGTTCGACTCCTGAAATACACGACGACTTCAGGAAACAGCCCGGAGCTTATGAAGGAGTAATAAGGGCAGCAGAACTTTTCAACAAGCACGGTATCCCCTTCCTAATTAACTCCTCTTTTACCAAGAGAAATGCTTTTGACATTCCGAATGTCTATAAGAAAGCAAGGGAACTCGGAGCTAAAGCCTGGTACATGTTTATCGTTCTTCCTGTTGGTAGAGGAGAGGAAGCCAATGCTGAGCTTTTAAACGCCGAAGAGGCCGAATACTGGCTTAACTGGCACTATGAACTTGAAAAGGAATTAATTCTCAAGGGAGACAACACAATTCTGGTTCGACCCACCTGTGCTCCTCACTACTACAGGATTTTCTACCAAAATGCTAAAAGGGACGGTCTTGACCTGAAGAGGAGAAACCTCGTCTTCGGAACCGGAGGGGGAAAGGGTTGTGTTGCGGGTCAGTCGATAGCCTACATAGATTGTCACGGCTGGCTCAGGCCGTGTAGTTATTTCCCTATTTCTGACGCCAACGTTTTCGAAATTCCTTTCCATGAGGCGTGGTTTAAGTCAAAGATAATGCAGGACATGAGGCGAATAGAGGATTACAAGGGAAGGTGTGGAGTTTGTGAGTACGTGAAAATTTGTAACGGCTGTCGTGTTAGAGCTTATTGGGAATATGGTGATTATATGGAAGAGGATCCTATATGTAACTACGTGCCCTTAAAAATGAGGCTAAATGCAAGTGGCGACAGCTCTTTAGGGATTAAAGGAGGAAAATCCTCAGTTGATACTTGACACCGGAAAGGAGACGTCTATATTAACCAACCGTCAAGTTTGAAAGTCACCCTGAAAGGGGTTGACAGAGGCGGAGAGAAGTCTTAAATTAAAGCTTCGCCGCGAAAGCCGGTCTTTGACAGGAGAATAAGGGACACGCACCTGCGGAGAGAGTAAGCCCTTATGGGCTTTTGATTGAGGTGTTCCGCAGGTTCATAGAGCCTTGCGAGGTAGAGCCAGAAAAGCTTTTTAGCGATA
>JAMORC010000048.1 GCA_027063785.1 Desulfurobacteriaceae bacterium
AGGAATTAAAAGCCGGAGACTTCGTACTTATTTCCGGTGTTATCTATACTGCAAGGGATGCAGCCCATAAAAGGATTGTTGAAGCTCTGGAGAGAGGAGAAAATCCGCCCTTCGACCTTGAAGGTCAAGTGATTTACTATGCAGGTCCGGCACCGGCAAAACCGGGAAGGCCGATAGGTTCGGTAGGCCCCACAACAAGTTACAGGATGGACCCTTACGCTCCAGAACTTTTGAAAGCAGGACTAAAGGGAATGATAGGGAAGGGAAGCAGAAGCAAGGAGGTCATAGAGGCCATAAAGAAATACAAAGGAATTTACTTCGGAGCGGTAGGAGGAGCCGCAGCTTACCTTGCAAGGTGCGTCAAGTCCGCCGAAGTAATAGCTTATGAAGACCTCGGACCGGAAGCCGTCAGAAGGCTTATAGTGGAAGACTTCCCCGCTTTTGTTGTCAACGACATATACGGAAATGACCTCTACACAATGGGCAGGTGCAGGTATGCAGAACAAAAAGATCCCGAACTCTTCCCATGTTAAATTTTTGTTACAATAGGCATGCAAACTCATGAATATAAGAAATTCCGTAAGTAAGGAGTCGAAGGTTGGAAAGCTACCTGACTCTCCTCGTATTCTTTCTAATTGCACTGACAGTCGCACTGCTTGTTCCTAACATAAACCTTATAACAAATAAGTTCCTGAAAATTGATAAAGCTAACCGGGAGAAGTTTGAACCTTATGAGTGCGGAATACCGAAAATCAATCCAATAAAGGGAAGCTACTTCGCGATCTTCTACGTAGTTGCTCTGGTTTTCCTCCTCTTCGACCTTGAAACTGTGTTCCTGTTCCCGTGGGCTGTCAGTTTCAGGAAGCTCGGAATGCTCGGAATTGCAGAAGCTTTCCTGTTCATCACCATACTTTTAGTCGGATTCCTCTACGCCATTGCAAAGGGAGCGTTAAAATGGGATTAAGAGAGGGCGTCTTCCTTGCAAAACTGCAGGATCTGATAAACTGGGGGAGGAAAGGCTCCCTATGGCCGTTAGCTTTCGCAACAGCCTGCTGCGGTATTGAAATGATGGCAGCCGCAGCTTCCAGATACGATTTTGACAGGTTCGGAGTAATCTTCAGGAATACCCCGAGACAGTGCGACCTCCTGATAATGTGCGGGACGATAAGCAGGAAAATGGCCCCCATAATAAAGAGGCTCTGGAATCAGATGCCGGATCCAAAGTGGGCAATAGCAATAGGAAGCTGTGCAATCAGCGGAAACATATTTCAGACTTATTCCACACTGAGAGGCCTTGACTGTATAGTTCCCGTTGACGTGTACGTTCCGGGATGTGCTCCCAAACCCGAGGCCTTCTACGAGGCCCTCATAATGCTCCGGGAGAAAATTAAGAGAGACAAACCGATAGTGGTCGGTGAGGAAAGATGAAATATATAGGAGAAAAACTGATCAACCTCCTAAAAGAGAAGTTCGGAGAGGCAGTAGAAAGGGTAGAAACCTTCAGAGGAGAGGTTTCAATTACCGTTTCAAAAGAAAAGTTAAAGGAGTTCATGAAGTTCCTCAAAGAAAACGAAAGCTTTCAAATGGACATGCTCGTGGATATTACTGCTGTTGACTATCCCGAAAGAGAACCGAGGATAACTGTTATCTACCAGTTAAGGTCTCTTAAGCTTAAACACAACCTCAGGGTTAAGTGCAAAGCACACGGAAATTCTGTCCCGACGGTAGTCGACATATGGAAAACGGCAGAATGGACGGAAAGGGAAGTGTTTGAAATGTTCGGAGTAAAGTTTGAGGGAAGGGAAAACAGGAAACTCCTCCTTCCCCAAAAATATCCTTACTACCCCCTGAGGAAGGATTTCCCCTTAGAAGGTTTCGAAGAACCCTGTGAGGTTTGGGACTGGGAGTAGAAAATGGAACGGGAAAAGGCTGACCTTATACTGAACATGGGTCCTCAGCACCCTTCAACTCACGGGGTACTGAGGCTTGTTTTAGAGCTAAAGGGAGAAAAAATTGTCAACTCCGATGCTATCATAGGATACGTCCATCGAGGCGTGGAAAAGCTGGCAGAACACAGGAAATACATGCAGATACTTCCCGTCTTTGACAGGGTCGATTACGTCTCGGCAAACACCAACGAGCTCGGCTTTGTCTTGGCCGTTGAAAAACTATTGGGAATAGAAAATGAAATTCCGGAAAGGGCGCAGTTCCTAAGAGTTATAATGGCAGAGCTTACCCGTATTTCCTCCCACCTCATATGGTTAGGGACTCACGCTTTAGAACTGGGAGCAATGAGCGTCTTCCTCTACGCTTTCAGGGAAAGAGAGAAAATTATGGACCTATTCGAAGAAATTGCAGGAGGAAGGCTTCACACGGGATATATGAGAATCGGAGGAGTAGCCAAAGATACGACAGAAAAGTTTGAAGACGAACTCAAAGGTTTTCTAAAGCTCTTCCCGGAAAAGATAGAAGATTATGAAACTCTTTTAACCCGGAACAGAATCTGGCTCTCAAGGACAAAAGGCGTAGGAATCATCGATAAAGAAACAGCAATAAACTGGGGAATCACAGGGCCCATACTTAGGGCAGCGGGTTCGGACTACGATGTCAGGAAATACTACCCTTACTGTGCTTACGACATGATCGAGTTCGACGTTCCCGTATACGAAAACGGGGACGTTTATGACCGTTACCGGGTGAGGATGGAAGAAATGCGGCAATCGGTAAAGATAATAGAACAGTGTCTCAAAAAGATGCCGAAAGGTCCCGTTCAAATCGAGGATACGACAGTAATACTTCCTCCAAAGGAGGAAGTTTACAACACAATGGTAGGTTTGATCCAGCACTTCGAGCTGGTAATTCACGGAATAACCCCGCCGCCCGGCGAGGTCTATGCCGCAGTCGAGGGGCCAAGGGGAGAGCTCGGTTACTACATAGTAAGCGACGGCACAAACAAACCCTACAGGCTTAGGATAAGGCCCCCTTCTCTTATAAACATAGCCATACTACCCGAACTCCTCAAAGATCACTACGTCGCTGATGTAATCTCTATAATCGGGAGCCTTGACCCCCTTATGGGAGAAGTAGACAGATGACGCTGGAAGAATTCAGGCTAGAAGTCAAAAAGTTAAAGAACAGCGGGAAGTACCCTTCAAGAAAATCCTACCTTTTACCAGCCCTCTGGATAGCAGAGAAGAACTTTCCTCAGATTAACAGTGAAATGATAAAAATCATAGCGGAAGAGCTTGAAATTCCGCTTGTTGAAGTAGAGGAAGTTGCAAGGTTCTACGCGATGTTCCATACGGAAAGGAAAGGAAACTTTGTAATAAGGGTCTGCACAAACCTCTCCTGCATGCTAAATGGAGGCGAAGAAATACTTAAAGAGTTCTGCAGACTCTTGGGCATAAGTCCCGGAGAAACCACTCCCGACGGCATGTTCACCGTTGAGAGCTACGAGTGCATGGGACTCTGCGACGGCGCTCCTGCAGTAACGGTTAACGAGGAAAGGTTTTCAAAAGTTAAAGTCGAGGATGTTCCGAAAATCCTCAAGAAGTTCGGCTGGAAGGGCTAAGATGGAGAAAATACTCCTCAGGAACGTAGAGAAGGAAAACTCCCACAAGATTGAAGTTTACATGAAGAGCGGAGGATACCAATCCCTTAGAAAAGTTTTAAAAGAGATGTCCCCCGATGACGTTATAGAAGAGGTGAAAATTTCCGGCTTAAGGGGAAGGGGAGGAGCCGGCTTCCCCACCGGAATGAAATGGGAATTCGCCTCTCAGGACATAAAGGAACCGAAATTCTTTGTCTGCAACGCAGACGAGGGAGAACCCTGCACATTTAAGGACAGAGTCATTATTGAAAAAGACCCCCACGCAATGATAGAGGGAATGATAATAGGTGCATATGCCACAGGATGCCGCTACGGATACATCTACCTGAGAGGCGAATATCCCATCGGAAAGAAAATTCTCGAAAGAGCAATAGCCGAAGCTTATGAAAAAGGATTCCTCGGCGAAAATATCCTGGGAACTGACTTCTCCTTTGACCTTCACGTCCACAGCGGAGCGGGAGCTTACATCTGCGGAGAGGAAACAGCCCTGATCGAATCCCTTGAAGGAAAAAGGGGAGAACCAAGAATAAAGCCGCCTTTCCCGGTTAACGCCGGATATCTCTGGAAACCAACGGTAGTCAACAACGTCGAAACGCTTGCCAACATACCCGTGATAATAGAGAGAGGGGGTAAGTGGTACTCCCAAATAGGCTCTCCGGACTGTCCCGGACCAAAACTTTTCCCCGTAAGCGGGAAAGTCAAAAGGCCGGGAGTTTACGAGCTACCGATGGGAACTCCTTTAGAAGAGATAATTTTTGAACACGCAGGCGGAATAGTGAACGATAGGAAGCTTAAAGCAGTTTTCCCCGGAGGAGCTTCCAGCTCCGTCCTCACCCCCGACGAAATCAGCGTTCCCATGGATTTCCCCTCCCTCGCAAAGGCAGGAACAATGCTGGGCTCCGGAGCCATAATGGTGCTCGACGAAACCGACTGCATCGTGAAAGCAGCTTTGAGGCTCATAGAGTTCTTCCGCCACGAATCCTGCGGAAAGTGTACTCCCTGTAGGGAAGGAACAGACTGGCTGGTAAGAATTTTAAGGAGAATAGAAAACGGAAGCGGAAGGGAAGAAGATCTTGAGATCATTCTCTCAATTTCTGAAACTATGGAAAACTCCTTCTGCGGGCTCGGAATGGCAGCCCACAATCCCGTTGCTTCTACGGTAAGGAAGTTCAGGGAAGAATACCTGAATCACGTAAAGTCCGGAAGATGTCCTTTCAGGAGCGTTTAGTATGGAGAGCTTCAAAATAATCATAGACGGAAAGGAGTGCGAAGCCTATCCGGGAGAGACCGTTTTAGAAGTTGCCGAGAGAAACGGAATAGTTATTCCCGTATTCTGCTACCACAAGGAACTCCGCCCCGAAGGCGCCTGCCGCGTATGCCTGGTCGAAGTAGAGGGGGCGCCGAGACTTGCAACAGCCTGTACTCTCAGGGCCATGCCCGACATGGTAGTAAAAACGAACACGGAAAGAGTCAAAAAGGCAAGGGCCGGAGTAATAGAACTGATCCTAAACAACCATACCCTCGAATGCCCCATCTGCGACAAAGCAGGAGAGTGCGAACTCCAGATGGTCGGATTCAGATACGGCCCCAAGAAAAGCAGATACAGAGAACCGAGAAGGGAAAAAGACATAGTAATCCAAGGACCGCTAATAGAGATTGACAACGACCGTTGCATACTCTGCCGCCGCTGCATAAGGATGTGCGGTGAGAACATGGGAAACCGAGTCCTCGGAATCTTCAATAGGGGATACAAAGCTTACATCTCTCCGTTTAACGGAGACTTCCTTGAAGGAGGATGTGAACACTGCGGAAGCTGTATAGACGTCTGTCCGGTAGGTTCGCTCCTCGACAGGGCGTTTAAGTACAAGGATAGACCGTGGAGAATGGAAAAAACCTGGACAACGTGCACCCTCTGCGGAAGCGGCTGCAAAATGGAAGTAGATACGTACCACGGAAAAGTAAAGAGAGTCGTCGGAAGAATCGGAATTAACAACGGCCACAACAGAGGATATCTCTGTGTCAGAGGAAAATGGGGATGGGACATCGTCTACTCGGATAAAAGGCTGAAAAAACCGCTTCTCAAAAAAGGAGAAGAACTTAAAGAAATATCCCTTGAAGAAGCCCTCAGAATCCTAAAAGAAAAAATAGAAGGAAAAGAAATTAACCTGTTCCTGGAAAGCTCTCTAACAAACGAGGAACTCTCCAAACTGTCTGCAGTCTTCGGTAATACCAACGTCACTTCCGACGCCCTTACGTTCTCCTTAGCCGTTGAAGGTATCGCGTCGATAACCGGTGAACGGAGAACAGCTTCATTCTCTTCAACCGAAAAATCCGATGTAGTATTCGTTATCGGAGACTTCATAGAAGAAGTTAATCCCGTAATTGCAACGCTCCTGAGACTCCTTGTCATTCAAAAGGGAAAGAGGCTGATAAGGGTCGGAAGCTACCCCTCAAAGCTCGACGCGGTGGCGTTTTCTTCACTTATAGTTTCCCCCGAAGAAGTAATAGACCTGTTAAAGCACTTCATAATGGGAACGATAGACCTGTATTACTCGTCTGGAGATAGGAAGATTGACTCGGCGGCAAAAGCCCTGAGAAATAAGAAAGTTGCATTTATAATAGGAGGAACAACCCTCTTCAGTCCTGACATTAAGGAAATATCTCAAACCGTTGCTTACCTTGCCGATAGAATGGGAAATGCAACGATAACAGTTATTCCTCCAAAAGCAAACTCTATAGGAGTAACGAAGCTCTTCGACTTAAAGCCGCCGGAAAAACTCAAAGGCTCAGTCAACGTTCTCGTAAACACGGAACTTGAGAGGGATTTCCCCGGAATAGAACTCCCCAAAGCCGAGTTCACTGTTGTATTCACTCCCTTCTACACCCACGACATAGCAAAAGCTGACCTGGTAATCCCCATTGAGACAGGTGTAGAGAAAGAAGGAAAAGTTGAAGGAATAGAAAGAACCCTCGATTTAAAAAGGGCAGTAGTTCCCAAATATCAGCTAACAGAGATAATTTCTCAGCTTCCTTACAGGGAAGGGAGTAGAGAAAAAAGAGAGTTGAAAATAAAGAAAAAGCCCGGAGAGAGCATACTATCGGGAGAAAAAGGAGAAATTTACTTTACGCTCCTCGTAAACAGGACTGGATGGAACTCCGTAAGCTATTACTCAGGAAACGTTGCAAAAGTTGCCGGTAGAAGGGAACTTCACCTCCATCCTGAAGATGCAAAAGGAAGAAAAATTGTTACCTTAAAAGGCGAACACGGAGAACTTCCAATAAGTGTTGTAGAAAATGACTCTCTAATTCCGGGAACTGCCGTCCTGAGAGTAGAACGAGTAACAAGGGACTTAAAAGGTTTAGTAAAGTTTCCGTTCACATCAAACTTTAAGTGCAGAATCGCGGAGGAGTAATGGTAAAGGTCGAGCTTGCAAAGGAATTTCCCCTCTTTGAGAACTTCACGGAAAAAGAACTGCAGGAAATCTCAAGGTATTTAGATTACCAAGTTTTCGAAAAAGACGAAGTCCTCTTCGAAGAGGGAGATCCCGGAGATAAGATATTCTTCATAGTTAAGGGGAGAGTCGGCCTCTACAGGCCCGACCCGTTCGGCAAACCCGTAAAAGTTGCCGTAAGCGAAGAGGGGACACCTCTCGGAGAACTATCTTTCTTCAGCAGCAGACTCCATTCATCAAAAGGTGTAGCCCTAAAAGAAACCCATGCCCTCATACTGACCAAAGAGGACTACGAGAAACTGAAGAAGGAAGATCCTCAGCTTGCAATCAAGCTTTTAGAGGAAATTTCAAAGATCATAGCCGAAAGGCTTAAAGAGATGAACAAAAAGTTTGTTGATACAACCTGCTTTATCTGGGGAGGGCCCAAGAAGTGACGGAGAATTTCCTGAGCCTTCTATTTATAGTTGTTCTGATGTTAGTTGCGGTTCCGCCGATCACTTACCTCGAAAGAAAAGTCCTTGGACACATGCAGCAGAGGCCGGGCCCAATGGTAGTAGGACCTCACGGAATACTTCAACCCATCGCCGATGCGGTGAAACTCATTTTCAAAGAAGATGTAGTTCCCAAAGGGGCAGACAAATTCCTCTTTATAATCGCTCCCTCTTTCAGTGTTTTTGCCGCCCTACTCGCAGCATCTGTTGTTCCGATAGGCTTTATCAATGCAGTCCCTATGAAATCGGGACTTCTCTTTGTAATGGCAATGAGCGCAATTTCCATATACGCTCTCTTTCTTGCAGGATACTCCTCCAACGACAAATACTCATTTCTGGCAGGAATGAGGGCTGCCGCCCAAGTACTCGGTTTCGAACTCCCGATGGGATTTGCCCTTATGGCTGTAGTTATCCTCTTCGGTTCTTTTGACTTTAACGAAATAATCAAGTGGCAACAGCAACACGGCTGGGGAATTCTCTATCAGCCTATAGCCTTTTTAATCTTTTTAGTTATGATGATTGCCGAGATAAATAGACCTCCCTTTGACCTTCCCGAGGGTGAAAGTGAGCTAGTTGGTGGTTTCCACACAGAGTACTCCGGAATGAGGTTTGCTGCTTTCTTCTTCGGAGAGTACATAAACATAATCGTTCTATCACTGGTGATAACAGCACTGTTTTTCGGCGGATGGAGTGGACCGTTTGCCGAAAAGTTTCCGATTCTCGGAGTCATTTATCACCTTCTGAAGGCATCATTCTTCATTTTCCTTGCTTTCTGGCTGAGGGCAACGTTCCCCAGATACAGGTTTGACCAGATGCTGTCTATCATGTGGAAAGTTTTCCTTCCTTTATCAATACTTAACCTGCTGATAGCAGCAGGAGAGGCCCTTCTTGTCGGATAAGGGGGAAAAATGGAGCTTTTAAAAAAAGTGGCATTCCTCGATCTTCTTAAAGGGATGAAGGTGACCCTGAAAACGATGCTAAAGCCTACGGTCACCGTTCACTACCCCTTTGAGAAGGTTGAACCGAGAAAAAGGTTTAGAGGAATCCATGCGCTAAAGCTTAACCCTGACGGCTCTTACAGGTGCGAAGCCTGCTACCTTTGCGCCGAAATGTGTCCGAGCAACGTTATAGACATGGAAATGACTGAGGGAAAGGACGGTAAAAAAGAGCTTGTTGACTTTACAGTAGACTTAACCAGGTGCCTTTTTTGTGGCCTTTGCGTTGAGGCCTGTCCGAGGGACGCAATAGTTATGACGGACATTTACGAATTCTCAAAGTACTCCCCCGATAAGCTCATCCTCCACAAGGAAGACCTTCTGGAGCTGGGAAGGTACTACCAGAGAAAGGAGAGGGAAAAATGAAGGAAATCCTTTTTTACCTGTTCGGGGTTATAAGCGCCGTACTTGCATTGCTTTCCGTAACTTCGAAGAACGTCATAAAGGGAGGAGTAGCCCTCCTCGGGTCTTTCATTTCGCTGGGGGCCGTTTACTTCACAGTCGGAGCGGAGTTTGTAGGCATTATTCAGGTAATAGTTTACGGAGGAGCAATAATCGTTCTTTACCTCTTCGCCCTTCTAACAATGGATGTAAAGAAGATAGCAGAGGAAAAAGTAAGGGGAAGCTCCGCAGCAGCGGGGGCTTTTCTATCTATATTACTAATGATTCTGCTGCTCTTAGAAGCTTCCAAAATAGCCGGCAAAGTAAAGCCTGCCGTTTCGGGAGCAAAAGAGCTTGCACTGCCCCTTTTCTTCAAATACCTGCTGCCCTTTGAAATTGTTTCAATCCTCCTACTGGTTGCAACAATAGGAGCAGTAGCGATTGCAAGGAGGGAGGAATGACTCCTTTCAGTCTCTTTCTACTGAGCGGTTTGCTTCTGGCCATCGGGCTTTTCGGCATCGTAGCCAGGAGGAACGTTATAAGCCTTTTCTTCGGTCTTGAGCTGATACTTAATAGCGCAAACGTTCTCCTCGTGGGGTTCTCAAAACTTCACGGAAACTACTACGGGGAACTCTTTGTATTCTTCGTGCTTGCGGTAGCAGCAGCAGAGGCGGCCGTAGGACTGGCAATCGTCGTTGCAATTTACAGGATGAAAAGAAGTATAAACACAGAAGACTTTAGAACCCTGAGGTGGTAGAATGGGAGTGGCTTTCTGGATAACATTTTTGCCTCTCATTTCGTTTCTGCTCTGCGGAGCGGTAAGCTTTTTCAGAATAAACTCCTTCAGACAACGCTCCCACTACTTCGGAGTTACAGCGGTAGGAATTTCCCTCATCCTATCGACAGTCACACTCCTTAAAATCGGAAACAGAACTTTCAGCGAAACCTGGTTCGACTGGTTCACATCCGGTGGTCTGTCAGCACAGTTCGGTGCATACGTAGATCAGCTAACTGCAGTTATGTTCTTCGTAGTAACGTTTATATCATTCCTCGTTCACATATACTCTATAGGCTACATGCACGGTGATCCCGGATACGACAGGTTTTTCGCTTACCTCGGACTTTTTACCTTTTCTATGCTCGCCCTCGTTGCCGCCCCAAACTTTCTCCAGCTCTTCTTCGGATGGGAAGCCGTCGGACTCTCCTCGTACCTCTTAATCGGTTTCTGGTTCAGGAGGAAAAGGGCGGCCGATGCGGCAATAAAAGCTTTCTTACTCAACAGGGTAGGAGACTTCCTGTTCATACTGGGGCTTATAATCATATTCTGGACTTTCGGAACTCTTGACTTCCACGAAGTATTCTCTTCAGTAAACAGCGCATCAAAAGCCACCCTTTCACTGATAGGACTCCTCCTGCTCGGCGGGGCTGTAGGAAAGTCTGCCCAGGTACCGCTCCACACCTGGCTTGCTGACGCAATGGAAGGTCCAACCCCGATTTCTGCCCTGATTCACGCTGCAACTATGGTTGCAGCAGGTGTATTTATGATTGCAAGGTGCTTTCCTATATACGACGGAGGAAATGTCCTTCCAATTGTCGGAATAATCGGAACGGTAACGGCCTTCGGGGCGGCAACAGTAGGCCTTACTCAGTTCGACATAAAAAGGGTTCTGGCTTACTCAACCCTATCCCAGCTCGGATATATGTTCGCAGCCCTGGGAGTGGGAGCTTACATCTATGCAATGTTCCACCTGTTCACCCACGCCTTCTTTAAAGCTCTCCTCTTCCTCGGTTCGGGAAGCGTCATTCACGCAATGGAAGGCGAACAGGATATAAGGAAAATGGGAGGACTCGGAAAGTACATGCCCATAACAACGGCTACATTCATAATCGGCTCCCTGGCACTCATAGGTATTCCGCCCCTCGCCGGATTTTTCAGCAAGGACAGAATCATATCTGCCACCTTTTCAAACGGCCACACGGGATTCTGGTTCTTCCTCACTGCCGGAGCATTTCTCACTGCCCTATACATGGGAAGACTCATATTCCTCGTATTCTTCGGAAAGGAAAGGTTTGAAACAAGGGAAATGAAACACCTCCACGAATCTCCGACCGTAATGACGTTGCCGTTAATAGTCCTGTCAATCCCCTCGGTAGTAGCAGGCTTCCTTGGGGAGTGGTTTGAAGAATTCCTCAAACAGGCAATCCCGAATCACGTAGAGGAACTTCCGCACTCCACCGAACTTATCTTGGTAACAATTACCGTATCTCTCGCACTGCTCGGACTATTAATTTCGGCAATGGTCTACTTTGCCCGCAAAATCGATCCCGAGTCAATAACAGAAAATCCCGTGATAAAACCCATCTACACTCTTATTTACAACAAGTACTACTTCGATGAACTCTACAACCTCCTCTTCGTAAGAGGAGTCGGCTTCGGCCTCGGAAGGCTGGCGAGCTTGCTGGACAGGTACGTGATAGACGGAATAGTTAACGGCACCGCCCAACTTACAAAATGGTCGGGTGAAATCCTAAGAATGACGCAAACAGGAGTTGTAAATACCTACGTCGCATACATGGTAGCAGGAACGGCAATAATCCTTATCATACTCTTACTCTTTTAAGGAGTAGGTAAATGTTAAGTGCAATCCTTCTGTTACCGCTTCTCGGAGCGCTGCTGATAGCCGTCTGCAGGAGCGAGGAAAGGGCAAGGTTGATAGCCCTACTAACAACCGGAGCAACCCTTGTTATCAGCCTTCTGGTAGCCCTCAAGTTCCAAACAGGCAAAACGGGATTTCAGTTCATCGACTACGGAGACTGGCTTCCCAGCCTCTCAATAAGGTACCACGTGGGAGTGGACGGACTGAGCCTCATAATGCTCATAATGACAACTCTTCTAACCTTCATAGCCGTTGCCTCCGCCTGGAACTACATAGAGGAAAGGAGGAAGCTCTTTTACGCGCTCCTTCTCCTATTAGAAACGGCAATGGTCGGAGTCTTTATCTCCCTTGACATGCTCCTCTTCTACATTTTCTGGGAAGCAATGCTCATACCGATGGCCCTGATAATAGGAATCTGGGGAGGAGAAAGGCGGATATACTCGGCCTTGAAGTTCTTCATCTATACCTTTGCGGGTAGCATCTTCCTTCTCATCGGTATGATTGTTCTTGTAGTAATTTACGGAAACCTTACAGGAGACTACACTTTTGACATTACGAAGCTTTCTCAGCTCAAGCTCCCCCTTGATCTGCAGAAATGGCTGTTCTGGGCTTTCTTCATTGCTTTCGCAGTCAAGGTTCCGGTATTCCCGTTCCACACGTGGCTTCCCGATGCCCACGTCGAAGCACCAACTCCCGGAAGCGTTATACTCGCCGGAGTCCTGCTGAAAATGGGAACTTACGGATTTCTAAGGTTCTCCCTTCCGCTTTTCCCCGATGCCTACAAGGCTTACGCCCCGGTAATATTTGCACTCGGAGTCGTTGCAATAATCTATACCGCCTTAATCGCACTGGTCCAGGAGGACGTTAAGAAAATAGTTGCTTACAGCTCCGTCTCTCATATGGGATTCGTGATGATCGGGCTATTTTCCCTTAATCCTCAGGGAATAGAAGGTGCAATATTCCAGATGCTTAATCACGGCCTTGTCAGCGCTGCTCTTTTCTTCATCGTAGGAGCTATATATGAAAGGATTCACACCAGGCAAGTCTCAAAAATGGGAGGACTCGCGGAGCTTGCCCCAAAGCTCGCCACCCTCGCAATGGTCTTCACGATGGCATCCGTGGGATTACCGGGAACAAGTTCCTTCGTCGGAGAATTTCTAACGATACTGGGAGGATTTAAAGCATCCGGCGTTACGGGAACTTTAATGGCACTCGGTGTAATCTTCGGGGCAGCTTACATGCTGTATATGTATAGAAACGTATTCTTCTTAAATCCGAAGGTTTTCTCCTTTAAGGACGCCGATACGAGGGAACTTCTCAGCCTGGGACTGCTGGCCGTTCTTGTAGTATGGTGGGGATTCAACCCCGAGTTTGTAATGAAGTACCTCCACTCATACGTAGGAGAAATACTAAAAGTGGCAGGAGTCTAACATGGAACTGAACGTAGGGCTTCTCTCTCCCGAAATTCTGCTTACCGGCATTGCAGTCTTTATGATATTACTGGACTTAATAACACCGAAGCGTTTTAAGAACAAACTGTTTTCGGTCATCTCCTCCGTTGCAGTAGGAGTTGCGATAATTTTAACCCTTTCAAAAATTTCACCTATACCGCAGAAGGCTTTTAACGGATTCATCACAAAAGAAGCTTTCACGGGCATAATCGACATTCTCGTCCTTTTCTCCGGCCTTTTTACCGTCCTGGTCAGCCACGACTTTATTGAAAGGAAAAAAATCTCCTACATAGGAGAGTTCTACTACACACTCCTTTTCGTCCTCGTCGGGGCTATGCTTCTTGCCGGAAGCTCCGAGCTGTCAACCCTCTTCGTCTCCTTAGAAGTGGCCTCCATCTCTACCTACATCCTCATGTCTCTATTTAAGGGTGATTACAGGGGAAAAGAAGGAGCTTTAAAGTATTTCATAACAGGCTCCGTAGGAGCTGCTCTGCTCGTTTACGGAATGGCCGTTCTGTACGGACTTACGGGGACAACACTCTACGGAGAGATTGCACAGGCTGCAGAAAAATTAAGTCCTCTTCCCCTTCTCTTGGCAGCAGGACTAATAGCGGCGGGATTTCTGTTTAAGACCGGAGCTGTTCCCTTCCACGGTTGGATGCCTGACGCTTACGAG
Source organism: Desulfurobacteriaceae bacterium (assembly GCA_027063785.1). GTDB lineage: Bacteria > Aquificota > Aquificia > Desulfurobacteriales > Desulfurobacteriaceae > JAMORC01. Next base: position 13,714 of record JAMORC010000048.1, read on the forward strand.
GGTGCCCCAACACCCGTAACCCTGCTTATGGGCTCAGCAGTTAAGGTTGCCGCTTTTGCGGCTTTTATCAAACTCTTCATTCCGATTTTCTACCATTTCCAGGCAGAATGGGAAAAGGCGCTCGGAGTCATTGCAGTAATTTCAATGTTTTCGGGAGCGCTTCTCGCCCTCAACCAAAGAAACGTTAAGAGAATGCTAGCCTACTCTGCAATCTCCCACACGGGAATTATAATTGCGACCTTCCTCTCTTCGCCTGCGTTAACAGTCTTCTCTGTAGTTTTCTATCTGTTTGCATATACCTTTATGACAGTTGCGGCCTTCGGACTTATCACCATCCTTTCGGCAAACGGAATCAAAGGAGAGGAAATAGAAAGCTGGAAAGGCCTTTACTCGAAAAATCCCCTCCTTTCCCTATCGGCAGTAGCTATATTTATGTCGCTGGCCGGCATACCGCCACTCGTGGGATTCTGGGGTAAGTTCTATATTCTACTGGCGCTGGTTAAGTCCGGGGAAGTCCTCCTGGCCGTGTCGGTGCTCATCGCAAGCTTGATATCCCTGTACTTCTACCTCAAACCTGTCGTTTACATATTCATGAAAGAAGGAACGGGAGAGAAGTTTATTCCGGGAGCAGGTGAGTACGTTGCCACCATAGTTTCGACAGCGGCAATAGTCATCTTCGGACTGCTTCCCGAAGTAATTGCCCAAATATCAATAATGGGACTTAGTTCCTTCTTAAGGAGTCTAACTTGAAGGAGCTTCTGAGGAAAATACCAAAAGTGGACAAACTCCTGAACGACCCGGAGCTGAAGGAACTGTTAGGAGACAACCCCATTTTTTTCCTAAAAAAAGCAGTCAACGAAGCCCTCAAAGAAATCAGAGAGGGAATAACTTCCGGAAAGTTTAAAGAGTTAGACAACAGCACCGTTAAAGAAAAGGTAAAGGAAAATCTAAGGAAGCTTACAAAACCCCGCCTCCACAGGGTAATAAACGCAACGGGAGTAGTCCTCCACACAAACCTCGGCAGGGCGCCGATTTCGGAAAAGGTAGCAGATCACCTGAAAGAGATAATAACCGGATACTCAAACCTGGAATACGACCTTAAAGAAGGAAAGAGAGGATTAAGGTACAGGAACCTTGAGTGGATACTGAAGGAACTTACAGGTGCAGAGGACGTCTGCGTCGTCAACAACAATGCCGGTGCCGTTCTCCTCGTCCTATCAGCCCTCGCAAAAGGAAAGGAAGTGATAATCTCGAGGGGAGAACTGATAGAGATAGGAGGTTCCTTCAGGATACCCGACGTTATGGCGCAAAGCGGAGCCATTTTGAAAGAAGTGGGGACTACAAACAAAACCCACTTGAAGGACTACGAAGAGGCAATCACAGAGGAAACCGCCCTCCTCATGAAAGTCCACACGAGCAACTATAAAATTCTCGGTTTTACCCACTCGGTCGACAGAAAAGAGCTGGTAGAGCTTGGAAAGAAATACGGAATACCCGTTTACGAAGATCTGGGAAGCGGAAGTTTCATAGATGTCAGGAAGATAGGGCTTTCATACGAACCCACCGTTCAGGAAGTTCTAAAAAGCGGGGTTGACATAGTTTCCTTCAGCGGAGACAAGCTACTCGGAGGAGCTCAGGCGGGAATAATCCTCGGAAAGAAAGAACTCGTAGAGAAAATAAAAAAACACCCGCTGAACAGGGCACTAAGAATAGACAAAATGACCCTTGCCGTTCTTGAAGCAACTCTCAGACTTTACCTGGATACCGATAAAGCCCTCAAGGAAGTTCCGGTCTGGAAGCTCCTTTCACAGCCGATGGAAGAGATAAAGAGAAGAGCGGAAAAGTTACTGAAACTCACGGGAAAAACAGAAAAAGCCGAAATATGTATAAAGAAAGACGAATCAGAAGTCGGAGGAGGTGCGCTCCCCCTTCAGAAACTTCCGACCTACTGCGTTGCCGTCAAGCCCAAGGGCTTTTCAATTTCTCAACTTGACTGTAAAATGAGAAGTATGGAAACACCCGTTGTCGGCAGAATCAAGGATGGAGTTTACTTACTGGATATGAGAACGGTATTTGACGGTGAAGTTGAGCTTATGGCAAAAAACCTTAAAAGGGCTTTGGAGGAAAGTTGAAGCGAACTGCCCTTGCAGCAATCTCCTTACTGCTGATGTCGAAGGCAGCCTTTCCTCAGACTACCTACTCTTTCCTCATAGCAAGCAAGGAACTTGAGATAATATCCGCAACCAGAGAAAAAGTCTCCTATGAGAAAATTCCCAGGTATATGAAAGTAATAACAAAAAAACAGCTTGAAGAGTGGGGAGTTAAAAACCTATTCGACCTTTTTGAAAAACTCCCCGAATTCTACGTCTGGAAAAGCTATATTGGCCTGAAGGCCGTAGGCGCCCTCGGAGTAAGGCAGAGTTACTTCTCGGAAAAGGTTCAGGTTCTCATTGACGGAATGACCATCACAGACCCATCAAACGGTTCATCCTTCAGCTCCAACAACAACATAAGCCTTGCAAATGCGGAGAGGGTGGAAATCATTTACGGCCCAATGGCCTCCCTTTACGGATTTAACTCAGTCCTGGCCGTTATAAACATTGTAACAGTCAATGCAGATAAAGGAAAAAGGGAGTTCAGAACTGCCGTCAGCACGGGCGGTGACAGCGACACGGCTTTCTACACAGCTTTTAACAAAGAAGGTATCAAAGGGCTTTTTTCCCTCTCTTACAGAGAAGACCGTTCTCCCCACAGAAGCTATACCGACGTGCTGGGAAGAACTTCAAGCTACTCGAGTTACTTTAAACACTTTACTTACTACTTTAAGCTGGAAAACAAATCGGGACTGTACTTTAACTCCTACGGCATTAACAGGGATAACAGCTTCCCCGTTTCTATTTCATTCCTTGCCGATCCGAAACGATCCTACGTCGATAGAATTGCCTACATTAACAGGATAGGCATCAAGAAAAAATTGAACTCTCTATTCTTTAACGCCAGCGTCCACTACAACTGGTTCTACATAAAAAGAGGTTACGACATCTGTCCCAAAGATATAAATCTTTGTCAGTCCGTATCCCCCGAAGGTCTCTACGCCGTTGAGAAAAGGTATGTAAAAAATCCGGGAGTCGATCTTTTCACCAGTTTCAATACGGAATACGGAAAGCTCTCTTTAGGGTTTGAAGTGGAACAGGCCAACATGTATAAGACAAAATTGTCTGCAAACTTCATCCCGTCCTCGCTTGCCTGTCCAGATCCCAAATCGATAAAGACCAGGCCCTATTCGGAGCTTCCTCCTTCGGAAAAAATCCTAAACAAGAAAAGCAGAATCGTAAAGTCTCCCTACTTCCAGTACTTCTTGAACTTCGACAGAAGCTCCATTCTCTTCAACGCAAGGTACGACGAAGCCAGTGATGTGGGAGGTGCAGGAAGCTATTCAGTCTCGTACCTATACAAATTAAGTAACACGACAAGGCTAAAGTTCAACGCCGGAAGGGCTACAAGAATTCCGTCTTTTGAAGAGCTGTACATAAAGAACAACAACATCCTAACCGGGAATCCAAACCTTAAAATTGAAAAGCTGTACTCCTTCATGCCGTCCCTCGAGTACGAGGACGAAGAGAAAAGCGGCTCAATAGCCTTTTATGCAAACTGGTTCAAAGATTTGATATACAAGAAACCTCTCAACCGTATTTCAAGGAAATGGGAAAACTACAGGGGCACCGTAAGGATAACAGGAATTCTCCTTCACGGAGAAAAAATTGTATTCGACAGATTTAAACTTTACTTGGGAGTAAACAGGCGGTTTTCCACACACGGGCTAAACAGCTCCGAATTCTTCAGCTTCCCCAAATGGAAGCTGGTAAATTCGGTAACTTACAAAGGAGAAAAAAGCCAGGTAACCCTGACTGCAAAAGCCGTCTCAAGAATCTCGAAAAATACGCCCGGATATGCTATTTTTTCCTTGTTTTATGCTTACTCCATCAACCGTAAAGTTACCGTAGAAGTCCGATTAGACAACCTGCTTAACAGGAAATACCGCTATGAAAACGGAGTACCCGGAGTAGAAAGGACCCTATGGGTAGGAACAAAAGTATCCTTTTAATAGCCATTTTCATAACACTAATACTGGGCAGGTCTGCTTTAGGAAGCGAAGCAGTCTGCGTTCTGGACAGTTACAACATTCCCCCCACCCTGGAGTTAAAAAGTAAGATTGTTAAACTGCTTGAAAAAAGGGGATACAGAGTAGAAGAGGGAAAAAAGTGCCACAATAAAGTAATACTCGGAACTCCCAAGCTAATTGAAGCCCTCAAGGAGTTTAATCCTGAGGACGGGAAAATTATCTACACTTTCATTCTTTTTCCGGAACTACTCAAAATTGATAAACCGAACGTCTACGGTATAAGGATTTTCCCTCTTCCGAAAAGAACCGTCAAAGCATACTTCAAGAAGACTCACAGAAAACCGCAAAAAGTTGCTGTACCGATAAGCAAAAGACACTCAAAGGTCGCAAAAATTTATCTTGACAAGAAAACTTTTTCGGTTTTAATATTCAAAAAAACTCCAGAAGAACTCTTCAACAAGTTAAAAAAATTTAAATATATCTACATATTCCCGGACCCAAATGTCTTAAAAGTCATAAACTTAATAAACCTCATCAAGTTTTCCAAGAAAAACGACATAATCCTAATCACCGGTCTTCCCGACCTAAAACAGTACGATGTGGATTTTATTCAATCCGTAGATTACGATAAACTTTCCGAACTTATATTAAGACTATTAAGAAAAGACCCGAAAGAAAAAATACTGCCCTGTCCTGTTAGGGATAACCCATGAGGCTGAAGAAGTACCTTCAGTTCAGGATCGAACTTGCGCTCGTCCTCTTTTTCGTGGTATTTCTAGCCTACAACTATATAATGGCCAAAAGGGCAGAAAAACTTTACTACAACAACCTTAAATATATATCAGACTTAATAGAGAAAAACATTACCTACCTTATTGAGCTTTACCCGAACGACCTTTTCATAAAGCACAACCTTCAGGCAATAAAAGAACAGGTCAACGGTATAAAAGCCTTATACGTAGCTTTTGATAAGGAAGAAGTTTTCTATCCAGAAGAAATGAAGTATATCCTGAAAAAATGTCAAAACGTAAAAAAAGAAACAATTTTTGAACTCCCGGAGGGAGACCTGATCTGCATCCCTCTATACGAAAAGCTTGCAACACAATTTGTAATACCAACGGAAAGAGAAGGAACCCTCGGAATCCTGTTCAAAAAGGATTTAATGGAAGAGTTCACGAAGAACTGGCTAATCGGAAACCTGGTCATAAGCTTTGTATTAACCGGTATAATGACTCTAATACTTTCGTGGATATGGAAAAAAATCCTCAGAGAACTCAACAGAATGGAACTCCTGATAAGCAAAGTGGAAAACTTAATCACAAACGACAGGAGCATAAACGGAAACCTCAAAGAAACGCTGAACTCGATGATATTAAAGTTCTCTTTTGACGAATTCAGAGATATTTCAAGGCTTATAGAAAACCTGACACTTAAAGTTGCAAGCCTTACAGAAGAGATAAGGAACATGGCAATTCTTGACCCGCTCACCGGACTATTTAACAGGAACTACCTTCACAAGTTTGTGGAAGATAAAGTCGTTTCTCTCTACAAGCGCAGAAAACTTCCCCTTTCCGTAGCGATGATTGACATAGACAGGTTTAAACAGATAAACGATACCTTCGGACACCAGATGGGGGACAAAGTACTCAAACGGATTGCAGAAATAATAAAGACAGAACTGAGGAAAGAGGATATTCCCATAAGGTTCGGAGGAGAGGAAATCCTCATAATTTTCCCGTATACGCAAAAGGACAAAGCACTGCGGGCAGTTGAGAGAATAAAGGAAAAACTGGCAAAGGTCAATTTCGGCTTCGGATATCCAGTAACCTTCAGTGCAGGAATTGCGGAATACCCGGGGGATATAGAGGAATTAATAAGACTCGAAGACCTTATAAGAATTGCCGACAGGAGGCTCTACATCGCAAAGAGAACCGGCAGAAACAGGATAGTAACGGAAGACGAGGAAGGTTAGACCACTCATAAAGAACAAACTGTTTACGACCGGAGCTACAGGTTTTGTAGGTTCGCACGCTTTTTAAATACCTTACTTCGCAGGCGGGTTCAGACCGTCTCCATTCATCCCCGCAAGCGCCCGCCTGCCGTGGAATTCCGTTCAAAAGATGCTATAGTTAACACGACTCCTCCCTCCATAAGTAAGAGCTATTGCTATATGACAGCTTAAAGCCTTTTCACTCTTACTGTAACTTCTCGTTCTCCTTTTCAACCTGCT
>JAMORC010000049.1 GCA_027063785.1 Desulfurobacteriaceae bacterium
TGAATCCCTCGGCGTAAAGCTGTAAAAAACTCTAAACTTCTGCTTCTTCTTCTTTTTCTTCTTTTTCCCTCTTGGTCGGCTCGAGCATCCTGGCGAGTTCCGCCACAGATGCGGTTTCGAGCTTCTCTTCGATTATGAGCCTGATGAGTCTGTTGAGTTTCTGCTCATTGTTTCCTGCTACACCGTAGAGGATGTAGTAAAGCCTTTTAGGAATGGAAAGCCTTACTGTTTTATTTGCTCTTTTTCCCGGTTTTCTTCCCCTTGCCATAACTATCCTCCTCAAAGAAGTTTATTTGTCGTTCAATTTTGATTTTATCAGAATTAAATCGGCAGTGTTAAGGATTTTTATTTGATTTATAAAATTCTTCTTCCTAATATGTCGTGAAGATGAACGATTCCGAGTATTTCATTTTTTTCATTAACTACGGGCAGAACAGTTATTTTGTGCTCTTCCATTATCTTCAGGGCTTCCTCTGCGAAAAGGTCTCCCGATATTTTCTTCGGGTTTTTCGTCATAATCTCCTCTGCTCTTGTTTTAAAAGATGCTCCCCTTTCAAAAGCTCTCCTGAGGTCTCCGTCGGTTATTATTCCGACGAGTTTTCCCCCTTTTTCTACGAGGGCGGTTCCTAATTTCTTGGACGAGATTTCGAAAATTACGTCCTTCAGGAGTGTTTCGGGGGTTACTTTCGGTATTTCCTTTCCCTTTCTCATTATGTCCTTTACTTTTGAAAGCCTTATGCCCAGCTTTCCTCCCGGATGGAATCGGGCAAAGTCTTCGCTGGTAAAGCCTTTTGCTTCCATGAGGGCAACGGCAATGGCGTCGCCCAGGGCAAGCGTTGCCGTTGTTGATGTTGTCGGGGCAAGGTTAAGGGGACAGGCTTCTTCCTCCACGTGGAGGAGGAGTACCACATCCGAGAGCCTTGCGAGGGTTGAGTCCGGCTGGTTCGTTATCGCTATGATCGGTATTCCGAAGCTCTTTATGATGGGAACGATATTGAGCAGTTCCTGCGTTTCTCCGCTGTTGGATATGGCGATTACCGTATCTTCCCCCCTCAGCATTCCCAAGTCCCCGTGGGCGGCGTCTGAGGGATGGAGGAAAAAGGCCGGAGTTCCCGTGCTGGATAGGGTTGCTGCTATCTTTTTACAGATAAGTCCGGATTTTCCTACGCCCGTCAGCACTACCCGTCCCTTTGTTTTTAATAGTAGCTCTACCGCCCTGTCGAAGCTCTCGTCGAGATTCTCTGCAAGCTTTTTAAGAGCTTCCGCCTCTTTCCTAATTACCTCTTTTCCCCTTTCGACTGCCAAGTTTCCTTCTCCTTGAGCCTTTCTAAGACCAGTTTCCTGTACTTATCTTCGTTGAACGGGTTTTTAAGCCACTCTTTCGGGAAAATACTTATCCAGTAGTTTAGGTTTTCAATCCTCTTTTCGTTGGTCGGGTGATCCATAAACAGCTCTGTTACTCCGTTAGGTTTGAATTTCATGAGGGAGTCGAGGAGCTTAATGGTTTCTACTGAAGCCACCGGATTCCATCCGGCCTTGCCGGTAAAGTATGCTCCCATTGAGTCAGCTTCAATCTCTTCCTTCCTGCTGTATCCTGCAACGACTATCTGGTAGAGGACTTTTATTATCTCCTGTTCTGCCGCTGTAAGCTGGTGTTCCTTTAAGGTTAGTGAAAGGAGGAGGTTGATTCCATATATGAGCTGAAGCCTCCTTATTGCGTGCCTTCCGACAATGTGCCCCGTTTCGTGCCCCAGGACGAACGCGAGTTCCGCTTCGTTCCTCAGGTGCTTGAGCAGGCCGGTGTATATGTAAACCCACCCTCCCGGGAGAGAAAAGGCATTCAGCTCGTCCTTCTCTATTACTTTATAGTGGTAGGTTATGTCATACCTTCCGCTGACCCTGGCTATCTTCTGCCCCACTTCTTCTACGTAGGCGTTTATAACGGGGTCCGAACAGAGCTTTTCCTTCCTTTCGATCTGCCTTGCAGCGCTTCTTCCTATTGCCACTTCTTGAGAAGTGGGGATGAGTATGAGGCTCGTATCTCCAAAGGGAGATGTAGTTACTACTCCGCAGGCAAGGGTGAAAAGAGAAAATAGTAATAGAACTACAGGAACATATATTCTCTTCATAGCGAGGAAAATTTTAGCAGTTTGGTGGATCTATGGAGCAAAAGCTTTTTAATTACCTTTCTTTAAAACAGCAGCTTAAGCTGACAACCGGCGTTTACCTTTCCCTGGAGCTTCTCCAGGCTCCCGTTCAGCACCTGGAGGAGCTTGTAAAGAGGGAGCTGGAGGAAAACCCCCTTATAGAGTTTGAGGAAGAGGCTGATGAAGCTTCGGTTAAGCTTTCTCCGGCTGATTGGGATTTCGTTTTTGAAGGGGGAAACCTCTTTGTGAAGGAAGAGCCGGAAGATCAGCCCGTTCCTTCCCCCGTTGACGTCAGGGAAGAGCTTAAGAGTCAGCTTGAGCTGGAACTTGAGGGAGTTGAGAGGGAAGTAGCCCTCTTCATGGTGGATAACCTTGATGAGAGGGGTTTCCTGACCCTCTCCGAAGAAGAGATATCCCGGAAGTTTTCTCTTCCGGCGGAAGCGGTAAGGAGGGTAAGGGAGCTTCTGAAGAGGCTTTCTCCGGTTGGCTGCGGCTCCTACACGCTGAAGGAAGCTTTCAGTGTCCAGATGGAGGAGATGGGAGCACCGGAAAAGTTTATCCGTGCCGTTGAACACCTTGAAGCACTGTCGGTTAAGGAACGCTTTCTTTCCCTGACCGGTCTGACGGAAGAGGAGTTTGGGAAATTCCTCTATTTCCTTAAAAGGCTTGATCCGAGGCCGGGTGCACCGTCTGCCACCCCTTTGAGGGTGGTTCCCGACTTGAAAGTGAAGCTACAGGGGGGGAAGGTAGTTGTGGAAGTTCCAACTCCCAAGCTTTTTCGTTTCTCGATAAACTCCGAATACTTGAAGCTGATGGATTCTCCTGACCTTAAAAAGTTCATAAAGGAGAAATACCAGAGAGCACTTTCTCTGAGGAAAGCCCTTGAGCAGAGAGCCGAAACGTTAAAAAAACTGGCCGAAGTGCTGTTCGACGTCCAGAGGGAATTTCTCAAGGACGGAAAGACCCTCAATCCTCTTACCTATGCAGATCTTGCCTTAAAAGTAGGCCTTCACGAATCGACTGTAAGTCGGGCTGTTAAGGATAAGTTCGTCGATACGCCTTTCGGCGTTTACCCTATGAAATTTTTCTTTAAGAAGGCTCTCTCAGGAGTTTCGACCGATCGGGTAAAGGAGAGGATAAGGGAGCTTATTGACTCGGAGGACAGAAGAAGGCCGCTGAGTGACGGCAGGATTGCGGAAATTCTCAAAAGGGAGGGCATTAAGATTGCGAGGCGTACTGTTGCCAAGTACAGGGAGGAACTGGGAATCCCGCCGGTCAGCAAGAGGAGGGTGAGGTGAAGTATCTGATTGAGAAGTGCAGGAGCGAATTTGAACCGGAGTGGCAGAAGGGTATTGATTTCATAGAGAAGGAAGAACTGCCGAACAGGCGCCGTGCCCTTCTGTTTCTTGAGAAGCTCCGGGTGAAGCTCGGCTGTCATTTCCCCGACTTCCTGAAGGATGAATTTCTCTTTGATCTCCTGAGGCTCTTTTCCTACTCTCAGTTTCTCGGTGATTTCCTCGTGAGGAACAGTCAGCTGCTTCCCCGGCTGAAGGAAATTTACAGGCGGCGCTTTCAGCCTCCGGATTTTAACTTTGAGCTTGCGGGCTTTAACGGTGAAAGGGAGTTTATGAATGAACTGAGGCGTTTTAAGCACCTTCAGATGGCGAGGGTACTGCTCAGGGATATCCTCTCCCTTGCTCCCTTTCAGGAGCTTGTCAGGGACGTTACCCTGATTCACGGGTCTGCCGTTAGGGCGGCTCTTGAGTTCGTTACTCGGGAAATGGAGAGAAAGTACGGAAAGCCGGGATGCGGCTTTACCGTAGTCTCCATGGGAAAGGCGGCCGGCTTTGAGCTTAACTACTCTTCGGATATTGACCTCATCTACGTTTACTACAGCCGTTACGGAGAGACTTCGGGCGGAAGCTACGGAAAGCTTCAGCACCACGACTACTTCTCTCTCCTTGCCGAAAGGCTTACCCGACTCCTTTCGGAGAGGACAGAGGAAGGCGTTTGTATGGTCGTTGATACGAGGCTTCGTCCGAACGGGACTATGGGCCCGCTTGTTAACGACATAGAAGCCCTTGAGCAGTACTACACTGCCGTCGCGCGGCCGTGGGAGAGGTTTGCCCTCCTGAAGTCCCGACCCTGCGCGGGAGACTTGAGGAAAACGGGTATTGAGTTTATGGGGCTCAGAAAAGCCTTTGTCTTCAGGAAGTATGTTGACCTGACGCTGATCGAGGAGGTTTTGAGGCTCAAGGAGCTGATAAAGGCAAAGGTGGTGAAAAAAGGGGATAAGGTTGATTTAAAGCTGGGTGAAGGAGGAATAAGGGAGATTGAGTTTATTGTTCAGGCCTTTCAGCTGATTTACGGAGGAAAGTTTCCGGCCATCCGCCCCATGAACACCCTTTCCGCTCTTAAGAAATTGTTTAACTGGGGCTTCTTGACGGAGAGGGAGTATGAGGATTTGAGAAAGTCCTACCTTTTTCTCAGAAGGGCTGAGCATATGCTTCAGGTTACCCACTTTCGCCAGACTCAGACTTTCCATCCGGAAAGTGAAGAGGCGGAAGAGCTTGCAAGGAAAATGGGATTTAAAGAAAGGGGAGAGTTTTTGACGGAGCTTAAGGGAGTTATGTCAAAGGTTAATCGGTACTTTAACGCCTTCTTCCCTACGGGAGACAGGAAGCCGTTGTCGGTAATATCCGTTGAAGACCTCAAGCGAAGGGGTTTTGTGGAGCCTGAAGAGGTAAAGCGATTTATCGATGTTCTCCTTTCGATGAAGGAGCTTTCCCCGGAGGAGGTGAACAGGCTCGACGTTATGGGGGAAAGGTTCATTGATCTCCTCTTTGAAGCTCCGAGCTCTAAAAATGCGATGAAAAACCTCGTTTCCTTTTTTGAGAAGGAAGAAGGAAGGGTATTCTTCTTCTCGATTCAGTCCCAGATAAACGCTTTGAAGCTCCTCTTTTTCCTGCTGTCAACTAAAGAGTTCTTTATAAAGCGATTCAGGGAAACGCCCGAGCTTCTCGATTACGTCTTCCTTCCCGATTTCATAGAAACTCCCATAACGGAGAGTGCGGTAGAGAGCTTTTACTCCGTTCTTTCAAACCTGAAGCTTGTCAAGAACCTGTTTGAAGTCCTGGCACTGCTCCGCTATAGACTCGGCAGGACGACTATAGAAGAGTTTTTCAAGGAACTTACCTCAATTTGCGACTTTGTAATAGCTGCGCTTTACAGGGAATACTCTCCGGAGTTTTCCCTGGCTTCTCTCGGAAAGCACGGTAGCAGGGAAATGAACGTGGGTTCCGACCTCGACCTGCTCTTTTTCTCCTCGACTCCGCTTTCTCCCAAACCTGCCGTTAGGTTTATAAAGGAGCTTGAAGAGCTTGGCTATGAGGTAGATACCAGGCTCAGACCCTTCGGCGAAAAGGGAGAGCTTGTATTTACTTTAAACTACTTGAAGAAGTACCTGAAAGAAAACGCAAGAGTTTGGGAAAGGCTCGCCTTTACCCGATTCCGCTTCCTTCAGGGGACTTTGAAAGAGGAGGCAGATGAAATTGTTAACGACTTCCTCTTTAACCCTCCCCTCGACCTTTCAACTCTTGATGAGATTGAAAAGATGAGGGACAGGCTTGAGAAGGAGCTTGGAAAAGGTAGAAAAGACATAAAGTATGCGGCCGGAGGAGTTGTGGATTTGGAGTTTATCGGGTATACCTACCAGCTCCTCATCAAGAGGAGGGTGGGGAATACCCTCGATACCCTCAAGCTCTTATCGGGAGAGGAAAATAGGTTTTCCGAACTTCCTTCCCTTTACAGGAAGCTGAGGGAAATTGAAACGGAGAAGAGGCTCTTTGGTGACTTCGTAACTTCCGGTGATAGAATTGACGACCTGAAGGGTGAGGTGAGGAGAAGTTACAGGGAGTTTATGGAATGGGTGAAAAGCAGACTCTCTCGGAGTACTTAGAGGATATCAGGAGAGTTCTTGAAGAAGTTTACGGGGAGTACTTTTACTTTTCCGGTGCCAACGATATGCCCGCCGTCAGGGACTGGTACCTTATGGGAATTGAACCGACTTTTGTCCTGCTTGCCCTTTCCGATGAAACGATAAAGAGGAAGTTTTCCCTTTCGGATATAAGGGATCTGGTTAAGAAGAAGTTTAAGCACTATGCCCTAAAAGAAGCGAGGGAAGCTCGTTCTACCCTGAGGGAAGAGCCGATTCCCCATGCAAAGGTTGAGAAGCTTTATAAGATTGTGAAGTCGATTCTCCTCGAGCTTGAGGTCGAGGATCACTCCTTTGCGGAAAGGCTTTTGGAGCTTCAGGAGCTTGATAACCTCTTCGATATAGAAAGAGAGCTGTACGAATTGGAGAAGCTCTTTTACAGAATCCTTGCCAGCTATTCTCCCTACGTTTCAGACTGCGAAAGGCTTGCAGATAAGCTTGTTTCGCCCTATTCTGCTTACTGGGAAAGGGACGTAATCGCCCTGACAAAAAGTTCCATCATAAGGGAGTGTCTCAAGAAAAAACATGGAGTCCCGGAGTTTACTCTCCTGCCTTGATTACCCTGCCGGAAGGTCTTCTGTTGTAGAGAAGAGACTTTCCGTTCTGAAAAAGTGCGGAGTAAAGGAACTTGAATGTCTGGCAAAGGGCTACAGGGGAACAGTTCTAAAAGGTTTTATGGACGGCCGGGCGGTAGCTGTTAAGGTTCCCCGATCCGATTCCGGCAAGCCCTCTTTTCTGGAAAAAGAGTGGGAAATTCTCACTCACCTTTCTGAAAAGCTCGGAAAGGATAACGTTGCTCCCGAGCCGATCTGCTTTGCCGGGGAAGCCCTTGTGATGGAGTTTATTAAAGGACTTCCCTTCTACGAAGCCCTTGAGGTGTACGATCCTGCGGAAGTAGTTTCTTCTGCCCTTCTTTCCTGCTACTTGTTGGATAGCGCCGGAGTTGAACATTCAGAGATAAAGGGGAAGAAACACTTAATCTTTGACGGGAAAAGGGTAAGGGTTATCGACTTTGAGAGCGCAAAGTTTAAGGAGAGGCCGAGGAACCTCTTTCAGTTTGTGGGATATCACCTTTTGGGGCCCGGAGGGCTTGCGGAGAAGCTGGGTTTAGATAGGAAAGAAATCCTTTCGGCTCTTAATGTTTACTCCCGGGACAGGGAAAGGGGGCTTTCGGAACTCAGACGGCTTCTTTCAAAAAGCGACGGCAGATTTTGACAGCCAAGCCTTGAGGGCTATAATTCCACCTATCAACTTCGGCTCAGGGAGGTGCCAGTTGTCAACTAAGAGGACATATCAGCCCAGCAGGCTTCACGGTAAAAGGGTTCACGGATTCAGAGCAAGGATGAAGACGAAGAGCGGAAGGGAGATTCTGAGACGCAGGAGGAAAAAAGGTCGCTGGAAGCTTACGGTGAGCGACGAGTGGAAGAGAAGGTAAGGTTTACGTTTAAGGAACACGAAAGGCTTACTAAAGCCAAGGATTTTGAAAGGGTATTCAAGGAAGGAAGAAGCCTCGGCGGTTCTGCCGTGGCTTTTTATTTTGTTAAAAATGAACTGAGTTATCCGAGGGCGGGATTCATAGCCTCCAAGAAGCTCTCGAAGAGGGCTGTTGATAGGAACAGGGCAAAACGGCTGATGAGGGAAGTTTTCAGGCTGAACAAGCACAGGCTTAAGTCCTACGATTTGGTGTTTATAGCCAGGAAGGGCATTTTGCAGAAGAAATACAGCGATGTCGAGTCTGACTTCCTTAAGCTTGCGAAAAAGGCGGGTATTTTAAAGGAGTAACCTTGAAGGGTATTGTTCTTTTTATGATAAAACTTTACCAGAGGTTTGTTTCGCCTCTATTTCCCGGTTCTTGCCGGTACCACCCTACCTGTTCCAGCTATGCCATTTTGGCCATAGAGAAGTACGGCCTTCTAAGAGGTGGGTTAAAATCACTCTGGCGCATTCTCAGGTGCAATCCCCTTTCGAAGGGGGGAATAGACTACCCTTAGGGAGATAAAGGATGGACAGACAGGCGGTAAATTCCGTAATCAGGGCTGCGGTAGTTGCTCTGGTTGTTTTTATAGCGTTTCAGTTTTTCTTCGGGAAGAGGGAAGCCGGTAACAGTTTGAAAGAGGTAAAGGCGGTTAAGGAGGTCGAGGTTAAACTTCCCGTTCCTCCTTCTAAGGAGCTGGGAAAGGTTGTGAAAGTTGATACTCCTCTTTACAGGGCCGAGATTTCGACGGTTAACGGGAAGGTTGTTAGCCTTTTTGTGAAGCAGTACGGTGCTCAGCTCATTTCCGATGCTTCCAAAAAGTTCGGAATTTTTCCCCTCATGACGGTTTCTGATGACAAGGCTCTGTCGGCGGAACTTTCAGCCCTTGAGCTTACTCCGGATAAGGAATTAATTGAAGTAAAGGACGCTCCCCGAAAACTTGTCTTAACCGGAAAGCTTAAAGACGGCAGGGTTTTCAAGAAGATTTTTACCTTTTACCCCGACTCTTACCGCATTGACTTTTCGGCGGAGCTTGAGGGAGCTAACCTGGAAACTCTTATCGGCTTGGATATTAAGGTAAATGAGGCTCGAAGCTCCCACATGGGGCACGTGGGGCCCGTTCTTGAGACCGAGAGGGAGATTGTAAGACTAAAGCCTGAAGAGATAACTCCTTTCCTCAGCTTCGGTAAGGTTATCTGGGCTGGAGAGGAAGATAAGTATTTTCTGTTGGCAGTAAAGGATTCGGTGTTTTCCGTTACTGTTGAGAACTTGAAGGGGCATACTCTCGTAAGAAACTTTGTTTCTAATGGTGTTTTTTACGGAGGCCCCAAAGAGCTGAACAGGCTTGAATCCCTCGGAATGGATGCGGCGATTGACTTCGGGATTTTCGGCTTTTTGGCAAAGCCTATGCTTAAGTTTTTCCTTTTCCTCCACAGGTTTATACCCAACTGGGGTGTTGTAATCATAGTTCTTACGGTTATCGTCAAACTGTTGCTTCATCCCCTTGCCCATAAGAGCTACGTTTCCATGAAGAAGATGCAGGAGCTTGCTCCGAAGCTCGAGGAAATCAAGAAGAGGTACGGAAAAGACCCCCAGAAGCTTCAGGAAGAGACCATGAAGCTTTACAGGGAGGCCGGCGTAAATCCTGCCAGCGGTTGTCTTCCGATGCTTCTTCAGATTCCGATATTCTTCGCCCTTTACGAGATATTCTTGAACGCTGTTGAGCTTAAGGGAGCCTCTTTCCTCTGGATTAAGGATCTTTCACTTCCTGATCCGACCTACATCCTCCCCGTGCTGATGGGAGCTTCCATGATAGCCCAGCAGTTCCTAACTCCCACAGCTAATAAAGAACAGCAGAAGATATTCCTGATAATGGCCGTTGTCTTTACATTTCTCTTTGCTACTTTTCCGGCCGGACTCGTTCTCTACTGGTTTACCAACAACGTAATAACGGCGCTTCAGAATCTCGTTATAATGAAAGTTATGGAGAGAGCGGGCTGATGGAGTCCGGCAGTATTACTCCTTACCTGTTTGCTCTTTCACTTCTTTTTCTCCTGTCTGCTCTCTTCTCTGCTTCGGAGACCGCGTTCTTTTCCCTCAACGTTCTCCGCCTTGAAAGGCTTGCAAAAGAAGGTAACAAGAAAGCTCAGGAAATTCTTGAACTTCTTCAGAACCCTGCAGTCTTGATAGCGACGATACTTATAGGAAACGAGATGGTTAACGTAGGAATAGCCGCAACTTCTGCAGTCCTCTTTACGAGGGTTTTGGGAGAGGCTACCGGAGCGGCAGTGTCTGTTCCCGTTACCGTCCTCTTTCTTTTGATTTTCGGTGAGGTTACTCCGAAGACGCTGGCCATAAAGTACAGCGAAAGGTACGCTTTTTTTATCGTCGATTTTATAAAAGTTCTCGGCGTCCTTATTTCTCCCATCAGGGCACTCCTTGTCGGCTTTGCCGGCCTGCTTTTAAAACCTTTCGGAATTGAACTGTTTAACAAGCCCAAGAGAATGACAGATGAGGAGTTCTTCATACTTGTTTGTGAAGGAGAGAAGGAAGGAACTATAGCCAAGGAAGAGAAAGAATTGATAGATCGAACTCTCGATCTGGGAGAAACGAAGGTTAAGGAGATTATGGTTCCGAAGCACAAAGTTTTTGCCCTTGAGGAATCGACGCCCGTCGGAGAGGCGCTGGAACTCATAAAGGGGACGCGGTTTTCGAGGATTCCCGTTTACAGCGGTTCTCTGGATAAGATTGTCGGCATTCTCTATACGAGGCGGATTCTCCCCCTCAGGCTGAAAGGAGAAGATTTTCGGAAACCCGTGTCCCACTTTATGGACGAACCTTTCTTCGTCACGGAGTTTATAACCGTTGACAGGCTTCTCGAAGAGATGCAGAGGAGGAAGAAACACATGGCGGTTGTTGTTGACGAGTACGGCAATACCGCTGGCATAGTGACCCTTGACGATATACTGAGGGAGGTAGTTGGAGAGCTTCCCGACGAGAAGTTCAAAGAAGAAGAGGTTGAAAAGCTGTCGGAAAACCTTTACAGGTTCTCAGGAGACACTCCGGTTGAAGAGATACAGGAGTTTCTAGGCCTCGAGGAAGACGAGGTTCTCGAGGAAGTCGATACCCTTTCCGGCCTTATTATGGCTCTCCTTAACAGGATTCCGAAGGTCGGGGATTCCGTGGAGTATCAGGGGTACAGGTTTAGAGTAGAGGAGATGGAAGGAAACAGGGTTAAGAGCGTTGTTGTGGAGAGGTTAACCTGATGGAGTTCCTCTACCTTTTCCTTATCGGCCTCTGCGTCGTTTCCGAAGGTTTCTTTTCCGGTAGCGAGATTGCTATAGTTTCTCTCCCGAAAGTGGAGCTTAAGAAAAGGCTTCAGAAGGGAGATAGGGCGGCGAAGCTTCTTGCGAAGCTCCTCGAAGAGCCCGAGAAGCTTTTAACCACTACCCTGATAGGGACTAATCTTTCGACAGTAACGGGTTCTACTCTCTTCACCACGCTCTTTTTTGAAAAGATAACGTCGGCTTTTCCCTTACTGGGAAGCTATCCCGAATTAGTTACCGTCCTCTGTTTTTCTCCCATTACCCTGACCTTTGGCGAGTTGATTCCGAAGAGTCTCTTTCAGAAGTATTCCCACAAGATAGCCTTTAAGATTGTCTATCCCATTTACTTTTTTTCCCTTCTGTTTAAGCCGGTAGCTTTCCTCGTTATGGGTTTCTCGAAGACCTTTGCCAGGTTAATCGGGGCTGAGTCGGAAAAGAGTCCCTTTGTAACCAAAGAAGAACTGAAAATGCTCGTTGAAAGCACCGCCAGGCTTGAAGTCGAAAAAACCGAGAGGAATATCCTCCGAAATGTTTTGAGGATCAGGGAAAAGAGCGTCGGTGATATCTACGTTCCCCTGTCGAAGGTTATTGCTGTCAGCGAAAACGCCAGCGTCGGAGAAGCGCTGGAGCTGTTTGAGAAGAGCGGTTTCTCAAAGTTACCGGTTTACAGGGGAAGGTTTGACAACATAGTGGGCTACCTGCTCATTTCAGACCTGATTTCGGTAGATAAGCCGGATGTTAAGGTAAGGGAGATAATGAGGCCTATACTGGTTCTTCCGGAGTACATGAGCATCTTCGATGCCCTGAAGGAGTTCAGGAAGAGCAGGGAGCAGATGGCCATCGTAGTTGATGAGTTCGGTTCGACGCTGGGGATTTTGACCGTTGAAGATATACTTGAAGAAATAGTCGGTAAGATTGAAGATGAATTTGACAGACCTGAGCTGAAGGTAGAAAGGGTGGGTAACGCCCTTCTCGTTGACGGTTCTGTGGAAGTAGAGGAAATTAACAGATACCTTAAAACTCCTCTGCCCCTTTCCGGAGATTACTCAACTGTTGCCGGCTTGATTCTTTCAAAACTCGGCAGGTTTCCAAATCCCGGCGAGAAGTTGAAAGTGGGGAATGTAACTCTGACGGTTGAGGCCGTTTCTCCGAGAAGAATAGAGAAGGTCAAACTGGAGGAAAGTTAGCCCTTCACCCTTTCTAAGAATTCCCTGACCTCTTCTAGAGAAAATACCCGGCTCCACCTCTTAACCTCTCCCCGATCTTCCAATATCAGGGTCGGGGTAGAGAAGACAAGTCTCTGTGCAGCTTCTGATGGATTTTCGGTAACGTCCACTTTTTTAAGCTCCAAGCCGATTTCTTCGCAGAGCTTTTCCACCTTTGGCTCTATTGCAGCACAAGTTCTGCAGTCTTTGGACAAGAATAGAATAAGCTTCATTTGCCTCCTCAAATAGTGCCGTTTCTTTTTGCTATCATTAGTTTAACCGTTCCGTAAACGCACCTGTTGTAGGGGACTTCTACCCCTGCTTTTTCTGCTTTCCTGATCAAAGCTCCGGTTATGCCTTCAAGTTCTATCGGTTTTCCCCTTTCGAAATCCAAAAGCATGCTTGTTTTGTAGTCTTTCAGGTCGGGAGAAGACTTCAGGTACTTTTCCATTATTGACGGGTTCAATTTAACGCCGTAGGCTTCCGCAACCTTGTAGCACTCTTCCATCAGAGCTTTAACTATTTCTCTACTTTCGGGAAGGCTCAGTATCTCTCCGACTGTTGCTCCCGTTATTACCGAATACGGGTTGAAGGCGACGTTCCAGACTAGCTTCTTCCAGAGGGTATAGCGTATATCCCTGGAAGCTCTCGCTTCGATTCCACACTTTTTCATTTCTTCTACCAGCATTTCTACCCTTTCTGAAATCTTCCCCGAAAGCTCCCCGATTTCGAGAAGGCCGGCAGCTTCATGGACTACTACTCCCGGCTCTTTGACGTAAGTTCCCACGAAAGCGGTGGCTCCCAGTACCTTTTCTTTACCCAGATACTCCGCAAGGATTTCCTCATTCTCAATGCCGTTCTGAACGGAAATAACGACAGAGTTTTCTTTTAGCATTTCTTTTATCAGTGGAGCTACCTTTTCCGTGTCGTAGGACTTTACGCAGACAAGGACAACGTCGGCCTTTCCGGCTTCTTCGGGTTTATCGGTAAACTTTATCTTTTCGTTTTCTCTTACCGTCCACTCTCCGTATTTGAAACTTTTAACCGTTAATCCGTTTTTCTTCATAGCTTCAAGGTGTTTTCCCCTGGCTATGAAGACGACCTCATGTCCGCATCTTGCCAGAAGTCCTCCGTAAAAACCGCCTACGCCTCCTGCTCCGAATACGACGAATTTCATAGGCACTCCTTAAACTTCTTAAATGTAAGTTTGCCGCCCGCAGAGTAGCTCGGGCGGCAACTGTTTTAATTTATTTGGTTGGTTTCTTGTGGAACTTTACTTTTTCTATAACAAACTCTGTAACTTGACCGGTATTATCAACGTTTATGTAATAGTTACTACATTCAGTTGTTTTGGTTGTATCATTATATGTGCAGTCGAAGAAGTTAGGACTTATTTCGTTGTTTTCAGTTTTATCGTTCCACAGGATGGAGAATTTATTTTCGCTGAGGACCAGACCGACAATAACTTCGTCCCCTTCAGAATTATCCAAGTCTTGGAGTTTAATGTCACAAGTTTCGTTGTAGCTATTGTCAATGGGATGGCTGTCATCAAAATAAGTGGCAATAGTTCCGTTTTCTTCTTCTGTCTCGTTATAAGTACAAATTTCAGAAAGGGAAATTTCTCCCTCTGCATTGTTGGGATGGCATTTCACCAGAGCGGTATCGTTTTCCAACTCTTGTGTTAGATCAATTTTAGAGTTTCTGCAGTCCGAAGGTTTGGGATAGGCAGTTCTTGAAAGCGTGACGGAGCCGGTGCAGATTCCCGGTATGGTTAGTTGAACTTTCTGGTTTTCTTCGGGGGCAAATTTGAGTTCTATCGGTAATTCTCTGCCGTTGGCCAGGTTTGTTCCGATAAGTCTAACTTTTATCTGATTTTGTCCGATGGAATAGTCGGTTATTGAGAATCTGTAGAATTCAAACTTAACTTTATTCTCACTTGTGTTAAGCCATTCTATTATTCCTCCTCCTTTTACGCCGTTAAAGAGAAATTTTGAGAATACTTTGTACTGGGTATTGTCACATGTAAGCGTGTTGTTGGTAGCAATTTTTCCGGATGGCCATTCGATCGGAGGGTTTGTCTGGTATTCGCCGAACAAGTTGTACTCTGCAAAGTGCGCTGCTGCATTATCGAGTTTATCTTTTAGC
Source organism: Desulfurobacteriaceae bacterium (assembly GCA_027063785.1). Classification (GTDB taxonomy): domain Bacteria; phylum Aquificota; class Aquificia; order Desulfurobacteriales; family Desulfurobacteriaceae; genus JAMORC01. The sequence goes on from JAMORC010000049.1 coordinate 14,292, forward strand.
TTGCTTTTAACTTTTGAAATATTTTTCTGAACGTTATTATAGCTATTTCCTAAAAGATTTTTAAGTTTCTTTTTGGAAATTTTAATACCGTTGCCTGTCTTGTTGTCTTCATCGGCGTTTTGAATTAAAGCTGCTATTGCTATTCCGTCAACGGTGCTGTTGGCAAAGTTCATGGGGGTTATTACTGTGTTTAGGTTTGTGCTTCCTATAACGATATCTTCCGATTTAAAGGTTACTACCGCCTTGTTTGATGCACTGCTCGGGTAAAGGAAAACTCCGTTTTCATCGGTTATTCCTGTGGACACTAATTTCCCGTCGACTCTTACTTCGTATTCGGCGTTGGCTACCGGAGCATCTACAAAAACTCCGCTTTTGAGGGAGCTGCTGTTATTTCCTCCTCCACCGCCGCCGCAACTTGACAGAACGTAAGCCATGAGTGTTAGGGAAAGTAACCTCTTCATCTCGAACCTCCGTGCTGATTTTTGCCTTTAGTCGGAAAAGGGGCTAAAAGCCCCTTTAAACCTCCTGAACTGCCCCCTTTGAGGCAGAGGTGACGAGCTTCGCGTACTTCCTGAGGAGTTTTGACTTTATCTCCTTCTGCTTCGGCTTGAACTCCGATAATCTCTTTTTAAGTTCCTCTTCGCTGATGAGAAGTTCCAGTTTCCTTTCGGGAATGTTTATGTGAATCTTGTCTCCTTCCTTTACAACGCCTATGGGACCGCCCTCGGCAGCTTCGGGTGAGATGTGGCCGATACAGGGACCGTGGGTTCCTCCGGAGAACCTTCCGTCGGTTATGAGGGCTACAGACTCTCCCAATCCCATTCCCATAACTGCCGCCGTTACTGCAAGCATCTCCCTCATTCCGGGACCGCCTTTGGGGCCTTCATACCTGATTACTATCACGTCACCTGCCTTTATCCGGCCTTCCATTACGGCCTTCATGGCTTCTTCTTCAGAGTCAAAGACTCTGGCTGTTCCGGTAAAGACCTTCATCTTCTCGGAAACCGCACCCTGCTTGACAACTGCTCCTTCGGGAGCGAGGTTCCCGTAAAGTATGGCAATTCCGCCTTCGGGACTGTAGGGATTGTCGACAGGCCTTATAACATCTTCGTCCCATATTCTTGCGGATGCTGCTATCTCTTTTATGTCCGTTCCGAGAACTGTCGGATTGCTTTCCAGTTTGTCGTAAAGCCTTTTTAAAACTCCCGGGATTCCTCCCGCGTAGTGGAGGTCTTCCATCAGATACTTTCCGCCCGGCCTCATCGAACAAATTTTCGGCGTTTCGCGGCTGAGTTCGTCAAAAAGTTTTATCTCGAAAGGAATTCCTGCTTCGTAAGCTATTGCTGGAAGGTGTAGGACGGTGTTTGTTGAACCTCCCAGCGCAAGGTCAACTCTTATTGCATTCCTGAAGGCCGCCGGCGTGAGAATGTCGCGTGCCTTTATCCCCTTCTTTACAAGCTCGACGATTTTCTCTCCGGAGGCTTCGGCTATCCGTTTCTTTTCTGCAAGGGGTGCCGGTGAAGTTCCGCAGTAGGGAAGCGATAGACCGAGGGCTTCGGTTAAACAGGCCATGGTGTTTGCGGTGAACATTCCCTGGCAGGCTCCCGAGGAGGGACAGGCGGCTCCTTCAAGCTCTAATAGCTCTTCCAGAGTAATTTCTCCGGCCTTGTATCGGCCGATTGCTTCAAAAGTATGGGTGACTAAGTCCAGCCTTTCCTTTCCCCTTCGGCCTGCGAGCATGGGCCCTGCCGTGACGACGATTGCCGGAATGTTCAGCCTTGCCGCTCCCATGAGCATTCCGGGGGTAATCTTGTCGCAGGCCGTGAGGAGAACGATTCCGTCAAGCCGGTGTGCGGTAGCAACATCCTCTACTGCGTCGGCGATTATCTCCCTCAGAGGAAGTGAAAACCTCATTCCTTCGTGTCCCATAGCAATTCCGTCGCAGATGGCCGGAACTCTGACTATGAAAGGAGTTCCTCCGGCTGCGGCAACTCCCCTCTCTATGAACCTTTCAAGGGCAAACATGTCGGCGTGGCCGGGGACAAGGTCTGTCCAACTTGAGATTATTCCGATTAAAGGCTTTTCGATGTCTTTCCTCTGGATTCCCGTTGCCATCATGAGCGCGCGGGCTGGAAGTTTTTCAAACTCCCTTAAAGTGTCACTTCTCATTTTCCGCCTCCTCTTTGGCTTTCTTCATGAGGAGCATCATTTCGTCCCTCAGGCGCAGTCTTTCCTTTTTCATTTTTTCCAGCTCTATCTCTTCCTGTGGGGTGAGAACCGGTTTCTTTTCCATCTTATCGATTATGTCGTCAAGCTCCTGGTGCTTTTTCTCAAGGGTCTTGAAGTGGTGGAACTTTTCCCTTGCAAGGGCTTTAAGGTTTTCGTCTCTGAGCATTTTTTCCTCCCTGTATGGTTAGTTTCATCTCTATTGCCTCTTCCTTTCCGTAATAGCTCTTGCGTCTTCTTACCTCCTTAAAGCCGAATTTCCTGTAAAGCTCTAGTGCAGGTTCGTTTTTTGAATTAACCTCAAGGAAAACTTCTTTTATTCTCGCTTCTGCACATCGGCGGAGGAACTCTTCCATTAAAGCCGTTGCAATTCCCCTTCCCCTTTCTTCCTTTAGTACGGCAATCCTGTGAACTTCGCCGGTTTCTCCGACTATCCAGCCGAGCAGGTAGCCTGAAACCTTTTCCTTTTCTGCAACGAGGATTGTCGAGAACGGCAACTTCGCTTCTTTCTCTAACAGCTTTTTACTCCAAGGATGTTCAAAGGATTCTCTTTCTACTTTAAGTATATCCGAAAGATCTTCTGCCTTGAAGTCCCGGATTTTAAAGTTTTTCCTTTCTTCCGGCATTTATTTCCTGTTCGGAAAGCTTTTTTGCGTCCGGTTTTCTAATGTAGTAGAAGCAAAGCTCTGATAGTTCTCCTTCGGGAATAGTTGAAAGCCTGATTGCCAGAGGAACAACTTCTCTTACTGCCGGGAAGCCGGCAAGCTCGGCAGGTAGCTGGTCAAGGTAGACAATTAGGGGATCTTGAAGTTTTGATATTCTATCGGCGAGTTCTTCCGCTTTTTTGTCTAAAAGCTCTCCCGATATTCTGGAGTAAAACCTTCCTTTTCTGCCGGGAATGATTGGAACTACATCTTTCCCCAAATTCCTGTATCCCCGGGATAGGGCGTCTAAAGTTGTAGTAGCTAAAACCGGAATGCCGTAGCTTTTAAAAGCTTTTCCTACGGTTACGCTTAACCTTACTCCGGTAAAGGAGCCGGGCCCGGCCGTCACTACGACTTCTTCCAGTTCTTCTTTGTCTACTCCGGCAGCCTTTAAACAGTTTTTGATTTGAATAAAAACCTGTTCGGCATGTCTTTTGAATCCTTCCCAGCAGGAAGACGAAATAAGTTTTCTGCCTTTTGATAGTGCTATGCTTCCGCAGGAAAGGCAGAGATCTACAGAAAGTCTTAGCTTTTCCATTACGCCGTCTTTATAACTCTTACCAGTATGGGTTTACCTTTTTCATCAAGGTCAAGTATTTCGATTTTGACATTCGCTATGTCGATGGTCTTCTTTTTCTTAAGGGCAATGCCCCTTTCCCGAGCAATTCTTTCAATTAAATCGATTAGGTATTTATCTTCTTCAAAGGGAATGTGAACGTCAAGCATTTCGTTTAAAGATTCTATCGTTATATAAGGGTCTATTATGACGGCAGTTCCCGGAGGAACACCTTTCAGGGTCAGGAATTTCCTTATGAAGAATAAGATGAGAAGCGACAGAGTCCCGAGCAGAACATTCTTAAAGTCATGTCCGGCTATGATTATCTCCCTCGCTATTGCTATCAAAAGAACGTCGAAAACAATTCTCGGCTGGTGCTTCAGGAGCATAATGATCAGTTCAACTACAATGACGAACATAAGGAGGGGAGAAATTATCTCCTTCAAGCTCTCCGTTGCATCTTTCATGTGGCCGGATAGGATTATTTCTTCTATGTGAAGTAGATTAGGAGATGCCAATAGGAATTCGAAGAACAGTATTACTGAAATTATCAGCAGAGTAACCGTTATGGCTATGAGGAACGCTTCCGCACACTTTTGAAGAATGAGTTCAACTTTCTTGGCCGTTAGCATGTTCCTATTCCTTCCAAGTACCAATTTAAGATTTCTCTGCCGTAGAAAAGGGCTGTTAAAGCTCCTGCTGCCAGAAAAGGACCAAAAGGTAGCGCCAGCTTTCTGTCTTTCTTCTTCAATACCATTAGGGTTATACCTACAGCTGTTCCGATGAGGGAAGCGAAGAAAAGTGCTACCGGAACGAGCTTCCACCCCAGAAAAGCCCCGATAACGGCCATTATGTTGGCATCTCCGTAACCCATTCCTTCTTTACCGGTCAGAATGTAGTATGTCTCTATTATGAATAGTATTATCCCGGCTCCGAAGGATGCCCCGAGCACGGAGTCAATTAAACCGACGTTCCGAGAAAGGGGAGAAAGGATTATCCCGAGGATGAGAGCAAAGTAGCTGAGCTTAACGGGGATTTCCATCGTGTCGATGTCTATAAAGCTTATCACTATCAGGTAGTAAACGAGAATCAAGTAGTAGAAAAGGTCAAAGGAAACTCCGAACTTGCACGTTACTGCTAACGTCATCAGTGCAGTAAGTATCTCGACGAGGGGATACCTTATAGAGATTTTTTCTCTGCAGTGCCTGCACTTTCCCCTTAAAATTAAGTAGCTGATTATGGGAATGTTATCATACCAAGCTATCGTACTTCCGCAGTTCGGGCAGGAAGAGGGAGGTGAAACCACCGACTTACCCTTCGGGATTCGGTAGATGCACACGTTCAGGAAGCTTCCGACTACCAGTCCGAAGATAAAAGCAAAAAAGCATTCCATATCAGTGGGTTCCCCCGGGAGCCGATTTGATGAATCTTACCATTTCCCTCAAGAATTTCTTCCACCTTTCGACTGCCGATTTAACGTCGCTCTTTAGGAGCTTAAGTGCTTCTTCTTCCCTTCCCTCGTACATTAGGTCGTCGAGCCTGAAAACGGCGTCCTCGAGCCTTGCAATTTCTTCATCAATCCCCTCGTAGATGGGAAGTATCTTGGAGCCACTGTCTACGAGCTTTACTGTCCAGTCGAG
>JAMORC010000050.1 GCA_027063785.1 Desulfurobacteriaceae bacterium
TGACCTTCAAGGTCGAAGGGCGGATTTTCTCCTCTCTCCAGAGCTTCAACAATCCTTTTATGGGCTGCATCCCTTGCAGTATAGATAACACCGGAAATAAGTACGAAGTCTCCGGCTTTTAATTCCTCTATTACAGACGTGTCTTTTATCGGTGCTTCTATCCTTATTGCAGACATGCAAACCTCCCTGTTTTTGGTCTCTGCCAAGTATAACAGACGGATGTAGATTTCCGGCGAACAAAATCGGGAGGTAGAGCTGAAGAGAATGATTACTGTACTGATTACCGTTGTTTTCGGATTGTTGGGCTTTTGTGGAAGCCTTTTAGGGACTGAAAGCTGTAGTTTAAAGGAACCTTCGGGAGCCGGTGTTTTAACTGAGGAGAAGTTCCCCTCTCACGTTGACCTTTCTTCTGTTCCTGTTAGTGAAAGAAAGAGGGCGTTCATAGAGCTGATGGTTCCTTTGATTGAAAGGGCTAATGAAGAGGTTTTAAGGGAAAGGAAGTTCCTACTGAGAGTTTTGAGTAAATCTCACTTGACTCTCGACGAAGAAAAAGAATTGGCAAGGCTTGTTAAAAAGTACAGGGCTTCTAACGTTAAGGATCTCTTACTTAAAGTGGATGCCGTTCCAGTTAGCCTGGTTCTTGCTCAGGCAGCCATCGAAAGCGGCTGGGGAACGTCAAGGTTTTTCAGGGAAGGAAACAACGTTTTCGGCATGTATGCCTTTAAAGGAGGGAAGTGCTTGAAAGCTAAGGAGTCCGGAGCTTGTTTAAAAGTCTACGATAACCTTTACGATTCTGTAAGGGACTACATCTATAATTTAAACGTCGGTTGGGCTTACGAAAGATTTAGAAAGTTAAGGGCAGAAGGCGCCGATGTATTTACCCTGATAGAGACCCTTGAAGCTTATTCAACGGAGAGAGAAAGGTATGTTAAGCTGCTTAAGAGCGTTATTAAAAATAATTCCCTTGATTCTTATGATGCTCCTGAGTTTGCCTTCAAGCGCCGCAAGTAGTTCCGGTTATGCAACAGTTTTCGTTTACCATCGGTTCGGTGATTTACGCTATCCCACTACTTCTGTTTCTATGGAAGATTTTGAAAAGCAAATGGCTTATTTAAAGGAAAACAACTATAACGTTATTTCTTTAAAACAGCTTTATGAAATTGTTTCTTCCGGAAGACCCATTCCTCCTAAGACAGTTGTTATAACGGTAGATGATGGTTATCGAACAACGATGAAAGCCTTTAAAGTTCTGAGGAAATATCACTTCCCTTTTACTGTTTTCCTTTATATGGAGGCTATCGGAAGGTATCCCGATTTCCTTACTTATGAGGACATAAAAAAACTTAAGTCCTCCGGTTTGGTGGACTTTGAGAACCACCTTTTTAGTCATCCTGACCTTGCTTACTTTCGGGCAAAGCTTTCGGAGAAAGAATATTTGGACTTGCTTAAGAAAGAGGTTAAGCTTTCCGAGGATAAGTTTCTGAGGCTTTTCGGCAGGAAGCCGATTTTTCTCGCTTTTCCCTACGGAAGTTATGATAGGCTGAGTGTTGACTTCCTGAAAAAAAGGGGATACAAGCTTCTACTGACTCAAGATAGGGGAAGTTATAAGGGCGGGCTTCTCGTTCCCCGTATGGCGGTTGTCGGATCTCAGTCAAGTTTTGAGAAATTTGTTAAAGATCTGAAAGTAGAACCTCTTCCGGTTACTTCATCGATCCCCGGTTATGGAGCTGTAAAGAAAAGGCAGTTTGAGGTTTACTTTAAGTTAGATAATCCTGCGGGTTATACCGGATGTTCAATTTACGCTTCGGGGCTTGGTTGGGTGAAGGCGGAGAAAAAAGGAAAGTTCGTTTATTCACAGAAACCCGTCAAAGCAATAAAACCGAAAACCAGATTGGGCATTCGATGCTTTGATAGAGAAACGGGAAGAATAGCAGAGTATTTCTATTTAACAATAGTACTCCTGCTTTTAACTGATAAATGAAACTCCTGCTGGCAGGCGGTGTTGCTTGCGTTAGTAAGATATGCTAAATTCCAATTTAAGAAAAAATATTATTGGGAGGTAGCTATGCGAACCCGAAAAGGTTTTACGCTGGTGGAAATGGCCATTGTCCTTGTCATTATCAGTTTGATATTGGGAGCTGTGCTGAAGGGTAAGGATCTTATTGCCAACGCGAATGCTAAAAGGTTCATTTCGGAAGTTAGAAAGTGGGAAATTTATCAGTGGGCATTTTTTGACCGTATGGGAAGGTTTTTGGGGGATAGAGATGCATCAGGAATTATAGGTGATGATAGTAGTGATGATGCGGAGAGTGATATGAAGAATTATTCTTTCTTTTCCAATCCTCCTGATGACAATAAGATCGGCATAGGTGGAAATACTTTTTATATATACTACGGTCATGTTACATTAGACAACAAGACGCACAATGCTATATTAGTATGTGCTAATGCTGATTGTAGTCAATCCTTTAAAAAGGAGGCTGTAGTTTACTTGAATGCATTTGATTCCATGATAGACGGTTCTGCAGGTGATGATGGTGACGTGGCTTGTATGAAAGAAGCTCCTTCTGATATTAGTGATAAGAATGATTGGATTGTTACAGACAACGATACAGGTTCGAAAAAAGATGATTGTGATGAAAATTCTAAAGCTATGTTCTACATATTCTAATCATCATGGAGGGGCTTTCCCCTCCATTTTATCCTAAAACTCTCTTAAGTTCTTCAACGGTAGTCATTCCAGAAATAGCTTTTATTTTCCCGTCTTCAAACATTGTTTTAAAACCTTTCCTTAAGGCTACTTCCAGTATTTTTACGTAAGAAGCATCTTTAAGGATTAGTTCTTCGATTTCTCTATCTATGAGCAGTATTTCGGCTATTAGTGTTCTGCCAAGGTAACCTCTGAACTTGCACTTTTCACACCCTTTCCCTTTGTAAAGCGTCAGTTCCTTTTCAGGCTCTACTCCCAAGTAAGTCTTTTCCTCTTCGGTTGCTTTATAGGGTTCTTTGCAGTAGGGACATATTTTCCTTACCAGTCTTTGGGCCGAAACAGCTATCAGGGAGTTTCCTATCAGGAAAGGTTCTACTCCCAGCTCCTTTAACCTGGTTATGGAAGAGATTGCGTCGTTCGTGTGCAGGGTAGTCAGAACGAGGTGTCCCGTCTGGGCAGCCTGAGTTGCTATCTTCGCAGTTTCTTCATCCCTGATTTCTCCTACAAGTATAATATCAGGATCCTGCCTCAGGATACTTCTAAGTGCCCTGGCAAAGGTTAACCCCACCCTCGGGTTTATCTGAACCTGCCTTATGAGTTCCCACTTGTACTCGACTGGATCCTCTACGGTAATAATCGTTTTTTTGACCGTAAATACCTTGTTAAGTACTGCGTATAGGGTTGTGGTTTTACCCGAGCCGGTTGGTCCTGTGACAAGGAAAATTCCGTAAGGCTTTTCAATTGCTTTACTTACAAGTTTGTAGTTGTGTTCTGTGAATCCCAGTTCTTCCAGTTTGGGGATTATTTCCGTTAGTCCTAAAAGCCTCATGACTACGGCTTCCCCATAAATCGTAGGAAGCGTGGAAACCCTGAGATCTATCTCCCTTTCTTTAAAGCGAAAAGTCGTCCTTCCGTCCTGAGGCAGTCTGGTTTCAGAAATGTTAAGGTGGGACATAAGTTTTATTCTGGTAACTATTGAAGAATGTATTTTCTTTGGCAAAATGAAACCAAGGGTCATAACGCCGTCAATCCTATACCTGATTCTGGTAACGGCCTCGGCGGGTTCAACGTGAATATCGGAAGCTTTTTCTTTTATTCCTTTTAGTATTATATAATCCACTAATTGGATGACTCTCGTATCAAGTTCACCGGGAGGAACTTCTTCAGAAAGTATTTCTTCCACCAGCTCATCTATGCTCTTAATCTCTCCGTAGTACCGCTTAAATCCTTCTTCAAACTCTTCGTCCTTTATGGCAACGGGTTTTATTCTCAGGCCGGTATAACGGGATACAACGTCAATAGCCTCTAAATCAAAGGGGTTTACCATTCCAAGGATTAAGGTGTTCCCTTCTTTTGACAAAGGAAGAACTTTAAGCTTTTCGGCCATCTGTTTTGGTACAAGTTTTATGACTTCGGGATCGACAATGTAGGATGAGATTTGTACCTGTTGTATTCCTTTCTGTTCGGAAAGCGCATTTATCAGCTGTTCTTCTGTTATGAACCCGAGCCTCAGGAGGACTTCTCCTAAAAGCTCACCGGTTCTCTTTTGCTCTTTAAGGGCGATTTCGAGCTGTTCGGGGGTAATCAGCCCGAGCCTGATTAGTTTATCTCCTAAACGTTCCTTTTTCTCCATGTCATCCCCTATTGTATACTGCAGTCACATGCCCATATATTGTCTGAACACTTAACTTGTACTATACAATCGCTGTTGGAATCTAGTGATTCTAAGGTTCCTTCAAAACAAGTTCCCCATAAGTCATGGGAAACCCGTAATGAATCTTCAGCTGATAAATTGGTGTACGTACCGGATTCACAGTTTTCTCTGGAACTGATCGAGCAACTGTAAAGTGTGTCTAATTGGATGTTTAGGGTATAGTTTTTACATGTAGTATTCCCGCTGATGTTTCCTGAATCAACAGTTATTACGTAACTCTTTGTGTCGTTGTTGGTTTCATTATCTATGACAGTTACTTTTACTTTATAAGTAGCAGGGGCTTTTTGGGGAGTTCCGGTTATCTCCAGATACTCACACTCGCTTGTGCTGTTCTCTGTGTCATTACATAATTTAGCCTGCTCGCTGCCGCACTTAACTTTTAATCCTGAAAGGGCAAAGGAAGAATCTGCTTCATAGCACCAGAGATATTTTTTATTGTTCGGTATACCTCCTGTTGCGTAGATCTTTGCATCGTAGTTTTCATTTTCGACGGCTCTGGGGAGGGACAAAGTTATGATGTGAAGGGTTTCTTCTGAAAATGCACAGCCTGCTTCCTGTTTAAGTTCTTCTAACGTTACATATTTAACTGTATCGTCGTAAGGTTCTTTTCTCATTATATCATAAGGGAAATCGTCCACATTTGGATAGCCAGCAGGATAAATTTTTATGGGAGTACTGTTGCTGGTCTGGATGTTAAGATTTTCACTACCGCTAACTATTACTACAGCTACGTTCGGTATTTTATTCCCTGCTTCATCTTCTATTTCCGTGTCCGTTTTGCTTAAAGCGCAGATATTGTAGTTCTGTACCTTCTTGTCAATAATACACACTACGTCCTTACCCCATTCGTCTTTTTTGTAAGGGAGTATAGAAGTACAGTTTTCGGGACTTTTCCCTTTGTGTGAGGAGATGTACGCTTTAATGGCTGCCATATTAGAAGAAATTTTTTTTCTGTTTTGATTAAAATGGTAACTTTTAATAGCCCACTTAATTGTTCCTACGCCTAATGAGAGAATAATTCCGAAAATTACTAATCCTATTGCTATTTCTACTAAAGAAAATCCTCTTCTCAACTATTGCTCCTTAAGATTTGGTTTATTTGGTCTAACAGAATTACAACTTTGCTTCTATAGTTATTGTAAACTTTAAATCCCTTGGTAAAAGCAAGAAACTTTTCCAAGTTTTCTTTAGCTTTTCGTAGTCTATTTAGTTTGATGTAAATAATCGCCTTATTGTAGTAAATTTCCGGCATGAATGGATAGATTTTTTGTAAGTTATCTAATACTTTAAGGGCTTCCTCTTCTTTACCTACCTGAAGTAAAGATATGGCGTAATTAATGGCGTAAGACGGCTCTTTCGGGTTAAGTTCGTAGGCTTTTTTGAGAACTTCGACTGCAGCTTCCGGTGACCGAAGCTTAAGGTAAAGATACCCTATTCCGGCATAGGCTTCAGGAAAATTCTCTTTTACCTCTAAACTTTTTTTGAATGCCTGGAGAGCTTCGACGTATAGGTTAAGGTGAATATAAGCATAGCCCAAATATACGTATAGCAAAGGATTATCGGGATTTCTCTTTATGGCTTCTTTCAGGTATTTAACGGCATTTTTGCAGTCACGCCTTCCTATGCAAACTTTTGCCTTTTCCAGCAAAATGATGTAGCTTTTATCTGAGACTTTGCTTGTTATACGGTTTTGAGCTTTATTTAGGGTCTTTTCGGAATTGTCGTAGTTCTTATCAGAAATTTTCCCTTTGAAAAGGTGCGATAATATGTAATTCCTGTTGCTCCAAATTATCATTGGTTTAAGCCCTTGCTCTTTTTTTACCTTTTCTGCGGCTGATTTGCATTCAAGACTGTCTTTAAATGGACCGAGCCTCACGGCGTAGACTTCTTTTCCTTTTACGTTAACTTTTATTATAAAAGCTTTTTTGTCGAACTCCTTGAGTAACTTTTCGGCTTTTGATCCGTTTTTAAATGAGGCAACTTGAACGTAACATTCTTTTGCATAAACTTTTGGAAAAAAGGAACTTAAGAACATCACTATTAATGTAAGAATTTTAATCGGTTTCATTTCCTATCTCCACTTTGGGAGTAAGCATAATAACAAGTTCGACTTTCTGGGAGATATCACTTTTTGATTTGAATGCTTTTCCGAAAAGTGGAATGTCCTGCAATAAGGGAACTCCCTGGGTTTCGGAAGATTTCCTTTCTGTTATAAGTCCTCCTAATACTACAGTTTCTCCACTTCTAACTTTTACTACGGTGTTGAGTTGTCTTACGTTTATTGAATAAATTCTGTTAGCAAACCTGCCGGTGACGGATGAAGAAACAATGGGTTCATCAAGCGAGCTTACGGCAGGAGTTATATTAAGTATAACGGTTTTGTCATCCTCTATCTTGGGAAGTATGGTAAGGGTGATACCTTCCGTTAGAATTGTTTCAGTTGTTATACCCTCTGTTGAAATCGTAGATACTACTTGACCGCCCGTGGATGTTGTAGAGGTTGCCTGGCTCTGGTATATTGCTAAGTAATCTTTTCCTACCTTTATAATAGCCGGCTGGTTATTGATTGCCATAATCCTGGGAGAGGAAAGGATTTTCACTTCACCGAAAATTGAGAGAGCCTGCAGTATAACGTTAAGCGTATTTTTAAATTTCATAACTTTCAGCTCTACTGTGTTACTTTGTGAGGAGTACGGGTTAATTACGTGAAAGTACTTGTCCGGGTCGTTAGTTCCGGAAAGGAGGTACTTCCAGTCAATTCCGAACTTATGTTTACTGTTGAGTTTGACTTCTACTATCTTTGCTTCTATTAAGACCTGCCTTTGTGATAGATTATTTATTTTAGCTATAAAGCGGCCTACTTTTTCGACAGTTTGGGGTTTGCCGGTAACTACCAGAGTTCCTGTAACTGGTTCCAGTGAGTAGGAGGCACTTTTGTCATTCTGAATGATAGACCTGATTATATTCTCAATGTTTGCCCAAAACTCATAGCTGTAGTTGTTCTTTACGGACATAGTTGCTGAACCTGATACAGCTCCCGTTCCGGATTCGCTTTCACTACTTCCTCCGATGGTCGATTCTACGCTTGATTCGAACTGCCTTTGGCCTGGAGGTGTCTTTATATGAAAGACTTTGGTAACTTTAGAAATTATAAAGATTGTGTTTCCGTCTATTTTGTAGCTGTAACCGTAGGGGGACAGTAGTGCCTTTAAACTATTGTCGAGAGCTTCATTCTTCAGTTCAATGGAGACTTTTCCTTTTACGTCAGGCGGAATTACTACGTTAAACCCCGTGGCTTTTGCAATGGTTAGGAGAGCCTGAGATAGATCGACCCCGTCGAAAGAGAGGGTAATCAGCGTAGAAGAAATTGGCTTTTCTGATTCTATGCTGGTTAACTCCTTTAACGTAGGGGGCATAACAGGTATGGGTTCTATTTTAAGATTAATTTTCTTATTTTCTTCCTTTTTTATCTCCAAGCTGCTGGTTTTAACGGGTTTATTCGTATAGCATCCTGTTAGACTGAACAAAACTAAGCATGTTAAAAGATTAATCTTGATTCTCATTTCCGTCTCTCCCGAGCAAATCTATTCTAATATCTATGCTCTTTACCCCGCATTTCAGCCTGACTACCTGATTCTTTGGTTCTATGGACTCTACAATGCATTTCCCGACCCTATCACCGGGCTTAACTATCTTTCCGTTTATTATGGCGAAAGTCTCTTTGCCTAATATTATGCCAGAGAGGGTGGGCTTGATGAGCTCTTCCCTTTTCTCCTTTTGTTTTTCGAGGGCTGACAGGGGGTAGAAGAGATCTGCTTTAGAACTGGTTGTTGATAGAGTTACCAGGAGAATAACTGTAACTAACCCTTTCATTCCTTCTCCAGTATTCGGAAGCTTAATTCAAGGTGTAGTAAGGATTTTGGCTTGTAAAGTTGAACTTTCCGGTAGTCCAAAGGTAATGATTTGATTTGATTTAGGAACCTAAAAATATTTTTCTCATCTCCGTCTAAAGTGAAGTTTCCTTCTATGAACCTGCACCCGGTTTTACTATCCCTGATTTCTCCGAGCTCGAGCTTTTTTACCTCCACTTGACTTTTTATCGCAAGTTCGGAAAGTTTGTGTCCGAACTCAACGGGAGAAGCATATTTAAATAGGAGGTCACTGCGGAGTTTAACCTGTCTGATCTGCCTTTCTGCCTCGTTTAGTTTGTCTCTATAGTCCTTAAGTTCGGTTTCGGTCGAGCGCAGTCTTCTTTTTTGATTTGAGATTCTGGTTTCCATCTGTTCTTTTAGTTCAGTATTATTCTTTAATTTGAATGCAAAGTAACCCATAACGGTTAGCGAAACAACAAAAAGCGCTGTTGATAAGGCCATACTTTTTGAAAGTTTACTTGCTTGGAAGTTCATAATTAAGCCTCTTTAGCCCGATCTGGAACAGCGATACGTAATTTGAGTCGTTCTCCTTTACATTAAGAAGCTTAACTTTGGAAATGTACCGATTTTTCTGCAGGAGATTTAGGATTTGTTTAACGTCGGTTTGTGTTTCACTGTTTAGAGTTATCAGCAGTAAACGGCATTGATCGTTTTCAAGGTTGAAGGATAGGATGTAGGTATTAAGTAGATTCAGTTGTTCTAGTGAAGATAGGAACTCCTGGAAAGAAGGTCTTTTGAGATTCTGAATATATCTGACCCTGGGAGATTCTAAAAATTTCCTCTTTTCTTTAAGAGATTTTTCTATTTTGGTCAGTGAACTTTCTGCTTCGGCTATTAAATTTTCCAGTTTGTCACTTTGAAGTTTTAATCTTTCGATTTCTGAACTTAGGTTGTTGTTGATGGATATTAGATTGCCGGTTAGAATTATTGAAATAACAGAGGCTGAAATTAAGAAGTGTTCGGGTTTTAGAGCTTTTCTTTGGTATAAGAAGGGAGGAGCTGTTCTCTTAAGTGCAAATGGTACGAAAAACTCGACATTTTTCACGCCCTTCTTTACTAATGATGAGATAGGTTTGACTTCAAAGGAGGAGTTTAAGCTCGATATTCCTGAGAAGAAAATTTCGCCTATTTCAGTTTTTTTCTGCTCTTTGTAGTACTCTTTAGTGAGTTCAATGGCTCCGTCTACTGACTCTCCAGTGGTAAAGGTTCGGACGTAGTCAACTGTACCCTCTTTGAACACTAGGGTTATAAAGTCGTCTTCAAATACATGAATAAGCAGGAATGTCCCATTAATTTTCTGTTGATGTATGAATTTTGCTATAACCTGGGAGGAGAAAGTAAGGGCTTTGAATTCTTTAAACTCATCGAGTAAATCCCTCTGTATGAGGGATACAAGAACTTGAACCCCGTCTTTAACCGGATACGTAGAGAAGACGAACTGAAGTTCATTAATGTCTGCTATGTACTCAAGGTCTTTTATCAGCTTCTGTCTGAGCGCGAGATCTAACTGTTTTCCCTTTATGCGTGGGAATCTGTAAACTCTGTCTATTGTCCTACTTGAGGTTAGTGCGGCGATAAGCCTTTCTTGTTTATCAAAGTCCTTGAGGTTTGTTTTCTTCTCTGTCTTACCTTCGATTAACCTGAGGTTCCCGCTGAGGTCGATTTCCCCGAAAACTTTTTTCATCTCATTCCCATGGAGGAAATTGTGTTATAGACCGGAATTAGGATACCCAGGGCTATTATCCCTAATACTAAACCGAGAACAAGTTGAAGGGCCGGTTCGATAAGGACCGTCATTGCTTCAATTCTACGCCTCATGTCGTCTTCAAAGAAGGTCGCAACCCTGTTAAGAGTTTCATCAAAGCTTCCCGTAGATTCTCCGAGCTTTACCATCCTGACGACAGTGTGGGGGAAGAATCCGGACTTTTCCATGGCGGTCGATAGCATATCTCCGTTCAGTATAAAGGTTTTAACGAGGTCAAATTTTTCTTTAATGTAAAGGTTCTGTTCTACGCTGTTTATAACTATATCAAGGGCTGAGAGGATTGTTCCTCCGCTTCTGTAGATTTCTGCTATTGCCCTTATGTCCCGAGAAAGGCTTGATTTGAGTAGGATTTCTCCTATGTAAGGAATTTTTAGCTTTAGTCTATCCCAGTGGTACTGTAACTTTTTTGAATGTTTTATGAGAAGAGAGAAAGAAATGGGGATAGCGATAATAGTAAAGATCGCCTGTTTCCAGTAGAGTGGAACGTACTTTCCGCTCCAGAGCAAAATTTTTGTAGGAAGGGGATATTCTTTTAGCCCCAGGGCTTCAAGTGCCGGGATGATTTGCGGAATTATGTACCCGAACATTATTGCTATAACACCAACCATAACCAGGGAAACAAAAGCGGGGTATGATAAGGCCTGTTTGACCTCTTTTCTTAGCTTTGAGAGCCAGTCCAGGTAACGGGCGTAGTTAAGGAAAATCTGTGGTAGGGCATCCGAATTTTCGCCGATCTTTACCAATCCAACAAGCTGGGGTGGAAACACTTTCTCTACGGCCATGGCCTCTGATAGGGGTGAACCGGCCATAAGTTTTTCTTTTACTCTGGCTACGGCATTTCTAAGCTTTGGGTGCCTTGAACTCTTTTCAATATCCTCAAGTACCTCCAGTATCGGTATTCCCATTTCCAATGCCCTGCCTACGTAGAAGCAGAAATCTGCCAGTTCTTCTACTGAAACTGAAGATAATGTAAAATCCTTTAGGAAGGGCTTTAGCCGGTCTTTTTTGTAGTCTAAGAGGAGCAGGTCTGTATTGAGGTAGCGGCGTAGCAGTTCCTCTTCATTTTCTGCTTCCACCAGTTCCTCTATTACCTCTCCGTCCGGGGTCAGTAAGGTCACTTTGTATGTTGCCATTTCCGCCTCGTCCGGAATATATTTTATCACAACGCTTTCATGCCGAGAGTTTCTGAAGGCTTTAGCTATTTTTCATTTAAAACCTTATTACAGGAGTGGACTTATGCAAATTCCCGGCTTTAAAACAATTGAAGAAATAGAAAGGCATTTTGGGGTTGAAATTTCCGGAGAGGAGAAGAAGAAGCTTAAAAAAGTTATAGAGAAGCACCCGATGTTTATACCAGATTACTACGCTTCACTTATAAACTGGAGTGATCCGAACGATCCCGTAAAGCAGATAATATTCCCGAGCCTTGATGAGCTTGACCTTTCCGGTTCTTACGATACCAGCGGTGAGAAAGAGAATACCGTTTTAACGGGACTTCAGCATAAATACCGGGAAACAGTTCTTCTTTTGGTTACAAATAGGTGTGCGGGTTACTGCCGTCACTGCTTCAGGAAGAGGATGGTGGGAATTCCTACAAATGAGACTGTTAAGCTGTTTGACAGGGCAGTTGAGTACATTAAGGAGCACCCGGAAATAACGAACGTTCTTATATCCGGAGGAGATCCATTAGTTCTCCCCACTGACGTTATAGAGTATTTCCTTTCGGAGCTATCAAAAATCGAACACCTGAAGTTTATAAGGTTCGGCAGCAGGGTTCCCGTCTTCTATCCGATGAGGATTTATGAGGATTCAAAACTCCTTGAGGTCTTCAGCAGGTATTCACGGCCCGAGAGACGCGTTTACTTAGTTACCCATTTTAACCACCCGAGAGAGGTAACGCCTGAAGCCAGGAGGGCCGTTGATTCCCTCATAAGGAGCGGTGTTCCCGTGAGCAACCAGACGGTTCTGCTGAAGGGAGTTAACGACGATCCCGATGTACTTGCTACTTTAATGAAGGAGATAACCTCTGCCGGAGTTATTCCTTACTACGTTTTCCAGTGTCGTCCCGTTAAGAGGGTAAAAACCCACTTCCAGGTTCCCTTGAAAAGGGGATATGAAATAGTTGAAGGGGCAAAACAGAGACTTGACGGTCATGCAAAGAGGTTCAGATACATAATGTCCCATAAGACCGGTAAGATAGAAATAGTGGGCATAATCGGAAACGAGATTTACCTCAAATACCATCAGGCAAAAAACCCCAAAAAGGTCGGAAAGCTCTTTAAGAGGCTTCTTACTCCCGACGCCGGCTGGTTTGATGATCTTAAACCCGTTGAAGAGAGAGCGGTGGCTGTTTGACCGCTCTAGCTAAGGCCTATAACCTTCCCGTTATTCTCTATGTATTCGATGAAGCGTTTATAGGTGTCGTGCGAGGATAAAGTTTTTCTGTTTCCTATTGCAATCAACTTTCTCCTCGGTCTCGTTATGGCAACATTAAGCCTTCTCAAGTCCTTTAGAAAACCTATTTCCCCGAAATCGTTTGACCGTACAAAGCTGACAATTATCACTTCTTTTTCTCTTCCCTGGAAGCCGTCGACCGAGTTGACCTCCACCTTGAACTCTTTTTCTAAAAGGAGCTGTTTTATCAGCTTCACCTGGGCGGCGTAAGGGGTGATTATTCCGATATCATGCCTGTCCAGTCCCATTTTGTGAAGTTCGAGGGCGATTTCGACGGCCACCTTTGCCTCTTCGAAGTTTTCGTATGAAGTCGATCCTTCGGGCTGAAATTCATAGGCGTTAATCTCAGAGGTATCGATAAAACCGATGGGAAGGGAGGGATCAAGGATTGCTTCAAACTTTGCCGGTTTCGAGAGCTTAAAGTCTGCCAGCGTGTGATTCTTTACTTGGTCTGCCGCCTTCAGTTTTCCGTCGTAGAACTCCCTGTTTGGAGACTCCATTATCTTTTCATTCATTCTGTACTGGACTTCAAGCATCGTGGAGAGGTGCTGGTGCTGTTCTATGAGCTTCTCAAATAACGTCTTTTCAAGCTCTTTCGCATCTTCGCTGGCGACTGTCGGAGGAAGCTGTTTGTGGTCTCCGGCAATGTAGAACTGATCAGCTTTCATTATGGGGATAAGCGTTGACGGTTCTACCTGCTGACTTCCTTCGTCAATTACTGCCACGTCGAAGTGGAAATCGAGAAGGAGTTCCGACCGGGCCATCGAGTTGGTAGAGATAACGACATCGGCGTTTTCTATGATTTCCCTGAGTATGTGGGCTTCCATTTCCTTAAGTGCTTTGATTCTCACGTCAATTTCATAGTTGGCGAGTATCCACTGCGCCATCGATTTCATTACTTTCTTTGGAACACCCCTAAAGCTTTTTCCTTTTCTGCCGAAGTAAACTATTTCTTCGTCGCTCATCCCCCGTCTGAACTGCGGTGTCGGCTTTGTAAACTTGTCTCTTTTTTCTATCAGCTCCTTTACCTTCTCCCAGCCCTCCTTTACCTTTTTGCTCTTCTCGTGTTCTTCATAGAGGGCAAATATTGAATACCTTTCAAGTTCTTCCAAT
Organism: Desulfurobacteriaceae bacterium; assembly: GCA_027063785.1. Taxonomy (GTDB): domain Bacteria; phylum Aquificota; class Aquificia; order Desulfurobacteriales; family Desulfurobacteriaceae; genus JAMORC01. Next base: position 13,689 of record JAMORC010000050.1, read on the forward strand.
ACCCTGGCCGGGTGGCCTATCCTGACAAGCTTTAGGTCGGAGTACTTCGAAAGGTTCAAGAGGATGTTGTCGGCTGCGATGTTAGAGTCGGCAGTGGCAAGGACTTTCTTTCCCCTTTTAACCAGCTGGACGATAAGTTCCGTTATCGTGCTTGTTTTCCCTGTTCCGGGGGGACCGTGAATGAGGTAAAAGTCGCGGGATCCCAGGGCCATACTTACGGCTAACCTCTGTGTTTCGTTGAGCCTTTTGTCAACGGCTTCAAACGGGACGGCAGTAGCTTTGGGGGGATTCTTCAGTCCGAGTATTACGTTCCTCAGTTCCCTCTGCCTGCCTACGGCGTGCCTGACTTCCTCAAGGTTTTCCTCCATTCTCTTAAACGTCACGTCGTTGACGTAAAGGTCGATCCTGACTCCTTTTTTGTAAACCCAGTTGGGTGGGCGGTTGTCAAAAGCCACTGTTATTGTCTTTTCGGTGATTTTTACGACCGTTGCCAGTAAATCGCTCTTTAACGGGTTGCCTTTGCTGACGAGGACAACATCTCCGGTTGAGATTTCCGTTTCTATGGGTTTTTCCCTCCAGAACCTTACCAGGTGGAGGTGAAACTTAGTTCCGGCTTTTGTTCCCTTTAGGTCGAGGATAGCTCTGCCGAGAAGTTCCCTTTCTCTTCCCGAAAGCCTCCTTATCTCGTTTTCCTGAACTTCTATTTCGGCAATTCTTTCGAGGTCTATCAGGTATTTAAACTTTTCAACATACCTGTGAACGGTTGTTATCTCCTTTACTGTTTCTTGGTCGGGGATCAGTTCTGGATAGACCTTACAGAGAGATTCATCTTTGAGAAAAATAAGAGTTTTCCCGTTTGCAACATACGTTTCCTTTATGTCGTGCTTTCTCAGGCCGAGTTTTTTTATTTCTCTCTGAAATCGTTTTCCCTCTAAAATTCCCTCGAGCAGAATTGGCATCTTCTCTCCTTAACTCCTAATTTGGATTTGCTTTAAGTTGATATATTAAGCGGTCAATGTCAATTCCCGGGAGGAGACTTGAGAATTCATATAGTGGGAATAGGCGGAATTGGAATGTCGGGTATAGCCCTCGTGTTGAAGGGAAAAGGCTATGAGGTTCAGGGTTCTGATTTGAAAGAAGGAGCTATGGTGAAAAAGCTCAGGGAAGTAGGGATACCGGTTTATATAGGGCACAAGTCGGAAAACGTAAGAGGGGCGGATATCCTCATTCACTCTTCGGCCGTTAAGGAGAACAATCCGGAGATTGTTGAGGCCAGGAGGTTGGGGATTCCTGTAATACCGAGGGCTGATATTCTTTCTGACATTATGAGGTTTAAGGAAGGGGTTGCCGTTGCAGGTACTCACGGTAAAACAACGACCAGCTCAATGATAGCAAAGGTGTTTCACAGGGCGGGGTTTAATCCGACAATTCTTGTCGGCGGGAGGCTCTCTTTCCTCGGAGGGCTTAATGCCGTTCAGGGTGATGGAGAATGGTTGGTGGCCGAGGCCGATGAGAGTGACGGAACGTTTTTAAAGCTAACTCCGACAATTTCGGTTATAACAAACATAGATGCTGATCACCTTGATTACTACGGCAGTATTGAGAGGCTTAAAGAAGCCTTTAAGGAGTTTGCCAACAAGGTTTCCTTTTACGGCAGGGTCTTCCTCTGCGGAGAGTGTAAAAGGGTAAGGGAGCTGATTCCGGAGGTTTATAAAAGGAAGTTCACTTACGGTCTGTCTCCGGAGTGGGACTTTTACGCTGCAGACCTTACTCCTGTTGGGCTTGGGACGGTATTTGATGTTTACTTCAGGGGAGAAAAGCTCGGAAGGGTGAAGCTTAACGTTCCCGGCAGGCATAATGTCCTTAATGCGCTTGCTGCAGTTGGCGTTTCTCTGGAAGCGGGTATTCCTTTTAAAGAAGTTGCCGAGGGACTTGAGGAATTCAGAAATGCCAGTAGGAGAATGGAGCTAAAGGGGACGGTAAACGGCGTGACCTTTGTTGACGATTACGGTCACCATCCGACAGAGATAGAGGTTTCGTATGCTGCTCTTAGGAGTTCTTTTCCCGGGAGAAGGCTTGTTGTCCTTTTTCAACCCCACAGGTACTCAAGAACAAAGAACTTGTGGAAGGAGTTTGTAAAGGTGTTGAGCGAAATAGAGAACCTTTATATCTGTGATATCTACTCGGCGGGAGAAGAGCCGATTGAAGGGGTGAGTGCCAAAAAGCTGGCAGAGGAATGCGGTGCTGTTTACTGCGGGAGTTTAGAGTCTGCCTGTAATCTCTTAAAAAGGGTACTGAAGCCCGGAGACGTTTTTCTTTCCCTAGGTGCCGGTGATGTGACAAAAGCTTTTGAAATTATAGTCGGAGATCAAGATGGAGAGTAAAAAAGTATTTCTCTTTGACGGTACAAGCCTGGCCTACAGGGCCTATTACGCTATAAGAGGACTTTCGACTTCAAAGGGTTTCCCTACCAATGCGGTTTACGGATTTATAAGGATGTTTTTGAAGCTCTACAGGGATTTGAAGCCGCAGTTTGCGGCTGTTGCTTTTGATGTCGGCAAGAAGACTTTTAGAACGAAAATGATGGAGGAATACAAAGCAAACAGGAAGCCTGCTCCTGACGACTTTAAAGTTCAGCTTCCCTATATAAAGGAGTTTTTAAAGTGCTTCGGAGTAAAGGTTTTGGAGAAAGAAGGGTTTGAGGCTGATGATCTGTTGGGAACTTTGGCAAAGAGGTTTTCACAGGAGGGAGTAAAAGTTGTAATCGTAACTCCCGATAAGGATATGAGGCAGTTGATAGATGAGAACGTTTCGATCCTTTCGGTATCTCCGAAAGGAGAGAAGTTGTATGACCTTCAGGGATTCAGGAAAGAGTACGGGATAGAACCCCATCAGATTCCCGACCTCTTCGGCCTGTCGGGGGATTCCATAGACAACATACCGGGAGTTCCCGGAATAGGAGAGAAAACAGCCCTTAAGCTGATTTCCGAGTTTGGTTCTCTTGAGAATCTTTACGAAAATCTCGGTAAGCTTACGCCCAAGAGGAGGGAAATTCTGGAAAAGTTCAGAGATCAGGCTTTCCTGAGCCGTGAGCTTGCGAGGATAAGGACTGATGTTCCCCTGGAGATTTCCCTGAAGGAGCTGAAAGTCAGAAAGCCTGACGGTGAGTGCTTGGGTAGGCTTCTTACCGAACTTGAGATGAGGAGTATTTTGAATGAGCTGAAGAAGCTCTTTCCCGACCTCGAGTTTCCTCAGCCGGAAGTTGAGAAGGGCAGGGAGATTTCGAAGGAAGAGCTTAGGGAGAGGCTTTCCGGGTTTGATCTGTTTAGTAGGCCCGAAGCGGTTTTAATTCACGACGCTGATCCTATAGTTGCCGTTGGAAAGGGCTACTGTCGTGTGGGGTTTGATGAGATTACAGGTTTACTGTCTCCGGCAGGAAAGGTTTATACCTTTGACGTGAAAAAGCTTTACCACAGACTCGGAGATGAAGTCAGGAAGCTTCCTTTGGTTGACCTTTCCCTCATTGCTTATCTCCTGAATCCTTTGAGAAAGGATTACTCTTTAAAAGCGCTGCTTCAGGAGTTTTTGAAAATTCCGGAGCTGGAGAAAATTGAGGAATATTCACACTACGTTGTTGAGATGGGAAGGGAATTCCTAAAAGAGTTGAGAAGGAAGGGATTGGAGAAACTTTACTATGAGGTCGAATATCCTCTTTCCTACGTTCTGTATAAGATGGAGAAGAGGGGGGTACTGTTTGATACCGAATACCTGGAATCCTTCGGTAAAGAACTGCTGGAGGAAATAGAGAGGCTTAAGGGCGAGATTTACAGAATTTCCGGTAGGGAATTTAACGTTGATTCTCCGAAACAGCTTTCAAAGATCCTTTTTGAGGAGTTAGGCTTAAAACCTTTGAAAAAGACGAAGTCCGGCTACTCCACGGATGTTGAGACTTTAACTTACTTAGCCCTTGAAGGATACGAGATTGCTAAGTTTCTCCTTCAATACAGGAAGCTTTCAAAGCTTTACGGAACTTTTGTAAGGGGAATACTGAAGCATGCGGATAGTGAAGGAAGGGTTCATACCAGCTTTCTCCAAACTGCAACTGCTACGGGGAGGCTTTCTTCTGCCGACCCGAACCTTCAGAACCTTCCCGTGTCCGATGATATATCGAAGAGGATCAGGTATGCCGTCACTGCTCCGGAAGGTTACGTTTTAGTTTGGGCTGACTATTCTCAGGTGGAGCTTAGGATTCTTGCTCATCTTTCGGGAGACGAAAAGCTTATAGAGGCTTACAGGAAAGGAAAAGACATTCATGCTGAAACTGCAAGGCACCTTTTCGGCGTTGATGAAGTTAGTGAGGAACTCAGGAGGGTGGCGAAGACTGTAAACTTCGGGATTATCTACGGAATGAGTCCTAAGGGGCTTTCTGAGAGACTCGGGATACCTCTGGATGAGGCCAGGGAATATATAGAGCGCTACTTTGAGACCTTTAGGGGTGTTAAGGAGTACATTGACAGGACGCTTGAAGAGGCTTATGAGAAAGGGTATGTCAGAACGCTGCTTGGGAGGATCAGGCCTCTTCCGGAGCTTAAATCGAAGAACGCGAATTTGAGGAGCTTCGGCGAAAGGGCGGCCGTCAACGCTACGGTTCAGGGGACAGCAGCGGATGTAATGAAGCTTGCAATGGTGAAGCTCTATCCGGAGCTTGAAAGAATGGGAGCCTATATGGTATTGCAGGTTCACGATGAGCTGGTGGTGGAAGCTCCCGAGGATAAAGTGGATGATGTTAAGGAAGCCGTAAAGGAAGTGATGGAAAATTCTGTCAGGCTTTCAGTTCCTCTGACCGTTGAAGTTGCTTCCGGAAGGCACTGGAGCTAAAGAGTTGAATCGGCCTATCGTCTTACCTGTTACGGGCAAGCTCGGCAATGAACCTGAGTATTTCAAAGGCTACTTCTTCTTTTGTCCCCTCCAGCTCTATACCTTTCCCTTTCGTTATCAGAGAAACCGATGTTTTATCGCTTCCGAAAATGCCTTTTTTAACGTCGTTTGCGACTACGGCATCGAGGTTTTTCACCTTAAGTTTTTTTTCGGCATTTTCCAGAAGGTTTTCCGTTTCCGCTGCAAATCCAACTACAACTTGTCCTTTTTTCTTTAACCTTCCGATTTCCTTCAGGATATCGGGAGTTCTTACCAGGCGGAGAACTAAGCTTTCTTCTCCTTTCTTTATCTTTCTTTCTGACTTCT
>JAMORC010000051.1 GCA_027063785.1 Desulfurobacteriaceae bacterium
TCTACGTACATGATTGCCTGTAGTTTCTCTTCGGCTGTCCAGTACTTTCTCTTTCTCATTTTGACCCCCTTATGAGATTGTCTAATCTGTCGCTTCAGTTGTCCAGTGATTTAGGGGGTCGTGGCAATAGATTTGGGCAGGGTCCGACGGCGGAGCTATAAACTCTGGTTTTGCTCCAGCTTCTGCATTATAGAGGAGTCCATTGTTTGTAGAAAGGATAAGTCCCTGGTTTTTAAGAGCTTCTATTTCAGAATCTCCTTTCACAGGGAAAGTCAGAACTGGGAATGTGTTATCTCTTAGGATGGTTCGTAACTCGCTTACGACGTTGTAAAAGTCTTTTTGGAGCCTTGCTATTTCAAGGATGAATGGTGTAGCAAGGAGCTCGTCGTCTTCAAGCTGAGTGACGGTAAAGGGAATTACAGGAACTACTCCAAGTTTATGTTCTCCATGGTCTCTTATTTTTGAGAACTGTTCATCATCTGCTATGAACCATTCATTTTTGGTGTATTTGCGGTATATAGGTTTTGTGGGGTCTTCTGGATTGACTTCTTTGAAAGCAATGTGTGTCAGGTTACCAAACTCGTCTATTGAATAGTCAATAAGTTGGGTTGGTTTCCTGAAAGTCATATAAGGGAAAATGCCGAATTCTTTTTCTTCTTGGGCGGTTTCTACGATAAGCCTTGGCTTATCAACGATTATGAAAATCACGCCATTAATAAGGGTGAGTTTGAGAAGTTGAGACATTTTATCGTCTATGTATGTCCCACGGCGGTCGGTGTTGTTTGTAAAGGTTTCATACCAGAGGGAATCGTCAAGCTTTCTTATCGGGGATTTCTTAAAGACATGCCCTACTATTGAGTCAACAATTTTCTTGCAGAAGTTAAAGAAAGGAGAATATTCTTTTCTGTTTTTGAACTTTTCATCACTTTCGTTTGGAAACTTTATTAAATATCTTCCGTCAAGGTAGCCACCTCTTCCGGTGTAAGAGTCTTTAAGAAACCGATAATCAAGGTCAAAGTTTACAGCCATGGGAACTTTACCCCCTTGAAGATGAAGTTTGGAGCTTTTTCAAAGCCATCAACTGCGAAAGCCAAAGCATCTGGCAAGTCATCGTGGGCACCTTTGGGGAATTCTATTAGTTGCTCTATCAGCAGTTTCTGGTTCTCCTTGAATCGCAGTAGTCCGTTTTCTACAAGAGGGGAGAGCTTTTGAATTCGGAGTTCTTTTGAAACTTTAGGTTTTATTCCTTTAATCGGAAGGTGGACTCCACGTTTGCTGGCTTCCCTCATTACCTGATTTTTGTAAATTTCCTGAAAGACAACTTCTTCAAAGATTATCCTGCGGGGCTTGAAAGCCAAGTATTTCTCGATAATTTTGTCTATGAGTTTAAGGTCTGAAATCTTCTCCCCGAAGGCGTCTAGGACGTAAAGGATTCCAGTTTCTATGTCTTTGCCTACGGTTACTATTGCGGAGTAGTCTCCCGTGCTTTTACCGGTAGCAGGGTCAACTGCCGTTATGATTTCAAGTTTCCCTTTTGCAAGCTTTTCTTCAATCTCTTTAGGTTTGTAGTAGATGAACCAGTCGGGATTGAATACCATGTCTTCATCACTTAGCGGTTCGTTGAGGTATTCGGTTGAAAAGTGGACAGAACCGAGGGCAAGTTTTTTCTTTTCAAGGTCTTTTAGACTCCAGCGTTCTTTCCAGAGAGGTTCTCCATTTTCAAGAATTGCAGAGAATCTGAGTCCCAACCATCCTGGTAGGGAGCCTTCTTCTATCTCTTTTAAAAGGCGGGACGGAAGGTCGTCATTGTGGAAGATTGTGTTTACCACAACTATGAAGGCGTCTTTGCCGAGAGCCATTACAACGCGCTTAAACCATCTATATAGTTTGTCTCTCTGTGTAGGTGAGTTGGCAAGGTCGTCTTTCATAATGTCGTCTGCTATTACAAGGTCGGGACGGTGCTGGCGGTAGCGGATTCCTCTCATGGAGGAGCCTGCTCCTTTGCTGACTATTGCTCCTCCGTTTTTCAGAACTATGAAGTCGCTTTTCCACTTCTCTCCTTTTTGCTCCCCGAAGTCTTCTATTAATCTTTCGTTTTCTTCAAGTTCTGCCTTTATGTTTTCAAGGAATAGGTTCGCCATTTCCTGGGATGCCGACATGAGCAGGATGAAGCGCGACTTTTCGGTAAGAATTCGCCAGAGGGGATAGGCAAGGGACATACGGGTAGATTTGGCATGTTCTCTCGGTTCTACATCAACCAGTCCCTCAAGTTTGGGAATCGGCTTTAAAAGGTTGTGGTATTTAGAGTTGATGAAAGTTTTTAATCTTTCTATTTGTTGATGAGTTACTTTTTCGGTGTTAATGATTTCTACGAGTAACTTATGGTATTCAGCCGGCTGGGAAGAGAAGTAGTGGGGAAGGTAGTAATAGCAGAAGAACCAGAAATCTTCGCTTGCTCTTTTTACTCTCTCTTCCCTTTCAGGGTCGCTTTTAGGTAGTTCTTGTTCTATCCTTGTAAAAGCCCTTTCAAATCCTTTGCTTTTCCAGCTCATGCTTCAAGTTCCTTTCTAATTTCTATAAGAACTTTGAGGCGGGTCTCTTCGTCGGGGACTGCTCTTTCTACGGCTTTTGTTATTCTTTCCATCAGTTTTTCAGCGTGCTGGATGAGTTGGGTTTTAATCCTTTCTATCTGAGCGGTTGTTTTAGCTACGCTTGAGGTGGTAGAAAGGAGGTCAAGGAGGGCTTTAAACTTTTCGCCGGTGATTTCACCCTTTTCTTGCCACTCTGCAAGGACTTCGTAAGCCATGGCGTTAGCAATTTTGGTCAGGGCTTGAGAGTGTGCCATGAGGTCTGTTTCTGAACCTGCAACCTCTACTTCAGCGGCTTTCAGGACTCCTTCATATCTTTTGATTAGCCTGTGAATGGAGGACTTTGAAACTTCAACGGGGAACTCTATTCTTATCTGCTCTGCAATTTCCCTTATGCTTTTGCCCTCTTTGTAAAGCTCAAGGGCTTTCTTTTTGGCTTCCGGGAATCTGTCAAGTGAATGTCTTCTTCCCATTCATACCTCTAAGGAAACGTTGGAGTCAATAAACTCTCCGGAAAGGAGAGCTTTCCCTTTTGTAGTAAGTCTGATTTTTTTGACCTTTGAAAGAGGAGCGGGCAGTTCTACCTCGTGAGCTTCTACGTAGCCTTTTGAAATTAAGTAGTTCACGTGTTTTTTGAGAAGTTCCTCTTCAGGGCAAAAAATTCCCCAGTCATACAGGAGAGCCTCTATGAACTTTATGGTTAAACCGTCCGGATACATTTTCTCTAAAAATTGGAGTATTAAGCCTTTGACTTGTGCTTCCAGTTTCACTTTCCACCTCGCAGCAACTCTTCAATTCTTTCAAGCTTCCTCATCATTTGGGCTTCAAGCTTGTTGTGATGTGAAAGCCATTCATCTCGTTTCAAATACTTCTCAGCAATTTCTTCTCTCAG
>JAMORC010000052.1 GCA_027063785.1 Desulfurobacteriaceae bacterium
GTATTTGTGCTTGAGATATGGAGGGGTGTTCCTTTGAAGTTCTTTAATCTTTTCATCGGTGGACACCTCCTTTTTGTGGTGTTCAAATGTTATTGTAAGGTGTCCACCTTCTGTCTGAACTTCAACATTTCAACCTTCACCTCCTCATTGAAGGATACCAAATGGAGAGAAGCAAGCTCAGCCTCAAAGAGGCTGTTGCAATGGCCGTCGGGACAATGATAGGTGCGAGCATCTTCTCGATTTTCGGCGAAGGAGTGAAGGTGGCCGGAAATGTCCTTCCGTTTGCTTTTATTTTGAGCGGTATTTACGCCCTTATGGTCGGTTATTCTTACGGCAAGATGGGGGCAAGGTTTGTCTCAAATGCTGGACCGATAGCCTTTATACAGAAAGCTTTTGGGGATTCTCCGGTGGTTGGTTCTCTTTCCGTTCTCATGTGGTTCAGCTACGTTATTTCGATAGCCTTATTTGCTATCAGTTTTGCAGGTTATTTTCTCCCACTTATCCACATTAACTACGAAGTTATCCACACAATTGTGGAAGTTTTGGTCATTTCTTTCTTCGGTGCGATTAATTATTTTGGTGGTTCAAGAGCGGTTGGGAGGCTCGAGTTCTGGATAGTTGTATTAAAACTCGCGATTCTCTTCCTGTTTGTTGTAGCTGGACTCTCTGTTCTCCATCCTGAATACCTGAAAGTTCACGTTTCGAGTTATACAATAACCGGAATCCTGGCGGCATCCGTAATTTTCTTCCTTTCCTATATGGGATTCGGATTAATAACAAATGTAAGCGAAAATATAGAGAATCCGGGCTTAAATGTTCCGAGGGCTATCTTTATCAGCATTCTGCTTGTCATGGCCGTTTACGTTTCTGTGTCGATAGCGGCACTGGGAGCACTTCCGGCGGATGAGATTGCCAAGTATGCCGAAAATGCCCTTGCAGTTGCAGCCGAGCCAATTCTTGGTAAATTTGGATTTTTTTTATTGAGCTTCGGAGCTTTGGTAAGCATAACTTCGGCGCTCAACGCAACCATATATACCGGGGCAAACGCCTCCTATGCCCTTATGAGGGACGGTTACATACCTGCTCCCGGATTTCTTGTCGAAAAAAGGTGGATGGGAAAGCACACGGGGCTTTACCTGACCTGCGGGTTAGGGCTTTTCTTCGCCCTCTTCTTTGACATTACTTCCGTGGCTTCCATGATAAGTCTCATAACAACGGTAATTTACATCGGGGTTATCTTTTCCCACCTGAAGCTTGCGGACAGCGTTGGCGGTAACAGAGGTTTAATCTTCTTTAACTTAATGGTGATAACTTTTGTTGCAGTTGAAATTTTTGTATTCCAGTTTAAAAGCAACAAACTTACTTTTCTTACTAACTTATTGCTGTTCGTGGCTTCTTTTATTTTGGAATATTTCTACTACAGAAAAAGAAGAAAAACTTCTCCCATTGTTAGACCCACCGGTGAGTTTTAAAATTTTGATTTTGCCGTTTGGAAGTCTTGGCAGGACTTTGAACCTGCCGGTTGCAGGGGACGGGGTTGCGGAATAAAATATTAATCCGTAAAGGGCGGGCGTAGCTCAGGTGGTAGAGCATCAGCTTCCCAAGCTGAGGGTCGCGGGTTCGAGTCCCGTCGCCCGCTCCAAACTTAAAGGAAGTTCCCGGTGTTTGAAGGTAAACTGCTCGATCTGTTTTCCCTATGCCTTTCCATTTTAATACACCTCTTTGTTATCGGTTTCATTTCCTTTAAAAATGCCGTTATTGAAAAAACTTACCGTGTTGTTAGTACTATTCCCGTAACTTTTGACACCGAGGTTGAGTCAACCCTCCTGGGAAAGAAACCCACCAGGGGTGATTTGGAAGCCGAGGAACTGAGGGCAGATTCCTCCTTTCAGGGAGGGGGCGAAGTTAGCAGGGCTTCTTCAGCTTCAACCGGCGGTGCTACCGCTCCGGAGGGAGGTTCTTTAAAGTTTAAATCGAGGAAGGGAAAAGGCGGAAATCTGCCTTCCAGGCGAAAGATTACCCTTTCTACCGGGCGGGGGAATACAAGGCTTTCGGTTACCTACGATTTTACCGGTAGTGGCAGGAACAAAAGGCCTCCGGCAGTTTCTTACAACAAGCTTGTTCCTTACCTCATTAACCTGAGGGACAGGATAATGTCTCTGTGGACACCTCCTTACTCTTCGGCTGAAGGAAATAGCCTTGTTGTCCTCCTTACCGTGGGCAGGAACGGCCGTCTTGAGGAGCTTAACGTGGAGAAGCTTTCTAAGGATATGGCTTTCAATCGTTCTGCTGTTTCTGCTATATACTCGGCGGAGCCGTTTGGCGCTTTCCCCGAGGATGTAAATTTGGAAAAGGTGAGAGTGAAGGTGAAGTTTGAAGTTAAGTAAGGTTGATTTCCTTTTTGTCCTTATTAAGCTCTGGGGTTTGACTCTCAGGAAAGAGGTTCGTTTTCAGGTAAAGCCGCAATTTCCGGCCATTTTTGCCTTCTGGCACGGGAGGATGTTTGCCCTTCCTGTTGCCTTTAGCGGTTATGGAGAGAAAGTGGCCGTTCTGATAAGCCGTCACAGGGACGGCCAGCTTGCAGCTTCACTTGTTGAGAAATTTGGTTTCAAGACAGTTAGAGGGTCTACCGGAAAAGGGAAAGGGGGAGAGAAGGCGTTTTTCGAGATGGTAAACCTTTTAAAGTCGGGTATCTCTATTGCTTTAACCCCGGACGGTCCGAGGGGGCCGAGAGAAAAAGTGAAGCTGGGAATAGTCAAGCTTTCGAAAGTCACACAGCTTCCGATTTATCCGATTTCTTTCTCTGCTAAAGGAATAAGGTTAAATTCCTGGGATAGGTTTTTGCTGCCCTATCCGTTTTCAAAAACGGTTATTATTGTCGGTGAACCTTTGGAACCTTCTCTCTTTGATAGTGAAAAGGAAATGGCAAAAGAACTTGAGTCAAGGTTGATTTCTCTAACCCGTGCTTGTGATATGGAGGTGGGATGGAAAGGGCAATAGGACTGATTTCCGATTACGGCCTCAAGGATCACTACGTGGGGACGGTTCACGCAGTTATAAAAGGGGTAAATCCTGAAGCTACGGTTGTGGACATTACTCACAACGTGAGACCTTTTGATGTGGTCGATGCTGCTTTAAAGCTGAAGTGGTCCTTTAAGTACTTCCCTGCGGGCTCCGTTTTTTTAATCCTTGTTGATCCGGATCCGGCTGCGGATCCGATAATTGTCGCTACCGAGAGTTATTTCTTGGTATGTCCCAACAACGGAGTGGGGAGTTTTATGTTTGAAGAACAGCCCCCCGAAGTTGCTTACAGAATAACGGCCGATCACTACTTCCTCAACGTGGGAACTGGGAACTTCAGGGGAAGGGATCAGCTTGCTCCCATTGCAGCAGAGCTTCTCAGGCTTCAGTCCCCCATGCATCTGGGGGAAAAGATGGAGCTTTCTGAAGTTAAGCG
>JAMORC010000053.1 GCA_027063785.1 Desulfurobacteriaceae bacterium
AACTCAAAGGCGGGAGGAAAAAAATGAAGATTCACGAGTACCAGGCCAAGGAGATATTCAAAAAGTATGGTCTGCCGATTCCCCGCGGTATTGTGGCGCACAATGCCCATGAGGCCGAGTGTGCTGCCAAGGAGCTGGGTACTTCCGTTGTGGTAGTAAAAGCACAGGTTCACGCAGGAGGAAGGGGAAAAGCCGGAGGAGTCAAGCTTGCTAAATCTCCGGAAGAGGCCGGAAAGATAGCTGCCGAAATGATAGGCAGTCGCCTCAGAACCTATCAAAACCCCGAAGGGCTCCCTATAAACTGCGTCCTTGTAGAAGAAGGCGTAAACATCGACAAGGAGTTCTACGTCGGCCTTACCCTCGACAGGGGGGTTTCGAGACCCGTTCTTATGGTTTCCGCCGCCGGAGGAATGGAGATAGAGGAAATAGCGAAGACAAATCCGGAGCTGATAATAAAGGAGCACGTTGATCCTGCAATAGGCCTTCTGCCCTATCAGGCCAGGAAGATTGCTTTCAAAATCGGCCTAACCGACAGGAAGTTAATAAATCAGTTTGTAAAAATCCTCATGACTCTTTCGAAGATGTACTTTGAGCTTGACGCTTCGCTCATAGAAATCAATCCTCTGGTGAAGACCAGGGAAGATAACTTCATCTGCCTTGATGCAAAGATTGACTTTGACGATAACGCCCTCTTTAGGCATCCGGAAATTCAAGAACTTGAGGACACAACTCAGGTTGATCCCTTGGAGCTTGAAGCCGCCAAGTGGGATCTCAACTACGTTAGGCTTGACGGAAACATCGGCTGTATGGTTAACGGTGCAGGACTTGCAATGGCTACTATGGACACGATTAAGTTCTACGGGGGAGAGCCTGCTAACTTCCTTGACGTCGGCGGAACGGCTACGGTAGAGAGGGTGGCCGCGGCCTTTAAGCTCTTGCTTTCAGATCCGAAAGTAAAGGCGATCTTTGTAAACATCTTCGGCGGAATTGTAAGGTGCGACAGAATTGCCGGAGGAATCATTGAAGCTGCCAAGCAGGTTGAGCTTAACAGGCCTTTAATCGTGAGACTTGAGGGAACAAACGTCGAGCTTGGAAGGAAGATGCTCGAGGAAAGCGGTCTCAACATAATTCCTGCCAAGGATATGGCCGACGGTGCTCAGAAGGCCGTGAAGGCAGCCAAGGGTGAACTCTAAGTTAAAGTGAGGTTTACTGATTTATTGCGGGAGGCTAAAGTGAATGAGAACTTTGATGAAGGAAGAGCCCGGAAGATCATAGAAGATGGAATAAAGAAGATAAAAAGAGAAGACATCAAGAAGGTAATCGAAAAAGAGGAAGAAATAAAAAATAAAATTAAAGGACATTTGACAAAATATCTTGAGGATATTGAATTGTTTTTTTCTCTCCTGAAAAGCTTTATTAATGGAGAATATAGAAGGGTTCCTTGGTTTACAATTGCAGCGGTTACCGTACTTCTCCTTTATATTTTAAATCCCCTCGACATAATTCCGGATTTCGTGCCAATGGTTGGTCTGCTTGATGATGCAACTGTGGTTTCAGCGTGTATGGCGCTAATAGAGAAAGATTTGAAAGCTTATAAAGATTGGAAGTTATCAAAAAAGGGAGGGAAAGATGAGCGTTCTCATAAATAAAGATACCAAAGTGGTCGTTCAGGGATTAACAGGAAAAGAGGGTTCATTCCACGCAAAGCAGTGCCTTGACTACGGGACTCAAATAGTTGCCGGCGTTACTCCCGGTAAAGGCGGAATGACCTGGACTGACGACGAGGGCAAGTACAAAGTGCCCGTTTTTAACACGGTTGAAGAGGCCGTTAAAGAAACCGGAGCAGACGCTTCCCTAATCTTCGTTCCTCCCGCCTTCGCTGCGGACGCAATTATGGAGGCGGCAGATGCCGGAATTAAGCTGATTGTCTGCATCACCGAGGGGATTCCCGTAAATGATATGGTAAAAGTAAAGAGGGCGCTTGAAGGAACCGGTGTCCGCTACGTCGGCCCCAACTGCCCGGGCGTGATTACTCCTGAAGAGTGCAAGATGGGAATAATGCCCGGCCACATCTTCAAGAAAGGGAGAGTCGGAATCGTATCCCGCTCCGGAACCCTTACCTATGAGGCGGCTTACCAGCTTACGAGCAGGGGAATCGGTCAGTCAACGGTAATCGGCATCGGAGGAGATCCGGTACCCGGCACGACCCACAGGGAAGCTGTCGAAATGTTCAACAACGATCCCGATACAGATGCGATTGTCCTCATAGGGGAGATCGGCGGAACAATGGAGGAGGAGGCAGCCGAGTATATAAAGGAAAACGTTGATAAGCCCGTGGTTGCTTACATTGCCGGCGTGACGGCACCTCCCGGAAGGAGAATGGGACACGCCGGCGCCATCATTTCCGGAGGAAAGGGCGACGCAAAGAGCAAGATGGAGGCGCTGAAAGCTGCCGGGGCATACGTCTGCAACACTCCGGCCGAAATAGGCGAGATGATGGAAAAGGCCCTTAAGGAAAGGGGTTTACTCTAAGACGAGGAGGAAAAGATGGCTGCAAAGGGAATAGTAGTGGTAAAGGAAGAGTGGTGCAAGGGCTGCAACATTTGTGCGGCTGTCTGTCCCACTCAGGTGCTTAAGCTGGATAAGGTCAGAGCTGTGATGACCGTAGCTCATCCGGAAAAATGTATCGGATGCAAGCAGTGCGAGATGATATGTCCCGACTTCTGCATTTACGTCTTCACTCCGGAGGAATACGAGGAAATTGCGAGTGCTTAAAGGAGGAAAGAGATGGCAAAGCTTGAGTTAAAGTACGGAAACCACGCCTGTGCAGAAGCAGCCATTCTGGCCGGCTGCAGGTTTTACGCGGGCTATCCGATTACTCCCTCTTCTGAGATTGCGGAGAAGATGGCAGAGCTTCTGCCGAAAAAGAGGGGAGTATTTATTCAGATGGAAGACGAAATAGCCGCCATGGGAGCCGTTGTCGGGGCTTCCTTTGCCGGCCTCAAGTCAATGACTGCTACCTCGGGCCCCGGTTTTTCCCTGAAGCAGGAAAACCTGGGTTATGCCTTTATGGTTGAAGCTCCCTGCGTCGTCGTGAACGTTCAGAGGGGCGGACCATCAACCGGTCTTCCTACTCAGCCGGGTCAGCAGGAGATTATGCAGTCTCTCTGGGGAACTCACGGAGATAAACTTATTCCCGTTTTCTATCCCGGTAACGTCCAGGAGATTATGGAAGAGACAATAAGGGCGTTCAACTGGGCTGAGAGGCTCAGAACTCCCGTTGTCCTGCTTTTGGACGAGGTTCTCGGGCACATGAGAGAAACTGTCGATGTGGAACAGTTTGAGGAAGGGAAGTTTGAAGTTTGGAACAGGAAGATGCCGGACGTGCCTCCCGAAGAATACCTTCCCTACAGGCCCGGAGAGGATGACGTTCCGGCTATTGCTCCTTACGGAACTCCCGGTTACAGGGGACACGCTACCGGACTTCACCACGACTACACGGGATTCCCGACCACGAACCCCGAAATGTGTCAGGAGCTTATAGAAAGGCTTATCAGGAAGGTTCAGAGGAAACAGCCCGAAATGGAGAAAAACGAGTTCTACAAGATGGACGATGCGGAGATCGCAATAATTACGTTCGGAACTACCGCGAGGGCTGCAAAAACGGCTGTTGATCTTGCAAGGGAGAAAGGAATAAAGGCCGGTCTTATGAGAGTTGTTACCGTGTGGCCTTCTCCAGAGAAGACGATAGAGGACGTTGCAAAGGGCGTAGAGGCGATACTCGTCCCCGAACTTAACATGGGGCAGTACGTCCTTGAGGTTGAGAGGTGTTCCAGAGGGGCTTGTCCGGTTTACAGGTTGAACAGGGCAAACGGTAAGATCATTTATCCCAACGAGATTCTTGAGAAAGTTGAGGAAATTGCCAGGGGAGGTAAGTAATGGGGACTCCTATACCTATGGAGAAAATAATTGAAAAGAAACCCTACTTTAAGTACCTTCGCCTTGATAAGATGCCGACAATCTGGTGTCCCGGTTGCGGAATAGGACAGGCCTTCAGGGCAGCCTGTATGGCGCTCGATGAACTCGGAATATCAAACGACCAGGTGGCAATGGTTTCCGGAATCGGGTGCTCCTCCAGAACTCCCGGTTACTTTGACGGCTTTACCCTCCACACGACTCACGGAAGGGCTTTGACTTTCGCTACCGGTCTTAAACTATCAAAGCCGGAACTTACAACCCTCGTCTTTACGGGGGACGGAGATGCCCTTGCAATCGGAGGAAACCACTTCATCCACGCCGCAAGAAGGAACATAGACCTTACGGTTGTTCTCATAAACAACTGGATTTACGGAATGACCGGAGGACAGGTTTCTCCGACGACGCCCGAGGGGGCTTATGCAACAACAACGCCTTACGGTAACTATGAACCGCAGTTTGATATAGCCAGAGTGGCTATTGCGGCCGGGGCTACCTACGTTGCAAGGGGAACGGCCTACCACGCTATGGAGCTTAAGAAGCTCATAATGGACGGAATAAAGCACAAAGGATTTGCCCTTATAGAAGTCCTTTCTCCCTGCACCATTGTTTACGGAAGGAAGAACAGGATGTCTATCGAAGAAATGTACTTCTGGTTCAAGGAAAACACAATACCGGTTAAGGCTTGGGAAAAGCTTCCCGAAGAGAAGAGGGCAGGAAAGATACCGAGGGGAGTTCTTTACCACGATGACTCCCGTCCCGAGTACTGCGAGGTTTACTGGAACAAAGTGAAGCAGCTATCCGGAGGTGAATAATGAGATATGAAGTCAGGGTTATAGGTTCGGCCGGTCAGGGATCAATCCTTGCCGCTGTTGTTCTTGCCACCGCCGCGGCCGAAGAAGGCCTCTGGGCTACTCAGACGGCCACTTACGGGGCGGCGATGAGGAGCGGAGTTTCCCTCGGAGATGTTGTCATTTCTGACCAGCCGATAGACTTTCCGAAGACGACGAACCTTGATGCCGTGATTATTCAATCACAGGAAGCTTACGACGATATGGTAAAGGGAAAGCCTGTAAGGCTTGACCCGGAGTGCGGTGAGCAGGATGCCGATGTTCTCGTGAACGTGAAGCCGGGAGCTTTGGTTATTGTAGATGAGGATCTCGTTCAGTGTGACCTTGACTGCAACATGTACAGGATAGTTGAAGCACCCATTGCAAGGACGGCCGCCGAAGTCCTGGGGCGCAGGCAGGTTATGAACATCGTCGCTCTGGGAGTATTTCAGGTGGCAACGACCCTACAGTTTGACAAGCCTCTGATTTCGGAGGAGTCCTTCCTTAAGGCCATAGAGAAAAGCGTTCCGTCAAGGTTTATAGATCTCAACAAAAATGCCTTCCTGGAAGGCGTAAAAATAGGTCAGCAAGCACTGCAAAAAGCTTAGTGGGGGCTGTGCCCCCTTAAATCCTCTCTTCGTAAGTTTCTTTCTCTGCCTTGTAGAATATCCCTATGGGGATTTTCACGTTTTCCCCTTCGTCGTTGTAGTTCCACTCGAGGGCTTTCTCAAGTGCTTTTCCGAAGTCCGTAGGGTCGTGTCCTGCCTCTTCCAGCTTGTAGCAGTGTTTCCTATAAAAGGAGAATGTGTTAAAGAACGTAACGCAGGGCTGAAGGACATCTATGAACGAGAATCCTTTATGCCTGATTGCTTCCTTAAAAAGCCACTTGAGGTGTTCCGCGTCTCCGGCAAATCCCCTTGCGACGAATGTTGCTCCGGCTGACAGCATCAGGGCTATCGGGTTTATCGGGTCTTCCGGTGCTCCTTCCGGAGTTGATTTTCCCCTAAACTTTGAAGGACTTGTTGGAGTGAACTGTCCGGTTGTAAGGCTGTATGCCCGGTTGTCGTGAACTACTGCGGTTATGTTAACGTTCCTCTTGGCCGCAAATATGAGATGCGAAATTCCTTCAGCGTAAATGTCTCCGTCTCCCACAAACCCGATGCAGACGAGTTTATCGTTGATCAGCCTCATGCCTTCTAAGTTGCTTAAAGCCCTGCCGTGAATGGAGTAAAAGCTGTTCAAGTTTATGTAATCGACTATCTTTCCGTGGCATCCTATTCCTGAAGAAATCACGAAGTTCTCCGGAGGGAATTCCTCCTTAAGCTCTTCAACCGCTTCCTTAAAGGCTTTCAGTATTCCGAAGTTTCCGCATCCCGGGCACCAGGTGATTTCTGCTCTTGTTTCAAAATTCATCGTTTCCCCCTAAAAACTGGGTTAACTCTTCTACGAAAATGGGTCTTGTGTCGTACTTCCTGAAACGCCTTGTAACTTTTACACCGTTCAGTTTGAGGAGCTTCTCAAACTGTCCTGAAGCCGAAAGCTCAACAACGGTAATCTCTTCTGCTCCTTCAACCTCCTTCCTTATTCTTTCGGAAGGGAAGGGTTCCAGGATGTTAGGTTTTACCACCTTGTAGCCCAGCGTTTCCCCCGCCTCTTTACAAACTCCCCAGTTTTCTCCCCAGGTTAGGATTACCCTCTTTGAGTTCCTGTCCCCGCCTACCTTTACGGTATCCTCCCTGTTACTGAAAAACTCCTCGATAGTTCTGCGCTTTCTCTCCCTCTTTTCCTTCATTTTCCTTATTTCCTCGGGCTTTTCCGTGGTTATCCCGAACTCGTCGTGTTCGTAACTGGTTGCCTTGACAACGGCTCCCTTTGTTCCCGGAAAAGCGAGGGGAGAGATTCCGTCTTCGGTTACGGCATACCTGCTGTAATCTCCCTCTCCGTTCCAGAGCTTCGGCCTTTCGATGACCTTTTCTCTTTCTATTTTCTGGGTAAAGAAGCTCTCTGCAACGTTCTTGCTTGACAGGACGATAACGGGAACCTGGAATTTCCAGGCAAGGTTAAGCGCTTCCCTCGTCCAGTAGTAGCACTCGGCCGCATCTGACGGGGCAAGGACTATCCTCGGGAAATCCCCGTGTCCGGCGAACAGCACAAATAGTAAGTCCGACTGTTCAGTGTAGGTCGGAACGCCCGTTGACGGCGATCCCCTCTGGGCTTCGTATATTACAACCGGTGTTTCGCTCATTCCTGCAAGGCTCAAGGTTTCTGTCATGAGGGCAAATCCCCCTCCCGACGTCCCCGTCATTGCCCTTCCTCCGGCGTAGGCTGCACCAAGAACCATGTTTATGGCTCCTATTTCGTTTTCCGGCTGGATTACCTTCACTCCGAGTTCTTCCTTGTGGGAGGCCAGGAAGTGGAGAACCGGCGATGCCGGGGTCATAGGGTATGCGATGTAGATGTTGAGCCCTCCGTCAACTGCTCCGAGGGCTGTTGCTTCACTGCCGGATATGTAATCCCCCTTGACGCCTTCTGCTTCTATTAGCTCTTCTGCCGCTGTGGATAGTTCGTAGGCTTTTTCAAATATTTTCCTGTTTTCTTCCGGGTGCTTAAGTTCCGATACGACGGCAATTCCTTCCTCCGCCGGTATGCCGAAGAGCTTGAGAAGTGCCCCGAGGACTGCACTGCTCCTCATTACGCCCTTTGCAAGCTTTCTGAAAGGTAGCTTTATCCCTTCGGCCTTTACACTTTCGTCCAATATCCAGATTGTGTTTTCTGTTGCATTTTCCCTGTGTTCTCTGACGCTCCTTTCGTCCAGTGCCACTATAACGTCGGCTTTCCTGACGGGAGCGGAAACTTCTTCGTTTGAAAACCTTACCGTGGAGAAGTTGTGGCCTCCCCTTATAAGGGAAGGGTAGTCGTGGTAGGTGAAAACGGAGTAGCCGATATTTACCAGCACTTTCGCAAAGAGGTTGGCCGCCTCCTTTACGCCTTCCCCTGCCTCTCCTCCTATTAGGACTGAACGTTCCATACTCCCCTCCTGATTGCGTTGATAGCCCTGAAAGGCTCAGGGTAAACGGGAATTCCTTCCCTCTTGAGTATTTCGGCTCCGTGTTTTACGGAATAACCTCCCATCAGCACGGCGACGACAGGCCTTTCGGATAGCTTTTGGAACCTTGCTATCTCGTGGGCTATCCGGGGCACGTCGGTCATCGATTGGGGGGTGACTATTACGACGCCGAAGTTCCAGCTTTCCACCTCTTTAAGGATTTCAAAGGCTTTCCTGAACCTGTGGGATGTCGCATCGCCTATAAGGTCAACGGGGTTTCGCTTGCTCCAGTTATCGGGAAGGAATCGGGACAGCTCTTCTACGGCTTTACCGAGCTCGGCTACTTTGAGTCCGAGAAGCTCTGCGTAGTCAGATGCTAGGGCACCCGGGCCTCCGGCGTTTGTTACGATGAGAATACTCTCCCCGCTGACCCTGCCGTAGCTCAGCAGGAATTGAGTGCAGTCGAAGGCTTCCTCTACGGTTTCAACGACAATTCCTCCCTTGCACTCCACGCAGTCCCTGAAAACCCTGTAATCTCCGGCAAGGGAGCCCGTGTGGGAAGCGGCTGCTCCCCTGCCGCTTTCGCTTCTTCCTACTTTCAGGAAAACGGCCGGTTTAAGGTTTAAAAACTCCAGGAGTTTTTCTCCGAGTTCTACTCCCTCAACGTAAGAGAGAATTACGGAGGTTTCAGGATCCCGTGCGGCAAGCTCGAAAGTTTCGGTTATCTCGATATCTGCCTGATTTCCGAGACTTACTATCTCGGAAAAACCATTCCTTTCCTCAACTGCCCTGTCGATAAGGGCGGTTATGAGGGCACCGCTCTGCGATAGGAGGGAGACCCTTCCCGGCGGGGGCATGAGCTGAGAAAAGGAGGCGTTCAGCTTGAGTCCCGGAACTATAAAACCGAGAGTGTTCGGCCCGAGCACCCTGACTTTCCACTTCCCTGCCCTTCTCCTCAGCTCTTCTTCTAACTTTTTTCCTTCGCTCCCGACTTCTGAAAAACCGGCGGAGATTACAACGGCAAGCTTTACTCCCTTCCTGCCGCACTCTTCCACTACATCCGGCACTGCTTTTGACGGAACGGCTATGAGGGCGCAGTCAACGGGGTCGGGTATATCGAGGACAGACCGGTAACATTTTCTGCCGAAAAGTTCACTGTACTTGGGATTTACCGGATAAACACTGCCTTTGAAGAGTTCCAGGTTTCTCAGGAGGGCGTATCCGACTTTTTCGGGGTTGTTTGAAGCTCCGACTACGGCAATACTTTTTGGCCTGAATATCCCCCGGGGCAGCGGTTCAAAAGGCCTCTTTTTCTCCGGTTTCCTGAAAACTGCCCTTCCGTCCGCCGGAACGACCCTGTTTTCGGAAATGAAGGTGGGGTTGAGGTCCATCTCGTAGATTTCCGGCCTTTCCTTGAGGAGCGCCTTTAACTTTTCAATGAAGTTCAGAAAGAGATCCAGGTTTCCCTTATAGCTCCTGAATCCTTCTATGAGGCGGTAAAGTTCTGTTTTCTTGATTTGGTTGAGCGTTTCTTCCCTGCTTGCGGAGAGGGGAATGAAAACGACGTCCTTTAAAAGCTCAACAAGTATTCCCCCGGTTCCGATTCCGATAACGTGGGAAAAGGAGGGATCCCTTTTTATCCCGACGAAGGCCTCTATTCCTTCCAGTTTCTCCTCTACTATAAACTCCTCCTGATCGGGAAACCTTTCCTTAAGCCTTTCAAAAGCCCTGTCGAGTTCTTTCTTATCGTTAACGGCTAGGACTCCTCCCCTTTCGGACTTGTGGGCGGGTGATAGGATCTTTATAACGGCGGGAAACAGATCCCAGTCTAATTCCTCTTCCCTTTTAAAAACTCTGAAGCGGGGGACGTCAATCCCGTGCGATTTAAGGAGGCTGTAAACCTCTGCTTCGTTCAGCATAATGCCCCGGCGATAGGTTAGCTATTTTTAATGTTATTCTATTTTTGATTTCGGGAAAAGGCCGGGTGTTCTGTTTAACTGCCGAATGCGTCTGTATGCAGTTCTGCCCGCTTTTTCGTCCGGAAAACTGCGGTAACGGGCTTCCCGCCGGAAAAAGTAAAAACTAATCCCGTCCGCTTTTTCGGGCATTTCAACTGTGCAAGATACAATAGCAGTATATATGCCATTAACAATTGAAGGTCGCAATCCCATCCACTTTTTCGGGCATTTCAACCTGCTTCTGCAAAAGCTGAACTATGCAATCATTGCAGGCGGAATGTCGCAATCCCGTCTACTTTTTCGGGCATTTCAACAGTAGTTCTTGTCATTACGGACGGCTGTTTTGTTGAGTCGCAATCCCGTCCACTTTTTCGGGCATTTCAACACCTTGAGAAGAGAGGAGAAGTTCGCTTCCAAGTCAAAAAATCGTCGCAATCCCGTCTACTTTTTCGGGCATTTCAACTCTCTGGAGTTCTTCTCCCCGGAAAAGGCCTTGAAAGACGGTCGCAATCCCGTCCACTTTTTCGGGCATTTCAACCAGGTCTTTTACGACACCTACCTGAACCCCCAAGGGATGAAAAAGTCGCAATCCCGTCCACTTTTTCGGGCATTTCAACGAATTGAATAAAATTTCCTTATACCCTCCTGCTCCGTTGGTCGCAATCCCGTCCACTTTTTCGGGCATTTCAACAAAGAGGGAACTCTACCGATATTTAACAAGATACTCATTGGTCGCAATCCCGTCCACTTTTTCGGGCATTTCAACA
>JAMORC010000054.1 GCA_027063785.1 Desulfurobacteriaceae bacterium
ACTTCCTTTATCCTGGCATTAATCTTTTCCCTCGAAGAGAGTATCTCGTCAAGCTCCATTCCGCCTATTATGTCCCTCAAGTTCGTTTGAATCGTTTGAATGATGGCATACTCGAGGTTCTCAATGTTGTAAACGGCATCCTCCGGCTTCACCACGGTAAAGTAACAGACAGCATCAATCCTGACGACTACGTTGTCCTTAGTAATTACTTCCTGCTTCGGAATATCAAGAACCTGCTCCTTCAGGCTTACCTTTGCCCTAACCCTGTCGATAAAGGGAACGATAAAGTGAAGTCCTGCATGTAACGTTCTGTGGTATTTCCCAAGCCTTTCAACAATCCACGCCTCTTTCTGGGGAACGATCTTTACAGAGGAAGCAACAACCAAAACGGCCAGAGCAAGTAAAAACAGCATTACCGGAGCCATACCTTTCTCCCAAACGAGTTTTCTCTATTCTACCAGCTACCTCCTCCGCCGCCACCGACGGAACCGCCGCCGACGCCGCCGGTCGTGGATGAAGAAGAAGTAGAGGCGGCGCTTGAGAACCCTTTCGAGACGGAATAGGTAAAATCGGTAATGCTTCCGCTGAAGTTACCCGGTGAATTCATCTCAAAGAAGGAGTGAAACCTATCAAGCCAGAGATCCAGAATATCGAGGGCAACAGCGTAGGGCAGGTACCTAAAAGGATAATCGGGATCCTCCCTCAAAATCCTCTCAACAACGGGTTTTTCCACCCTCTCAAAGAACTCCCTGAAACCGGTAATTCTCCTGTAAAGCTCTTCCCCTTTTTTACTCTTCCTTGCAATTTCAACGGCAAAAGCGCTGTAACTCAGGAAAACAAGGACAAGGCCGAAAACCGAAAGGTACCAGCCGGGGACATCTTTAGAAATCCTCGAGGTGCCGAGGAAGAAAAGCCCCAAAAAAACGAAAGGAATCAGTTTCCTTAAGAGATAAGAAATCTGCAGGGAACTACCGGCATACGCGTAACTATCAACCCTTTCTATGATGCGCTCCCTTATGGCCTTTAGGCTTTTGAGGAACTCTTTGTCGGCAGCAAGCTGGTTCAGCGTAACGGCCTGTCCCCTTGAGAAGATTAAGTAAAAGAGGGACTTTTCATAATCCGGAGCAGATTGGGGGATTTCCTTGAGCTTCCTTATGAGGAAGTCCTTTTCAAAAAACCCCTTCCTCTCCGTAATTTCAACAAGTCCTTTATTACTCCAATCAAGGAGAACTGCAGAGAGATCCCGACCGTTAAGCGTGTCGTCGTAAATTACTCCCGCCTCTGCCGGAGGGATCTCAGGGGGCTTGTAAAAAACAACAAGGGGTAGTTTCCTGTCCCTTCCGAAGATAAACCACAAAAGCAAGAAAACGGAAGAAATGAAAACAGATACAGGAAAAAGAGGATTCTTTTTAAGGTAGAAAAGTAACTTTTCCCCGAACGGAGGGGAATGAATAGAACCGTAAGGCAGGTAGGCGTAAAGTGTCACTCCTTCCCCCGGGTAAAGCGGAACCTCCGACTCTCCGTAGATGTAGCTTCCATCTGCTTCGTAACTTACTTTCCTGCACTCCCGACTTCCCCTCTTTCCGCAGAAAAGCTTGAGGTCAACAGGCTCAGCAGGCAGATTAACAGAAAAAGAAAACGACAGGACGGGAGCTTTCCAGTCTGTTCCCAAAAGGTTTAAGGAGACTTTAATGGGGGAAGAGTCAACGTTAAAGGGAGAGAAGACCTTGTAGAAAAGGTCGTATCTGACAGTTCCGGTTACCAGCCTTTTCTCAGAACCTATTCTGATAAACAAGACCTTTCCGAACTTTCTAACAGTAAATTCCGCCTCTTTGCCGTCCTGAAAAACCTCAACGTCGTATACCCGATCACCCCCTTTGAGCGGAATAGTCCTGTATATTCCGTGTCTGGGCTTAAGAAAGGTTGCTCTTATTTCTTCGTGAACTTCAACTATGTTGTCTTTCCTGACCTTAAAGTAGGCGCTGTAGCCGGAAATCCTAAAGTCATAAGCGTAGGCCGAAGCAGCAAGGAAAAGGATTATAAAACTAAAAAGAAATCCTAACGTTTTTCCTTTCACCTTCGGAGATCTCAAAAAACGGTTTCTTTTTAAACCCGAAAAGCCCGGCAACCAAGTTAGACGGGAATGACTCAATAAGGACGTTGTAATCCCTGACAACGGCGTTGTAGTAGCGCCTGGCCAGCTGAATCTGCTCTTCAATTTCCGAAAGGCTTTTTTGAAGCTCCAGGAAGTTCTGATTTGCCTTCAGTTCCGGGTAGTTCTCGGCAAGGGCAAAGAGCGACTTCAAAGCTAGTGAAAGCTCTCCTTCCAATTTTGCTTTCTCTTCAGGAAGCCTCGCATCAAGGGCTAAAGCCCTTGCTTTAACAACCCTCTCAAGTGCTTCCTTTTCATGCTTTGCATAACCCTTTACTACCTCAACGAGGTTCGGGATCAGGTCATACCTCCTTTTCAGCTGGACATCAATAGAACTCCAGGCCTCCTCAACCGCGTTCTTAAGCCGGACGAAGCGGTTGTAGTAGTAAACAAGTGCCAGAATCAATAGGATTAAGACAGCTAAAACCAACCAGCCCATAATTTATCTCCTAAAGGTTTCTTCATTGTTAAATATAAAGCCGTCCTGATAAAATCTCGTGGAAATTCCAGGTAGGAGGAAGGAATTGAGACCTACAAGGGCACTCATATCGGTTTCAAATAAGGAGGGCATCGTAGAGTTTGCCAGGGAACTCTTGTCCTTAGGGGTAGAAATTATCTCAACGGGAGGGACGGCGAAGCTCCTCAGGGAAAACGGAATCCCCGTTAAGGAGATCTCCGAGCTAACGGGATTTCCGGAGATAATGGAAGGAAGAGTTAAAACCCTCCACCCTAAAGTTCACGGCGGAATTCTCTCGAAGAGGGACAACCCCCAGCATAAAAAGGAGATGGAAGAACTAGGGATAGAACCAATTGACCTTCTCGTAGTTAACCTCTATCCCTTTAAAGAAACGGTTAAGAGGGGAGCAGACCTTGAGGAAATAGTCGAAAACATCGATATAGGCGGTCCAACAATGGTCAGGGCCGCGGCAAAGAACTACAAGTTCGTTGCTGTAGTAACGGATCCAGAGGACTATGAAAAGATCATAGGTGAGCTAAAGGAAACGGGAAAGATCTCCTTAAAAACCCGTTTCTATTTAGCAAGAAAGGCCTTTAACCTTACAGCCCACTACGACGCACTCATAGCCGAGTTCCTTTACTCAATAGATGAGGAAGGAAACCCTGTATACGAAAGGGAGATGAGGAATCCTCTGACCATAACTTTCAAAAAAGTCCAAGACCTGAGATACGGTGAAAATCCCCACCAGAGAGGAGCTTTCTACAGGGAAGTCTTTTCGGATGAACCATCGGTATCAACGGCAGAGAAAGTTCACGGAGAGAAGGAACTCTCCTTCAACAACATCTACGACCTCGACGGAGCTTTAAACCTCGTCCTTGAGTTTGACCCGGAAAGCGAAGGCACCGCATGTGCAATCATAAAACACGCAAACCCCTGCGGAGTCGCCCTCGGAAAATCTCCCGAAGAGGCTTATGAGAAAGCTCTAAAGGTAGATCCTCTTTCGGCATTCGGAGGAATAATAGCCTTTAATTCAAGAGTCTCTACAGAAGCCGCCAAGCTGATAGTAGAGAGGTTTTACGAGTGCATCATTGCTCCAGAATTTGAAGAAGAGGCTTTGGAGATCCTGAAAACGAAGAAAAACTTAAGGGTTTTAACTACAAAAGGGCTAAGCGGATTGGAAAACAGGGGAGAAAAGTCACCGTTTGACTACAGGAGGGTAGTAGGAGGTCTGCTCGTTCAGGACAGGGATCTGCTGACGTTAGACCCCGAAAAGCTAAAGGTCGTAACTCACAGGGAACCCACCGAGGAGGAGTGGCAGGATCTCATCTTTGCCTTTAAAGTGGTTAAGTGGGTTAAGTCAAACTCCGTTGTTTACGCAAAAGACAGAGTTGCAGTTGGCATAGGAGTCGGTCAAACTTCAAGGGTTGACTCTGCAAGGTGCGCGGCGGAAAAAGCAAAGATGATGGGCTTAGACCTTTCCGGATCTGTCCTTGCTTCCGAAGCGTTCTTCCCCTTCAGGGACAGTATTGATGAGGCTGCAAAGGTCGGAGTTACTGCCGTAATTCAGCCGGGCGGCTCTATAAGGGACAAGGAAGTAATTGAAGCGGCAAACGAACACGGTATGGCAATGGTCTTTACGGGGATAAGGCATTTCAGGCACTGAGCGGACTCCTGTCTGCTCAGTGTTTATCCCAAATTAAGAATACCGGACCGGCCTCACTGTGTACCACTTTTACTTCAACTTCATAGATTTCGGAAAGAAGTTCCTCGTTTAGTATTTCTTCTTTACTGCCGACAAAGAACTTACCTCCGTAGCCCAGTAAAATCACTTTATCAACGAACTGCCAAACCGCGCTTATCTCGTGGGTTACCATGCAAATACCGAACCCCTTCTCCTTATGAAGCTCATCGATCAACTTGATGATCTTTCTCGAGCTTTTCAGGTCAACTCCCGTGGTAGGCTCATCGAGAAATATGTAGTGAGGATCTCCGACCAACGCCCTTGCTATCAGAACCTTCCTCTGCTGCCCTCCTGAAAGGTATCGAAACTGACAATCTTCAAGTTCCGAAAGACCAAGCTGTTCCAGCCAGAAACGGGCCTTTTCATAGTGTTCTTCTTTTAGGGATTCAAACCTTCCCAGCCGGGGAAAAAAGCCCGAAAGAACAACGTCCAGAACGGTAGCCGGAAAATCCCGGGAGTAGCTTTCCATCTGAGGCACGTAACTGAGGTAGCGCCTCTCTTCACAACCGGAAGTACAGTCGACTCCGTGAATCAGCACTTTACCGGAGATGGGAGGCAGGATTCCCAGGATCGTCTTTACCAGAGTACTCTTACCGGCCCCGTTGGGCCCTACTATAACCCAGAACTCCCTTTCTGCCATATGGACGGAAAGCCCTTCAACTATGGGCTTTCCGTAACCTATTGATAAGTCCTCTAACGTTATACCTTCCATTACTTCATTTTCAAAACTTGATCAATCGGCTTGAAGCCCACTATAACATAACCTTTTTCTCCGGAACCCGGCGGGATGTAAATAATGGTAGGGGTCGCATGAACATTGCGTTTAAGGAGCTGAGTCCTCAGCTCTTTAAAGAACTTCTCCAGTTTTTGTCTTTCCTTCTCAGGATAACCGGAATAATCCTTCGCCAGCTTATCCTTAAGAGCTTTCACGTACTTACCGAAGTCTCCATTCCCCAGCGAGTATAACTCCCTAAAGGCCTCAGCAGTTCCCTTCTCCTTTGCAAGAAATGTGTAGTAAACAAGCCCTTTTATCGAATCCTTTCCGTGGACAGCAAGCGGGATCATATGCATCTCAATACCGTTTTTCTTCGCAATTTCCTCAATCTGACTGAAATGCTTGTAACAGAAGGGACAGAACACATCCCAAACTATGTAAACCTTCCTGTCCGATTTCCCAATAACGTGCGGGACTCCTTCCTTATCAAGCTCTTTCTCCACTTCCTTAAGCCAGGACAGGTCAACTTTAACCGATTTTACGGGTTCAGCGGGTCTGAGTTGTTTAATTTCAAGTTTTCCGTCTTTCTCCGATATAGAGAAAACATCAAGTACAAGGTATTTCCCGTCGGAGGTCAAAAAGACATACTTACTTATTTCTCGACCCCTTCTTTTATCAAGGAATGTAACCCGGTATGTATCAAAACAGGGCACTTTTGGAGAAGAAACCTTGCTAATTTCCTTAAGTTCAACCCCTTGCGAAGAGAGAGGTTTAAATACTTCTCTAAGAATTTTTTCCTCTTTTTTATCGGAAACCAAAGCAACCTTCTGTTCCTTAGAGCCGGCAGTTTCCCTCGAGGCCTGGCAGGATGTAAACAGTAATGTACCGAGCAAAACGGCGGTTAGAAGCCTCATCTTTCCCTCCCTTGGAGTTTTGCCTATTCTATCAAACGGATTTTTCTTTCTTAATTTTCTCTATAAGCCTTAACTCTTCCCCTGAGAGTTTTCCGTCCTTTATGAGCTTCTCTATAAGCTCAGGCCTTCTCTCAATAGTTCTTCTAATCGACTGTTCTCTTCTCCACTCCTCTATTCTCTTATGGTGCCCCGACAGCAAAATTTCGGGAACTTTCATTCCCCTATACTCCGCCGGCCGGGTATAGTTCGGATACCCGAGAAGGCCTTTCCCCATGAATGAATCCGCCCTTAAGCTCTCTTCATTACCCAAAACACCGGGAATCAACCTTATCACCGCATCCATAATAACCATTGCCGGCAGTTCTCCCCCAGTAAGTACATAATCACCGATGGAAACCTCCCTGTCCACTATCGATTTCACCCTCTCATCCACCCCCTCGTACCTTCCGCAGATTATCATAATGTGTTCGCGCTTCGAAAACTCCAAAGCCATATCCTGACTGAATTTCTCCCCCCAGGGTTCCGTTAAAACCACGTAAGGCTTTCCATACCTTTCAGAGATATGGTCATAAGCCCTGAAGATAGGTTCGGGCTTCAGAACCATCCCGGGACCGCCGCCGTAAGGAACGTCATCGACAACCCTGTGCTTATCAAAGGCAAAATCCCTCAGGTTAAATACGTTTACCTTAACTTTTCCAGAAGAAACCGCCTTTCCTATCACACCTTCCCGGAGAAAACAGTCAAAAAGGCCCGGCAAAACGGTCAGGACAGAAAACCTCAACTTCTCATTCCTTCTAACAGGGATACAACTACCTTCCCTTCCTTAAGGTCAACAGACTTGACGAACTCCCCTATAAAGGGAATTAGAACTTCTTTCTCTCCATCCCTAACAACCAAGATATGGCTGGCCGGCTGTTCCATAATTGAAACTATCTCTCCGACTCTCTCCCCATTCTCATCCACCACTTCAAGGCCTATAAGCTGGTGATAGTAAAACTCCCCCTCTCTAAGCTCAACCTCTTTCGACTTATCTATCCAGATTTCTCCCCCTATACGCTCCTCTGCAGCCGTCCTATCGGGAACATCCTTGAACTTAACAAGGTAAATATCCTTGTAGGGTCTTATGCTCTCGATCTTTAGTTCTTCTTTCTTGGTTCCCCGATAAAGGGGAATCGTCTCGAGAGCCTCCATTTGCCTTTCAAAGACGTCAGACTCAGGCTTTACTTTCACTTCCCCCTTTATTCCGTGAACGCCCACTACTCTGCCTATCAGGACTTCCCCTTTATGATCAAAGAAGCGCTTTTTCCTCCGGTCAAGAATGGACTTAATACCGCCTCTCTTCACACCTGCCTACCCTAAAAGTTTTGTCAATATAACATTATAGGATATAGAACATCGGGGCAGGATACCCCAGAGAACTACAAACCGACCTTTGAAGCATAAACAGTAGATGCATCAACAACAGGACCGAGCCATATTCCGAGGACTACAAGGAAAACTGCCATAACCGCAAGGGGAATAACAATAAACTTCTTATCAAACGGGTTGTTTATCGGACTCTCTATCACCGGTTCTTCCAGGTACATCTGTTTGGCAATCCAGATATAGTAAGCAACCGAAAAAGCACTGTTGAGGAGTCCCAGAAGGGCAAGCCAGGTCATTCCGGCATCAACAGCAGCCGTAAATACAAAGACTTTACTTATAAAGCCCGCCATGGGGGGAACACCCGCCAGGGAAAAGAGAAAAATTAGGAACAGCGCTCCCAGCAACGGTTCCCTTTTTCCGAGGCCTTTATAGTCATCCATAGTCCTCGCTCCCCATACATACAGGAATACGGCAAATGAAAGGAAAGCGGCGGTTTTCATGAAAACATAGGCGGCGGAATGATAAAGGATTCCCGTAATACTAACGGGAACGCTAAGGGCCGCAAAGGCTATAAGTGTGTATCCGGCATGAGCAACCGAAGAGTAGGCAAGTATTCTCGAAACCCTCTTCTGCGCAAGTGCCAGGAGATTTCCGACGGTCATGGTTACAGCAGCAATCAAGGCAAAGATAAAAGCAAACTTTCCGGATATAACGGGAAGAGCTTCGTAAACCACCCTCATCAGGGCTATAAAAGCAGCACTCTTGGAAATCCCCGTAAGGAGTGCAGCAACTCCCGGGCAAGTTCCGTCGTAAACATCGGGACCCCAGAAGTGGAAGGGAAATGCGGTCAACTTAAACCCGAAACCGGCAAGTATAAAAACGCCGGCAAGGGCAACAAGCGGATCCTTAAACAGATTTTGAACTAAAGCCGCAAAAGAAAACTCCCCAGTCATTCCGTAGAGGAGCGATATACCAAAGAGCATCGTTCCTACTGCCAGAGCACCGTTGAAAAAGTACTTTACACCTGCTTCAAAAGACCTTTCATCAAAGGCAAATAGAACCATAAGGTAAGTGGGCATTGTCATTAGCTCCATAGCAATCACAAGGGAAACAAAATTCTCTGCAGAGATAAGGAGGAGGGCACCGGCCGTTGCAATCATAAGGGAACCGATGAGCTCGTTAACGAACTTATCCCTCTGGGTAACCCAATAGACAACGAGCATCGTCATCCAGGAGGCAACCAGGATAAGGAAACCTATAAGCCTTGTCACATCATCAGTTGTAAAGAAGCTATTAAGGAGGCTCCTTCCGCTATCCGATATGAGAACTAAAAATGCTGATATTACGTAGCCAACGCTTGAAATCAAAGCCCCCATTATCCCTGAAATCCTAAAGAGCCTGTTTATAACGGGTAGGAAAGCTCCCGTAAGGGCCAGTATCATTATGGCTGCAAGGAAGTTAACGTTCACCGGTTACCCCCTACTTAAAGAGTTGTGCAAAAGTATCGACTACAGGGTTATAGACGTTAAACACCAGCATTGGGAAAATCCCCACGACTATAAACGCCGCAATGTACATTGCAAGGGGAATATTTTCAATCATTGGAAGCTCCTTAAGGCTCTTCAGCTCTTTCAAGCTCTCCCTCAACGGACCAAACACCGCCCTCTGGAGCATCCACATGAAGAAACCCGCACTCAGTGCACTTGCCAACGGAACTATCACCATTACCCAGCCGTAGTAATCAAAGGCAGCAAGCATAACGGCCAGTTCACCGACAAAACCGGCAGTTCCGGGAAGGCCGACAGCGGCAAGAACCCCTATAACAAACATCGTCATAAGGCCGGGAATCTTCTTCATTATGCCGCCAAGCTCCGAGATGTACCAGGTATGAGTCTTATGGTGAATGTATCCGGCAATCATAAAGAGAAGAGAAATAACCAAGGCGTGTCCTACCATTTCGTAAATGGCTGCAGATATACCGGCAGCTGTCAGAGAAGCAAGACCGAGAAGAACAAAACCCATGTGATTAATACTGGAGTAGGCGACCATCCTCTTTATGTGATCTTCAGCCAAAGCCCTGAAGCCTGCATAGAAAATTGTTAGAACAGCTATAAAGGCCATTAGGGGAGCAAAGAACTTACTTTCTTCGGGAAACATAAAGATTTCCCACCTGAGAAGTCCGTAGGCACCCATTTTGAGAAGCAGTCCGGCAAGGAAAACCGAGATCGGAGAGGGCGCCTGAACGTGAGCGTCCGGAAGCCACGTGTGGAAAGGCACAACAGGCATTTTCACTGCAAAACCTATAAACATCAATACCCAGACGAGCTTGGCAACTTCCGGAGAAAGGCTCGCTTTAAGAAGCTGTTCAAACTCAAAAGTATGCGTAGAAAGGAACAGAACGATAATTCCCAGAAGCAGGAATACACTGGCAAGGTGCGTATAGATAAAGAACTTCATTGCAGCGTATATTCTGTTCTCCGCTCCCCATATACCTATGTGGAAAAACATCGGCACTAAAGTGAACTCCCAGAAAATGAAAAACCAAAGCAGGTTAAGGGAAGCAAAAACTCCGACCATCGGCCCAAGGAAAAGCAGTATGAGGAAAAAGTAAGCCCCCGGCCTCTCAACGTGCCAGGAAGAGAGAGTAACGGTAATGGCCAGGAAAACAGTTATCCCTATCAAAACGAGGGAGATACCGTCAACAGCCAGGTGAAGGTTAAAGTCAAAGGGAGGATAAATCCTGTAAAACTCCTCGAACGCAAACCCGTTGCCCGGGTACTTAACAAACAGAAAGGTTGTACAGAGGGCCAGGAAAGCAGCAACCGCCAACGATAAGTACTTGGGCAGGTTCTTATCAAGCTTCTCTCCAAACCAAGCAAGGGGAGCTATTAGAACCGGCACCAGTATCATACTGAGAAGAATCATCTACTCCTCCTTCAAACGAAGAGAATAATGAGGGCAACTGCTATAACACCCGCAACGAAATAAGTCAGGTAGTCTATAACATCACCTGTCTGTATCTTCCTGCACCTGTCCCAACAGGCAAGAGACAGCCTGGCAGTACCGTTAACAGCTCCATCAACTACATTGATATCTATCCACTCAACGGCCTTTGCAATAGAACCGTAAAAGACATTTCTGCAAATCCACTTTATACCGGCATCAACGTACCAGCCGTTAAACAGAAAATCGTTTATTCCCCTCCCCAGCGGATGCATAAGCAACTTCACTGTTGAAGCCACTCTCTTATAGTAAATCAAGAAAACTATTCCGAAGAGAACGAACATTACCGTCAGCGTTGCAACCAAGAGATTAAGGTGGAACGGCTCATGAACTTCTCCGAAAAGGAAGTGAATTATCTGCTCTTTAAAGAACGGTATAAGCACAGTCATCGCAGCAAGGACGTAAAGGGGAATCAGCATCACAGGGTAAGCTTCCCTTGCATGTTTTGAATTCTCAGAAGGTTCTCCGGTAAACACAACGAACCAGAGCCTAAATCCGTAAGCAATACACAGGACTGCCGAAACAAATGTAAGCCCGAATATTACGGGATTTCCGTAGTCATAAACCGCCGAGAGAATCCAATCTTTACTAAAGAAACCGTTAAAGGGAGGAACTCCGGCTAAGGCAAGGATTCCTATAAGGAAAAGAACGGCGGTTTGAGGCATAAACCTAATAAGCCCGCCGAGCTTAAAGGCGTCCTTAGTATGGTGAGTCATGTGAATAACGGCACCGGCTGCAAGGAACAGGAGGGCCTTAAATATCGCATGGTTCATAAGGTGGAAGATTCCCGCAGCGGCAGAACCGACTCCCAAACCTACAAACATTAAGGCCAAGTGTTCCATTGTGGAGAAGGCAAGAATTTTCTTAATCTCGGTATGAGCCAGAGCACCGGTTGCAGCAATAAAGGCCGAAAGTGCCCCAACGAAGGCCACGACTATAAGGGCATGGGAGTAGTCAAAAAACGGAAACAGCCTGGCAACCATGTAAACACCGGCGTTAACCATAGTAGCGGCGTGAATAAGGGCAGAAACAGTAGTAGGACCTTCCATCGCATCAAGAAGCCATGGAAAGAGGGGAAACTGGGCTGACTTTCCAACAGCCCCTATAAAGAGAAGTATAGATATTACAAGTCCGAGCTTAACACTAAAAGCTCCCGCAACTGCAAGGGCATTAAGTTCTTGAAAGTTAATCGTTCCGAGTAAAACCCAGGCAACTATTATTCCCGCAAGCATAAAGACATCACCAAATCTTGTCATTACGAAGGCCTTAAGGGCTGCCTCCGCTGCACTTTTCTTCCAGTACCAGTAACCGATCAAAAGGTACGAGCAAAGGCCTACGCCTTCCCAGAAGATATAAAGCCCCACCAGGTTGCTGACAAAGACCAAACCAACCATCGAACCGATAAAGAAGAGCTTCTCAAAGTAGTATCTGTGCGGGGACTCATCCTCCTCCATATAGCCTTTTGAGAAAACTATATCGAGGAAACCTATACCGGTTGCTATTAAAGCCATTATTACGGCCAAACTGTCAACGTAAATACCAAAGGGAACGGAGTAGTTTCCAAACCTAAACCACTCAAAGCTGTGAACTATCGCTCCGTCGTGAAGGTTAAGGGCTATGTAGCAGGAAAGGAGAAAACCTATTAGCCCCGTAACAACCGCAACCCAGAAGGAATTCCACCTCTCCGTAAACTTCCCCACCAGAAAGGAGAGAATACTTCCCAGGAAGAAGATAGCGATTGTCAGGTATACGATCTTCTCCATACCTACCACCTCAAGTTCTTAATTTTTGAGGGAATAACCTCACCAAAACGCTTGTAGAAGACGATAACTATTGCCAGTCCAACGGCGGCTTCAAGAGCTGCAAGGCCTATCGTGAAAAACGTAAATATCTCACCGTCAACATTCCTCTGGGCCGAGAAGATTACAAAGTTGATGTTGGCAGCGTTTATTATCATCTCAACTGCAAACAGCATCCTTATAACCGACTTCCTTGACAAAAGCCCGTAAACTCCTACTGCAAAAAGGGAAAAGGACAAGAACAAGTATGCGTGTATATCGGCTTCCAGAAGCATTACTTGGCCTCCCTCTTTTTCGTAATTATGGCGTTTGCCATATAAAGGATTGCAGCAACTATAAAGCCGAGGACAATGGTAAAGAAGGAGTATCTCTCGACAAAGACCGTCCCCAGGTATTCCGTCGAGTACGTTTTAAATGGCAAAGTATCTATAGCACTGGCAAATGAGATGACAACTCCTACCACAAGTAAAATCAGGGAAAGGACTATGGCCTTCACAGCTTTTCCGGGCGGTTTCCTGTAACTTTCACCAATCATCATGATTGCGAAGAGAACGAGAATCGTCACACCCCCGGCATATATGGCCAGCTGGATTCCCCCGAGGATAGGCATATTGAGGCCAAAGTAGACAAGTGCTATTTCCGAAAGGAGGACAACAAACGAAACTGCCGCCCAGAGAAGAGAAGTAGCTTCAAGGGCTATTATTGCAGAGGCAATTACCACAGCGTATATAATCCAGAAGTAGATGTTCCCGGCCATTACTCCTCTCCTTCCTTCTTTTCGACCTTCTTCTGTGCCTGTTTCTTTTTCAAAGCCTCCTGCTTTTTCTTCTCGAGCAGTTCTTCCATCTTCCTTGCCTTTTCAATAGCCTCTTCAAGGTTTTCGGGTTCAAATGTGTACTTTGTCAGCTCGTCCCAAGTTCCCGGCTCAACGTACATCCTGTAGTTATCGGTAAGACTTATTGCCTTCTCCGGCTTTGTAGGACAGGCATCCTCACATAAACCGCAGAAGATACACTCATTCGCCCTTACTTTCGGAACAGCCCTCGGCTTCTTTACTCCGGTAGGAAGCATTTCTATGCAGTTCACCGGACAAGCCCTCGCACATAAACCACAACCGATACATAATTCGGCCTTTATTAGATGCTTACCTCTATACCTATACTCCCTTCTTACTTCTCTATCCCACCAGATTTCGGTGGCTTTCGGGGCAAAGAGGGCTTTTGTTACTTTTATTACTTTCTTGGTTGCTTCTATCGGTATTCTCAGCGTCTCTTTCGGATCCATACTTTCTCTCCCCTTAAGAGATAAACATCTTTATGAGAATTACAAAAGCCAAGTTTAAGAGCGCCAAGGGAGTCAAAACTTTCCAGCAGAACCTGAGCAACTGATCCATCCTTATACGAGGAGTAGAAGCCCTAACTACAAAAGTAAATAGATAAAGGACAAAAACCTTCAAGAAAAACCAAATAATTCCCGGCAGGATGGGGCCCTTAAAACCGCCGAGGAATAGCACAGTCGCTACAGAAAAGAGGGCAAAAAGTTCCACAAGTTTGGCAACGGCAAGTATCGCGTAATTAAAGCCTCCAAATTCGGTCATGAAGCCGTAAACGATCTCCTGTTCCGCCTCAGGTATGTCAAAAGGAGGTCTATCGGTAACCACAAGAACCGCCGTTACAAATATGAGGAAGGCAGGCAGGAGAATCAAAAAACTGAGGAAAGAACTGCTTTCAACGATCTTCACGTGATTAAGAGTTCCGTAAAACACAGCCGCAGCAAGGGCGGAAAGCCACAGGGGAATCTCTCCCGAAATCATTTGATTGACGGCCCTAAGTCCTCCTATGAACGAGTACTTACTCTTAGAAGCCCAACCCGCGTAGAAAAATACGGGAGGCATTCCCGTAACAAGTGCAAGGATTATCAGGAGATCGAAGCTCGTGCTAACGATGTACCAGTTCTCGGAAAAGGGAATAAAGGCAATAAGCATTGCCACCATTAAAAAAGCAACAAAGGGAATAAGTGAAAAGAGCAGCTTATTCGCTCTTTTCTGAATCACAAACTCCTTTTGAAGAAGCTTAAAAACATCAGCAGTTGTCTGAAGGAGTCCCCACTTACCGACGTAGAACGGTCCTATCCTTAAGTGAGCATCTGCAAGGACTTTCCTCTCCAGGTAAAAAATCATCAGAAACACCACAAGAAGGAAGAGGAAACCTGGAAAAACTATTGCCTTAAACCAAGCCATTGTCTCCTCCTACCTGTCTATATCGCCGTGACACATGTAAAGGGAGGCAAATATCACGGGAACATCGGCAAGTTTTACTCCCTTCATCATCTCGGGCATTGCCCAGAGGTTAGCAAAAGAAGGCGCTCTCATCTTCAGCCTGTAAGGTCCAGTTCCGCCTTTGCTTACTAAATGAAAACCGAAACATCCCCTTGCCCACTCAACATTAACGTAAGCCTCTCCTTCCGGAACCTTTACCGGAAACTTGGTTCTATAATCCCCTTCCGGAAGACCCTCAATAGCCTGTCTGATTATCTTCGCAGACTCTACAAGCTCCTCCCAGATAACCAAATACCTGGCATAAGCGTCCCCTTCTTCCCTCGTGACAACCCTGAAATCAAGCTCACCGTAGGCAGCATAAGGGTAGTCTTTCCTAATATCGGAAGCCACTCCCGATGCCCTGAGGGCGGGACCTGCAAGGCCCAGTTGGATAGCCTTTTCCTTTGAAACCACACCTACACCTTTGGTCCTAAGCTTAAGCGTAGGGTTATCAATGAAAACTTCCCCGTACCTCGGTATAAATTCCCTCTCCAAGTAATCGACAGCGTGAACCATCTTCTCTATAAACTTCCCCGTCGGCTCATAACGCACACCGCCAGGAACTATAGACGCCGTAGCAATCCTCTGCCCAGAATAAACTTCAAATGCATCAAGGAACTTTTCCCTTGCGATCAAAGCCCACTGCATGGGGGTGTGAACGCCGAGAACACCTATGAAACTTCCAAGTCCTATCAGGTGACTTACTATCCTCCCAGCTTCACAGAGCATAGTCCTGACGTAATCTGCCTTCTTCGGAACCTCTACTCCGGCTATCTTCTCGGCTGCTATTGAATACCCGGTCATCGTTCCGAAGTTGTCAATAAAGCACGCCCTTTCAACGTTTACTATTGCATTTATCCACGTCCTGTACTCAACGAGCTTTTCAAGAAGTCTCAGGACGTACCCTATATCGGGATCAACCTTCACAACCTCATCTCCATCAACCCACAGCTTTAGCCTCATGGGGCCCGAAGCCGGGTGCTGAACTCCCCAGTTCAGCTGTAGCAACTTCTCCTGGAGGAGGCCAAGGTCTTCTCCCGAAACTTCCACCTCTTTTTCAACCGTAAAACTGTAACCCGCCAAGGCTATGCTGTTGCTCATTACTTTTTCTCCTTAGTAGGCTTTCTGTGTTTTTTAAAGTCGTAGGACTTCCTTAAGGGAAACAACCCGCTCGCCCATTCGGGAAGGAGCATCACTTCAAGCCTTGGATTTCCGATAAACTCTATTCCAAACATTTCCCAAGCTTCTCTCTCATGAGGTTGAAGAGGAGGGAAAATATCGCAAACGCTCGGAACGGAAAGGTCTTCTGACCCAAGCTCAACCCTGACAATTACAAACTTCTTTTCAAACACGTTCTCCAGGACATAGTTAACCTGAAAGCCTTTTCCTTCCGGGGTATAGTCAACCACAGAAACAGTATGAGGGTAGTTAAAACCGTTCTCTTTCAAAAACTCCATCAAAGACCTAACTTTATTCCTTTCCCCGTGAATGAGGAGCATGTTAGTATCGTAAGGCTCGGATTCAAATCCAAACTTCGATTTAACCTTTTCCTTTATCTCCTCAAGCATCTCCACCTCTATCAGTAGTTAATCTCCTCCATCCTATTGGGATATCTTTTAGCGGCGTTTTCTCTATCTCTGAGGATTATCTCTTTCAACCTTAAAAAGCCCTCCAGGGTCGCTTCCGGGTTTGGAGGACAGCCGGCAACGAAGACGTCAAAAGGAATATACTGAGATACATCAACTGCAACAAAGTCTGAATCCCAGTAAGGTCCTCCTCCTCCCGCACAGGCACCCATTCCAAAAACGTATCTCGGTTCAGGCATCTGCTGATAAACTCTCAGGAGAACAGGAAGAACCTTCCTAGAAACAAGCCCGGTTACTATTATGAAATCGGCCTGCCTCGGACTCGGAACCATCATGAAACCGTACCTTTCCCAGTCAAACCTCGGGGACATAAGGGCCAAGACTTCCAGAGAACAACAGCCGCTACAGAAATGAACGCCCCAAGGTGAGTTTGACCTGCTCCAATCAAAGAACTTGAGAATCATCTTCTATTTCCTCCGATCATTACGTAGGAGAGAGGTATCATGAGTAAGAGCGAGAAGAGGATAAAGATCCAACCGAACTTCGGATCACCCTTGCCTATAGAGTAAAGAATAAAGAAAACACCAGCGATATCCATAGCTATAAAGATGATGGCGTAGAAGTAATACTGGAAATTAACGCTGGAAATTATCGGTTCCGGGGCAGGAAGCCCGCACTCGTAAGTATCCTCTTTAACCGGATGAGGTTCCTTCGGTGCAACTGCCACGGAAAGCAACCAGAGGCCTATTCCGGCCAAAGCCATGACGACCATAAAAACTATAAAGTCCAGCAACATCTCTCTCTCCCGAAGGGGTGTATTGACTATATTACCAAACTGTTAAAAATTTGTAAACGATTTGTAAAAACACGATAAGCTTATTTTAAGATAATGGAGATTGAATAGTCAAGAATCCGCGGGAAGTTGTTTGAAAAAAACATCATCTAGGTATTCTTAGGTATTCTTTAGTCCTCCCCTTTTTGTTCTGATCGTATTAGAGCCTGTCCTATCCGGTACATATAGATTTTTGAGAGTTTGAATACTTATTGGAAGTTGAGTTTCTTTGCTCTCATACCGGGGAAGATAGTTTTTTT
>JAMORC010000055.1 GCA_027063785.1 Desulfurobacteriaceae bacterium
TTTCTCAAAGAGCTTCTTATAGTAAACCCTGATTGCATCTCCAAAGATAACAGGGTCTGAAACCTTCATCATTGTAGCTTTAACGTGGAGGGAGAAGAGAATGTCCTTATCCTTAGCATCGTTAATAACTTCCTCAAAGAACTCCCTCAACTTCCTACGGTTCATAAAGGTACCGTCAACTACGTCACCCATTCCAACTTCAATCTCTTTTAGAACTTGAACGTTTCCGTCTTTGTCAACAAACTCGTAGCGGATTTTCCCGTCCTTCTTTATAGTTACGGACTTTTCGTGCTCGTAGAAGTCTCCGCTCTTCATGTAGGCAACGTAAGACTCAGACTTTGGAGAAACGTCCCTCATCTTGTGAGGGTGCTTCTTAGCGTAATTCTTAACAGGTGGAGCAATGCGCCTATCTGAGTTACCTTGCCTTAAAACCGGGTTAACTACTGAGCCAACACACTTGTCATACTTGGCTTTAATTTCCCTTTCCTCATCAGTTTGGGAATTTTCTGGATAGTCTGGAAGGTCATATCCCTGTTTTTGGAGCTCCTTAATAGCTTCAATGAGCTGAGGAAGCGAGGCTGAAATGTTCGGTAACTTTACAATATTGGCTTCAGGCTTCCAAACAAGCTCACCGAGGTAGGCAAGGTCGTCGGGCTGGTAGCCGAACTGGGCGAGAATCCTTCCGGCAAGGGAGATGTCCCTCTGCTCAAGCTCCACCCCTGCGTGCTTAACAAAGCTCTTCATAATCGGGTAGAGGGAGTAGGTTGCAAGGGCCGGAGCCTCGTCAACCTTTGTCCAGATAATAGTAGGCTTTTTTGCCATATCCTCCTCCTAAAAAGTTTTGTTTTCTTAAGGGAAGGGGGCAGAAAGCCCCCGATGGTTACTGGTCGTTTTTCTTCTCAAACTTCTGCTTAACGTAGGCAAGAACGCCGCCGGCCTTGATGATCTCAACCTGTCTCTTATTCAGCCCGTGCTTTGTAGGAATTGAGATTCCCTTTGTCCTGTTAATTACTGTAATGATATTGTCCTCACCGGGAGCAAAGTTTGAAAGGTCAACCTCTAGCCAGTCTCCCTGGTCAATCTTGTCGTAATCTTCCTTGTTAACAAAAACGAGGGGAAGAATTCCAAAGTTAATAAGGTTTGCGTGGTGGATACGGGCAAAGGACTTAGCA
Organism: Desulfurobacteriaceae bacterium; assembly: GCA_027063785.1. Classification (GTDB taxonomy): domain Bacteria; phylum Aquificota; class Aquificia; order Desulfurobacteriales; family Desulfurobacteriaceae; genus JAMORC01. The sequence goes on from JAMORC010000055.1 coordinate 1,173, forward strand.
ATTACAGCCTTAATTCCAAGGTACATTGGACCGATAGCAGCGTGCTCACGGGAGGAGCCCTGTCCGTAGTTCTCACCGCCTACGATAAATCCGCCGCCCTTTTCTTTAGCCCTCTGGGCAAAGGTCTCGTCAACGACAGAGTAGACGTACTCCGAGATTGCAGGAATATTGGAGCGGAGCGGAAGGATTTTCGCACCGCCGGGAATAATGTGGTCGGTTGTGATGTTGTCGCCGACTTTGAGGAGAACTTCACCCTCAAGCTTGTCTCCGAGGGGCTCTTTATATCCAACGTAATTGATTGTCGGACCCTTCCAGATTTCAACTTCATCCGGGTCGGCGGCAGGAGCGTAAATCATAGAGTCGTCAATCTCAAATTTCTCGGGGAGGAAGACCTTAATTTCCTCAAGTCCGAGGTCTCTGGGGTCGGTGATTACTCCCTTCATTGCAGTTGCGGCCGCAGTTTCGGGAGAGGCGAGGTAAACTTCGGCGTCCTTTGTTCCGGAGCGGCCGTAGAAGTTCCTGTTGAAGGTCCTGACTGAAACTCCTCCTGAAGGCGGAGCAAATCCCATTCCGATACATGGGCCGCAGGCGTTCTCAAGAATCCTAAAGCCGGCCCTTAAGAAGACATCGTAGTAGCCCTCCTTATCCATCATCCTGAGAACCTGCTTTGAGCCGGGAGAAATTGCGGCGGAAACCATCGGGTGAACCATCTTACCGGTTCTCTTAAACATCTCTCCAACGGTTTTAAGGTCACGGTAGGAGGAGTTCGTACAAGAACCAATAGCAACCTGGTGAACCCTTAAGCCCTCAACTTCCTTAACCTTCTTAACGTTGTCGGGCATGTGGGGGCAGGCAATTAAAGGCTCAAGCTCGGAAAGGTCAATATCTATAACCTCGTCGTAGGTTGCATCGGGGTCGGCCTGCAGGGGCCTCCACTGGGCTTCTCTCCCTTGAGCCTTCATAAAGAGGTAGGTTTGCTCGTCGCTGGGGAAGATTGAGGTTGTAGCACCGAGCTCCGCACCCATGTTTGTAATGGTAGCCCTCTCGGGAACGGTAAGGTACTTAACTCCTTCACCGCCGTACTCAAATATCCTTCCGAGACCTCCCTTAACGGTAAGCCTTCTGAGGAGCTCAAGGATAATGTCCTTGGCTGAAACAAAAGGCCTGAGCTTACCGTAGAGGTTAACCCTTACAACTTTGGGCATTGTGAGGTAGAAGGGCTCTCCGGCCATTGCAAGGGCTACGTCCATTCCGCCGGCGCCGATTGCGAGCATTCCGATACCGCCGGCAGTGGGGGTGTGGGAGTCTGAACCGAGGAGCGTTTTACCGGGAACGGCGAACCTTTCAAGGTGAACCTGATGACAGATACCATTCCCGGCTTTGCTGAAGTAAACTCCGAACTTTGCAGCAGCAGTTTGAAGGAAGAGGTGGTCGTTTGCGTTCTCAGGGCCGCCCGCCTGAAGGGTGTTGTGGTCAACATAGGAGACGGAAAGCTCGGTCTGAACTTTGGGCAGACCCATGGCCTCAAAGTGGAGGTAGGCCATAGTTCCGGTAGCGTCCTGAGTAAGGGTCTGGTCAATCCTGATAGCAATGGGCTTTCCGGGGGTCATATCCCCTTCTACAAGGTGGGTCTTGATAATCTTCTGGACGATGTTCAGTCCCATTTCTCCTCCTATTCAAAAATTTTGTTTCAGATACGTTATCCATTTGCAAAAATTATGTAAAAATTTTGTAAAATTTTCAACCACAGCAGGGAATCAAAAGCCTTTCAAGGCTACCCGCGACAGAGGGAGTAGGGGTAAAGTTGAGAAAAATCGCGAAAATCCTTTATTTGTTTGCCCTTTTCCTGCCCCTCTGGGAAAGAGTAAAGCTGACCGTTCTCCTAATCCAATACCGGCTGGGAATAATCGACTGCAAGGAGCTTAGAATCCACTATCCCTCTTACGAAACAGGGGGTCGGGGGGAGGATTTATGAGGTTCATCCCTGTCGAGACTCCTGGCAGCAACTGGCTGTAAACCTATTATTAATTGTGTTCATAATAGGAGCTGGCTTCCTCTTCTACAAGCTACTCTTTGAGGGAAAAGGAAATGGCCATAAAGCCGACAGTAATAGAGGGAAGAGTTCCGATATACGTTTACGCTGACGAGATAGAACCCGAAGTAAAGGCACAAATTGAAAGGCTTAAGGATCTTCCCTTTTTCAGGGATAAAATCGTAATAATGCCCGACTGCCACGCCGGTAAAGGGTGCGTAATAGGTTTTACCGGTTATTTCGACGAAGTGGTAATTCCCAATATAGTAGGAGTCGATATCGGATGCGGGGTTTATACCTACCCCCTCGGAATAAAAGTTGACAGGGAGAACCTTCAATCAGATATCAACCTCAAGAAGTTTGATGCCTTTGTCAAGGGAAGAATACCCACAGGGCTTACTTCGAGAACGAAAAACCAGGCCAAAAAACTCCCGCTTTCAAAGGAGGACAAGGAACTCCTTTCCGAGATCCGCTCAATCCTTATCAATACTTACAGGATCGACCTTCAGGAACCGCTCCTCCAGGTCGGAACGCTGGGAAGCGGAAACCACTTTCTGGAGCTGGGAATTGACGAGGAAGGTTGGCTTTACCTGACCGTCCACACCGGCTCCAGGAATCTGGGACTGAGGGTCTGTAACCATTTCCAGAAAAAGGCAAAAGAGTACACCAGAAAAATTATGCCGAACCTACCGGCAGACCTTTCTTTCCTTCCCCTAAACAAGGGCGGAAGGGAGTACCTGAGGGCAATGAGGCTTGCCCAGAAATACGCAGACCTTAACAGGAGAACGATTCTAAAGATTATCGTTGAGGAGTTTTTCAGACAGGAGTTTAAAGAAGAGAAGCTCATAAAAAGCGTCCACAACTATATAGACCTTGATAGGGATATGTGTGTAAGGAAAGGGGCAATATCAGCCCACAGGGGAGAAAAGGTTGTAATTCCCTTCAACTTAACAACGGGACTGATTATAGGAAGAGGTAAGGGAATAAGAGAGCTTAACTTTTCGGCTCCCCACGGCGCCGGCAGGAAACTGAGCCGCAGAAAGGCAAAGGAACAGTTCAGCGTAGAAGAGTTTAGAAAGGCCGTGGAGGAGGCAGGGGTATTCTCAACAACGGTCGGTAGGGAAACTCTCGATGAAGCTCCTTTTGCCTACAAGGAACCCGAAAAGATTCTTAAATTCCTTCCTCAAACTGTTGAGATTGAAAGGTTCGTAAAACCTATTTATAACCTGAAGGGGTAGCTGCGGCTACCCCTTCCTCGTTAAGAAGTAGAGAGTTCCTGCTGTTGAAAGAACAGCAACAAGGGAAACAAGAAGAACGACATAGAATTCTCCGTTGATATCTCTCTCGAGGTTTTCCATTCTGACCGTAAGATCCTTCGCTATAAAGTCCTCAACCTGTTTCATTTTGTCAATTTTCTCAGTAATTACCGAAAACCACAGATTAGGGCTAACCTCAAGAACCCCTTCAAAGGGTGATTCAAGGGCCATCCTTTCAAAAGACTTTACTCTGATGTAAGACTCGGAGTTGACAACGATCCTGCGGTAGAAATCGATAACCTCTTTCGGAGAAGAAAGAGTAAATGCTTTAATAAACGCTTTCTGCTGGGCAAGAAGGTCTATGAACTTCTCAAAAAGTTCCTTGGTGGGAAATTTCCTATTTGCAAAGGCCACGGATAAAACTGCCCTCTCCAGCCCTGCTTTTTCCTTGGCGTACATAAAGTCGGCATACCCGATAAGCTCCCTTGCAATAGAAGCATCGTCAGCCGTTTTAGCTATCTCTCCGACGGAATCAATAAGCTGGTTGTTGAGGTTTGTATAAAAAGCAATGGCACTTTTCAGGTCAACCCGGAGCTTGTCGACTTTCCTCCTCACTATAGAGAGAGAATTGAGAGACTCAAGAACCGAAAGCAGCTTTTCTCTGGCTTCTTCCGGAAGGCTCATCAAATATTCCTTGTTGAGAATACTTTCCAGTTCGGCTATTTTCTTGTCAGTTTCCCTTCTTTGCTCTTTCAGTTCTTTAGAAAAAGTCTCGCCTCCACTTCCGAGAAAACCAGCAGTCCTTCCCCTCTCCTTCTGAAGTTCATGAACGACGGCGGAAATCCTTGTTGATAGTAAAACTTCCTTTTGCAAAGCTCTCAGCTCGGCCTTTCTAGCCTGCTGTTTTGAGAGAAAAAGTCCCGAAAGAACAAGAACTGCAATAAGCGGAATAAGGGCGAGGAAAAAGTTTTTACTGCCTGTTGCCGGTCCACCCATATTTCTCTCCTTGTCGCATAGTTTTGACTCGGAATTTTAAAACAACGGGCGAACCGGTTTCCAGACTTACTTAAGCCACAGGGTAAGCAAATGAAGGTTTCTCTTCTACCAGCCTTATGTTTTCAGCTTCCTCAGGCAGGGGAATTATCTTAACCCTTTCGACCCACCTTTCGGGCAAGTGAATCACCCTATTGCCTACCCTTATGACAGCCGGAGCGACTTTGGCCTTATACCTTATCCTTACTCCGTAAACCTTCCTACCGAATTTGTTCTCAAACTCGCCGGGACCTTCAATTTCAATGTCTTTAGCACTACCCGGGAAGTAGATTCTCTTGGCGTAATGCCTATCCCTCCCCCTGTGATAATAAACAAGCCAAAGGACTTTTCCTTCCTTATACTTGGCTTCCGTCGGTATGTACTGCTCGGCTTTCTTCTCTTCTTCAAGCAACCTCTGAACGTATTGTTCCAGGGTTTCGTCTTCTCTTACCTCGTTCTCCGTCCAGATGAAGAACTCTACCTGCCAATTTCTTACAGTAGCTATAATGTTCGCAAGCTTAACGTTTCTTTTCTCTTCTTTTTCTACAAGGTCGTCTATCTTATCGAGAACATCAGCAAATCTTTCTCTGAAGTCGGAAAGCCTCGTAATAGCAACAATTAAGTCCCCCTGCTTTTTGAGTCTTTCTAAGGTTTCCTGATCTTCTGAAAGGATCATAGCCTTCCTGATATCGCAGAAATTCTTCCTCAACTCTTCCAAAATCTCGGGGGAAAGCTTAAGTTCCACAACACTTCCGAGAATCTCTTTCATTATCTGCTCGGGTATCTCTTTAAGCCTCTCTTCTATTGTTTTCTCATCACTACCCCAAGGGGAATATTCCTTGTCCCACCCCTCAAACTTAGCAACGTAGTTGGCAAGCCTTACCGTTACCCTGTTTTCCTCAAGGGCTACCTGCCTTAACTCCTCAACCATCGGCCCAAACTTCTTCTTCCAAAAGGGAGAATAGGTTAAAGTACACAAGTAATCCGAACGCTTCTTCAGGTCGGTAAGCTGCTCAGGCACCTCAACTTCAAGCATTTCATCCCTTATAATGCAGTTAATCCTCCTTATATCCTCAGGAGCTTCCACCCTTCCATAAATCCTTGCCATCTCTCCCTCCTTACAAATGTTGTATTTTGATGAGGGGGACAAAGCCCCCTTAGTTAAGCTTTTCCAGTGCCTCAAGGATCAAAAGGCCGGCCTCATTGATTGAGCTTTTCCCTATCAGGTTAGAAGCTCTGAGGATCACAAGCTCCTTTTCAAAAGTCTCGGGATCAAGCCCGGAAAGCTTCATCGCCTCTTTAAAGTTCTTCGGAAGAACTCTTACCTTCTTCTCCTTCACGTAAAGTGTTCCCACCTCTCTAAGGGCTTTTAAGACCCTCACTGCAAGGGGAGTTATCGGGTTTGCAAATCCCTCGGGAGTTCCGGCAAGAGCCTTCTTTATAAGCTTTCCTACCTCCGTAACGACTATGGCTTCGTTCTGGAGAATATCGATGTAACCCCTCGCTTCAAGCTTGTTGAGGGCATAAGTAACTTCCTCTTTCCACGTTTCGTCAAACCAGTCGTAAACATCCCTTACAAAGGCACCCTTTTCGGGGAGCTTATGGAGCACCTGAAGCTCAAATCTGGTTATGTGGGGAAGCCTTTCTATCTCGTAAGCCATAGTGGCGTACATCTTCCCGGCCTCGGTGGCTTCCCCTCCGCCTATCAGGTAGGTTTCTACTCCCTTCCTGTACCAGTCAACGTTCGGAGATGCAAACTCCTTGTTGGTAATCGTTATGGCCTTCACGGCAACGGAGGGTATCTCTCTGAAACCGCGGGTCTCCATATCCTTCAGGACTTTCCTACCGAACTCGGTAAGGTAGTGAACTTTTTTACCTTCCTTCTCCTCAGCCCTTATGAGGTTAAAGGATTCCAAGGTATAGAGGGATTCCTGAACAATATCGTACATCTTCTGGTACCACTCATTGCCTTTCTCGTAGAAGCTCTTAAATAGCTCCTCTACGGTCTTAACTTCAGAAAACTTCTTCCTGATCTCTTCCTTTTTCTGATAGCCAAGATCCTGGTAGAGTCTCCTTCCGTAGTGCTCGAGAAGGTGCTTGTACTCCTTGACCGGCTTATAGAAGAGGTAGTGGACAAGCTCGTCAACCGTCGGGAGAACCGAAGGATCGCTCTCGTGGTGCTTCCACACCTCTTCAATTCCCCTTAAAAGCTCGGCATCGATTATTTCAATGTTTATAGTTTTAACCGGTTTGAAGCTCCTTTCCTTCCAGATCCTGTAAGCTTCAAGAAGGTGTTCACCTGCCGGAAGGGGATTGCCATCCTGGTCAATAAGGGCTTCGGCCATGAGAAGTTCTTTCTCTTCCTCGGTTACGGCATCAAAACCTTCGTAAACCGCCCTCTCCAGCGAATCGAGAATATCCTCGGAGATTACCGTCTCGTAAACAGGAGCCATCGTCTCGCAGGCCGCTTTTATCTCTCTTCCGAGAGCCGTTAAAGCGTAAACGTCAGAAGTCGGGACGGAAAAGGCAAGAAGCCTCATTGCTCCCATTAGAATGGGGAACCTTCCGCCTGCCGGAAGCTGAGAGGACTCAGCAGGTCCTGCAGGCATATCCTTTATGTACTGGGCAAGCTCTTTATCGATTATCAGCCTCGGGTGAGCATTCTTAAAGACTTCATATACATCCTTTGCATAGCGGTTTATCGCTTTAAACGTTCCTTTCTTCTCCACTTTCCTTTCTTCTATAAAGCCCCTTTTTTCAAGCTCTCCCTCTGTCAGGTATCCGGGAATATCATTGTTCTCAATTGCCGTTTCAATCATCATAAGAACTTCAGAACCGAGCCAGCGGAAATTCTCGTCCCACTTTGAAGGATGAGGAATGAGGCCCTTCTCAACCATCTCGTCAATTATGTTGGCAAGCACTCTACCCCAGTAAGTCAAAGAGTACTCGAGGGGACGAACGAGCCTCAAGAGGTTCATCCTTTCAAGTTCAAGGTACGGAGGTTCCTCACTTTTTAAGAAAAGCTGACAGGTAGGCGCCTCGTTCTTTTCCTCTTCCCTTACTCTCAAAAGCGCAAGGGCGTGTTCTCTCCTGATTACCATTCTCTCCCTCCTGCTGGTTTTATTCTCTGAAATTCAAGTTATATCAAACAGCTTTTTAAGTCAAGTGACAGGATTGTTTTAATGAATATTGGTAGAATAGTGGAGCTATGATAAAGGAAAGAGTAAAGCTCCAGAGGCTTATTCTTCTTTCAATTGTGGTCGGTGTACTGGCCGGTCTCTTTACTATAGCATTTTTAAAAACCCTGGAGCTAACGACATCCCTTTTCCTCGTAAAATTGGTCGGCTACACGCCTCCACGACCGGCCGGAGAAGGAGGAACAGAATGTTACACGTTCTTTATTGAACATAAGTTGGCCCTTCCCCTCGTAACTGCTTTAGGGGGCTTGATAACCGGCGCCCTTATATTCCTCTTCTCTCCGGAATCTGCAGGTGTGGGAACCGATGCAGCTATAAAGGCTTTTCACTACAGAACACCTCTGAGCATAAAAAGCTCCATAATGAAACTTCTAACCTCTGCCGTTACAATAGGTTCCGGCGGAAGCTCCGGAAGGGAAGGGCCTATGGCCCTAATAGGTGCCGGAATAGGCAGGTGGATCGGAGAGAAGCTAAAGCTTGAACCCCATGAACAGAACATCCTTCTTGCAGCAGGGCTCGGAGCCGGAATAGGAGCTGTCTTCAGAGCACCTTTTGCAGGAGGAATACTGAGTGCAGAGGTCTTCTACAGAGAAGATTTTGAAGTAGAAGCTCTTATCCCCGGATTCATAGCATCGGTTGTTGCATACCTCGTTGCGGGAAGTGTCATCGGATACCGTCCTCTTTTTGATACCGAAATTCCGTTTCCGCAGTTTAGTTCTGAGGTAATAGCAGGTTATATTGTTTTAGGAATAGTCTCCGCATTCCTGGCAAAGGCCGTTATCGACACCTTTTTCTGGATAAAGAGTAAGTTTTCGCAACTAAAGCTTCATCCCATCCTAAAGCCGGCCCTCGGGGGATTTCTGGCAGGCCTTTGCGGAGTAATAACTCCCCTTGCAATCGGAAATTCCTACGGATGGATTCAGATGTTCATGAAAGGTGAAATGCTCTACCTTTCCCTTCCCCTACTCGTCATCAGCATCCCGCTGGTAGTCCTATCGTTTTCCTTCACCTTAGGCTCGGGAGGTTCGGGAGGTGTCTTCGGACCTTCTCTCGTGATAGGAGGGATAACGGGAACCGTTCTTGCAAAAAGTTTCAACGACATGTTAGGAGGAAACGTATTCGACGTCGGAACTATGACGATTGTCGGGATGATCTCACTCTTTACGGCCGTTGCAAGTGCCCCTCTATCCACAATAATACTCGTTACAGAAATGACCCAAGGTTACAACATCCTTCCCTACGCAATGCTCTCGGTCGTAATTGCCCACCACCTTGCCGGGACGGGAAGGAGCATCTTCGAAAACCAGGTCTTAAACAGACTTCACTCACCCATTCACAGGGATGAACTGAAAGCTTACATACTCGAATCCGCAAAGGTCGAAGACGTTATGACCAGAAACGTAATCACCCTGACTCCGGATGACCCGGTTATTAAAGCAAAGGAGATAATGGCAGAAAAGTTCATAGCCGGAATCCCCATCGTTTCCAAAGGCAAGGTCGTCGGAATAGTCACAACATCCGACGTACTGAGAGTTCCGCCGGAAGAGCTGAAGCGGAAAAGGATAAAGGAAATAATGACCCCTAACCCTGCCTGCGTTTTACCATCCTACAACCTGCTCCAGGTCATAAGAATGTTCGTGAACAACGGCTACGGAAGGGCACCCGTAGTCGAAAGCTTTGAGTCAATGAAACTCGTAGGAATAATTTCAAGGGCAGACATAGCGAGGTATCTCGTAAAGAGGGGAGTCTTTTGATAAAGAAACTTCCGGAAGAGGCAATAAGAAGAATCGCTTCAGGACAAATAGCTTCATCTCCATCGGCCGTTTTAAAGGAGCTGTTGGAAAACGCCCTTGATGCCGGAGCAGGAAATATCAGCGTAAAGATTGAAAATCCTTTTAACTTCAAAGTCGTAGATGACGGAGAAGGCATTCCTTTTAAAGAATTACCCCTTGCCGTGGAAAGGTTTGCTACCAGTAAAGTATCGAGAGCAGAAGAGCTTGACAGAATAGAAAGCTATGGTTTCAGGGGAGAAGCCCTCTACGCCGTTGCTCAAGTTTCCCGTTTAACGATAAAGAGCAGGTTCAAGAATGAAGGGGTAGGAGGAAAGCTTCTCGTTTACGGAGGCAGGATTTTAGAACATACTCCCATTCCTTTCAGCAGGGGAACTTCAGTAGAGGTAGCAAACCTCTACTTCAACGTTCCGGTCAGAAGGAAGGGAGTCAAAAGAGAGCTGAGCAGGATGGTATCCACCGTGAAAACCTACACCTTGTGCAGACCTGACGTTATTTTCCGAATAGGAGAAGAGGTTTTCCCCGCAACATCCCTCGAAGAAAGGGTCAGGCAGCTTTTTCCGAATCTACACCTTACTAAAGTAGAAGGGAAAAATTTCCTCCTTCTTTACAACAGGGAAATCACAAGAAAGAAAGTTCAGCAAATCTTTGTGAACGGAAGGCCTGTTTCCCTCCCCGAAGTTGAAAGGATACTTTCAGATAAAGGAGTAAAGAACTTTATACTCTTTCTGAACCTTCCCCCGGAGGCAGTCGATCCCAACATCGTTCCTTCAAAGGAAAAAGTGTTCATAAAAGAAGATTCTTATCTCAAAGAGCTGGAAAAAGTTCTCAGTTATGAATTCGGCCTTCCCAGCTTTCACACTTTAAGGGAAAGAACAGAGATAGAATACCTGCCTCAACTTTACGTTATAGGTTCCGACGGAACCCTCCTGATTGCCCACGACAGGGAAAACTACTACTTCTTCGACATCCACCTCCTGCACGAAAGGGTTAACTATGAAGAACTTCTCAAAAAACTCGAAAAAGGAGAAATCAAAATCAGGAAAGTTCTTCCCCCTTTAGAGCTTCCATCCTCCTTAGTCCCGAAACTCAAAAAACTGTCTGTTGAGTTTTACCTGGAAAGAAACAGTGCAGTTATTACGGGAATTCCCGAGATTCTCAACCCTTCAGATCTTGAGAAGCTGTCGGATTCAGTTCCCGAATCAATAGCCGAGGAGGCCTGCAAAAGGGCCGTAAAATCAGGATACAGCGTGGTCGGCCAGGAAGCGGAGAAGCTCCTATCCCTCTACCTCAAGTGCAGGGAGAGGGAAGTTTGTCCCCACGGCCGTCCCATATACTACAAAGTGAAGAAAAATTCTATCTACTCAAAGCTCGGCAGAAGGGTTAAGTAATGGAAGAGGTAAACGTCAAAAGGGAAGTTTTAGCAGGCATTACCACTTTCCTGACTATGTCCTACATACTTGCCGTTAACCCCATCATACTCTCAGCCGCCGGAATGCCCAAAGACGGGGTTATCTTCGCTACCGCAGCATCGGCTGCACTAGCAACCTTTTTAATGGGAACTTACGCAAAGCTGCCCTTTGCCCTCGCTCCCGGCATGGGACTTAACGCGTACTTCGCCTACACTGTGTGCGGGCAGATGGGAGTAAGCTGGAAAACGGCATTATCGGCCGTATTCCTTGAAGGGGTAATCTTTTTAATCTTAACAGTATCGGGAGTAAGAAGTGCAATCTTTAAAGCCATACCGAAAAATCTCTCCTATGCCATATCGGCAGGAATAGGCCTCTTCATAGCCCTGATAGGACTGAAAAGTTCGGGAATTATAGAACCATCACAGGACACGCTGGTAAAACTCGGAAACCTAAGGGAATTTTCCCCGGCAGTTACCATTGCCGTCCTGATATTAACAGCCATTCTGATAAAGCGGAAAGTACCGGGAGCATTGCTCTGGGGAATTCTCCTCGCCACAACCATAGGCATCTTAGCCGGAAAAGCCAAACCTCCATCCTCCATACTGGGATTTCCGCACCCATCTGCGGCCTTCAAGCTCGACTTCTCATCACTTTTGTCATCTTCAATAATTCCCGTCGTCATCACGTTCCTTATAGTTGACTTATTCGATACGGTTGGAACACTTTCTGCCCTATGTACACGCCTCGGTATTCCTCTGAACGACAACAAGGTTTCAAAAGCCCTGACCTGCGATGCCGTAGGAACAGCAGTCGGAAGCCTTATGGGAACATCAACAGTAACAACTTACGTGGAAAGCGCTTCCGGAGTCGCAGCGGGAGGAAAAACGGGAATAACAGCGGTAACCGTTTCAGTCCTCTTTATCCTGTCCCTATTCTTCTATCCTCTCATATCCGCCATCCCGGAGTTCGCTACTGCACCAGCCCTCATTTACGTAGGGTCGTTCATGATGGCACCTCTAAGGAAAATCGAATGGGAAGACGCAACCGAGTCTCTTCCTGCTTTTATTACCCTCGTAGGAATACCGTTTACGTTCAGCATATCAGACGGTATGGGACTGGGATTTATAAGCTATACTTTAGTGAAGCTCCTTTCGGGCAGGAAAGAAGAGATAAACCCAACCCTCTTTATTGTTACGGTAATCTTTCTCGTCAAATTTTTCATGTAAGCTACTTGTGTGTCAGCCTATATTTATAAGCAATAAAAATTCTAAAGGAGGAAACTTATGTGGAACAGTATAAAGACTGCCCTGCTTCTGGGATTCCTGACCGGACTGCTCCTGCTGTTCGGTAAGCTTCTGGGCGGAAACGCCGGTATGGTTTTTGCCCTCTTCATGGCAGCAATAATGAACTTCGGAAGCTGGTTTTTCTCCGACAAAATCGTGCTTTCCATGTACGGTGTAAGACTGCTTTCGGAAGACGAAGCTCCAAAACTCCACGCAATGGTTGAAAAACTTGCAAAAAACGCCGGAATACCGAAGCCGAAGGTCGGTATTGCACCCATGGACGTTCCAAACGCATTCGCAACGGGAAGAAATCCGGAACACGGAGTAGTCGTAGTAACACCCAAAATTGTAGAACTACTGAACGATGACGAACTTGAAGGCGTTTTAGCCCATGAAATCTCACATATTAAAAACAGGGATACGCTCATTCAGGCAGTCGCCGCAACGATTGCAGGTGCAATAACAATGCTTGCAAACATGGCACAGTGGCTCCTCTTTTTCAGGAGTTCCGAAGAAGAGGAAGGCGGTTGGGCAGAGCTGATAGGAACGATTCTAATGGTTATCCTTGCACCCATCGCAGCTGCCCTTATCCAGATGGCCATATCAAGGGCAAGAGAATATAAAGCAGACGAAACCGGAGGAGTCATATCTGGAAAACCGGAAGCCTTAGCCAGCGCACTTAAAAAACTTGAGGACTACGCCCACAGAATTCCGCCGGAACTTGTAAAGTCCGAAGTCAACCCGGCCACAAGCCACCTCTTCATAGTCAATCCCCTTAAAGGGGACGCCGTTGCCGCTTTGTTCTCCACTCACCCGCCGACCGAGAAGCGGATTATGAAGCTCTTAGAGCTTGCAAAGAGGCTCTTTGGTAGAATTCGGGAAATCTACTGGAGATACGGCAGGGTTTGGGAGTAAAGGAAAAGACCTTTCCTCTAAAGGAGTACATTAAGGGGTGCGCGAGGACCAACCTCGTGCACCGCTTTGACCTTTCAACAATTGCCAATTTCTTCGGAAAGTGGATTCCCTTTGCTTTTGCCGTAGGAATTGTCACGGGGAGCATCGCCTCCCTCATGGATGTTCTCATTATCAACATTAACTCGATCCTAACAGAAAATCTCCCGCTACTTATACTTCACCCCCTGCTTACTGCTGTTTTTGTCGGCTACGCACTATCCGTTGACTCTGCAATCGGCGGTCCCGGCATCGGTTACTCAATAATACACTTAAAGACCAAGTACTTCTTACCGTTAAAAACGGTTTTCCTCAAAGCAGTAACATCTATTCTGGTCCTATCAGGCGGTTTCATTGCCGGGAGGGAAGGGCCTTCTTTTTTCATAGGAGTTGCCCTGGGAGAGTGGTTCGGAAAAGTTTACGGCCTCGGAAAGAAGTATAAAAACCTGGTCGGACTCATCGGCGGCGGAGCCTTTACAGGAGCGCTGCTTAAAGCCCCGCTGGGAAGCGCAATCTTTGCAATGGAATTAGAAGAGATGTACAACCTCGACTACCGCCCCTTCGTTCCTATGATAATTGCTTCAATAGTCAGCTACCTGACCTTCTCTTTCTTCAGGGGAGAAAAGGCTTTTATTCAGCTAGAAAAAGTTCCCGCTTGGAATCTCCAGTCCATACCCTACATAGTTGTAATGGGGCTTGTTATAAGCCTCATAATTTATCTTTATACGTTCCTTTTCCACACATCAACGTGTATCTCCAAGTTCTTTGAGCCGAAAGTAAGGCCTATTGTCGGAACTGCCCTGGCCATTCCCTTTCTCTTAGCTCTCTATTTATTTACAAATGACACCGATTTCCTGTCTGCACCCGCCCATATGGGAATGGTCTCAAAACTTGCCCAGGTTCCATTTCCGATACTTACCGACCTGTTAATAATAATCGTAGTGCTGACCGTCACAAGTTTAACCCTATCTTTCGGTATTCCCGGAGGACTCGTCCTTCCCAATTTCCTAATAGGAGCAGCCGTCGGAAACATGTTCGGCCATATCTTTCCCGAGCAAATCGTAACTTTTACTCTGGCAGGTATGGGAGCAGCTCTCGCTGCCGGAGCAAAGACTCCCCTTGCCGCAATAGTTATGATTACGGAAATGACCCACGCAGACGTCGTGATACCGATGACGGCAGCCATAATAACAAGCTACACAACAAGTTTCGGTTTCAGCCTATACCTGGCTCAAGAAATAAAGCTAAAACCTATGGAAAGAAAGGATGAAAGGTAAAAAGGTAGTCCTGGGAATAACAGGAAGCATTGCCGCCTATAAAGCAGCAGAAATTCTCCGTCTCCTCCAGAAAAAGGGAGCAGAAGTAAGAGTCGCAATGACACCTTCAGCAGAAAAGTTCATCGGAAAACTGACATTTGAAGCCCTTTCAGGATACCCGGTATACGTTGAAGTCATTCCCGACACATCAACCGAAATAAGACACACAACCCTTTCCGCATGGGGAAACTTGCTGATAATAGCTCCAGCAACGGCAAATACAATTACAAAAATCGCTTACGGGATAGCAGATACCTCCGTAACAGAATTAGCCCTCTGTTTCGGTAAAGGGGTGATAGCTCCGGCAATGAACGTAAGGATGTATGAAAACCCAATAACACAGGAAAACTTACTCAAGTTAAAGAATCTCGGCTGGGAAGTCGTCGAACCGGAAAGCGGCTACCTCGCCTGCGGAGAGGAGGGAAAGGGAAGACTTGCCGATATAGAGGATATCGCCGACGCAGCCGAGTACTTTTTGACTCCAAAACTCTTAAAAGGGAGAAAAGTAGTAGTAACGGCAGGAGCAACCAGGGAATACATCGATCCCGTAAGGTTCATATCAAACCCTTCTTCGGGAAAGATGGGTTTTGCACTGGCAAGGGCAGCAAGGGCTATGGGGGCTGAAGTAACCCTTATAACGGGGAAAACACACTTAAGAACACCCTACGGTGTGAAGAGAATAGAGGTAGAAAGCGTTGAGGAAATGAGAAAGGAAGCTTTAAAAGCCTTTGAAAACGCAGATATTTACATCTCCGCAGCGGCAATCGGTGACTATATGCCGGCTGAGAAGTCAGAAAGAAAGATAAAGAAAGGAGAAGAAAGCTTAGTTCTCCGCCTGGTAAGAACTCCCGATATCCTGAAGGAAATCGGAAGGTTAAAGAAAAAAGGACAAGTTGTAGTTGGATTTGCAGC
>JAMORC010000056.1 GCA_027063785.1 Desulfurobacteriaceae bacterium
AGTAAAGAGAAGGAAGAAGCTACCCAAAAGGCAGAAGCTCTCAGGAAAGCCCTCCAAGCTCAAGGGTTTACACTTAATGACGTTTCAAAAGACCTTGAAAAATACCAGAAAGAGCTTGAAGAGACCGCTAAAAAGCAGGAGGAACTGAAGAAGAAACTCTCCTCTTCAAGCCTTATGACCGTTGGTGCAAGGCTTAAAAGGTTAGCCGCCTTGGGAGGTGTAGGGGCTTCTGCTACTTTTGCCCTGAAAGACATCGTGGAACAGGTTAAGGAGTTTGACAGGCAGTCTCATCTGATAATCGCAAGAACGGAGCTAACCGCTAAAGACCTTAAAAGAGTCAAGAAAGACCTGATTGACATTTATAGAGTTGTTGGAAAGACCCCGGAAGAGATAGCGGAAGTTTACACGCAGGTTCGCCAGTTAACAGGGTTTCAAGGGGAAGAACTTAAGAAGGCAACTATCCAAGCTCTTAAGGTCCAGAAGGTAATTCCAGAATGGGATACAAGAGAAATCACAAGAGCCATAGCACAGATGAGAAAAGCTTTCGGCATTACTGCAGAAGAAGCGACAGACCTTATGACCACTGTCTTTACCAAAGCCGGAGACAAGGCTAACGACCTGCTTGATACCCTTTGGGAATATGCACCGCTGATGAGAGAGGCAGGATTATCGGCTAAGGAATTCGCCGCCTACCTGATAGCCGGAGCGCAGGAAGGGGCTTTTAACTTTGACAAGTTAGCAGACACCGTTAAGGAGTCCTTCAAGGCAAGGCTTACGGATATGGATATATGGCACACCCTTGTAGGACAGGGTGAGAAAGCAGGCATAATTGACCAGCTTCTCCCTGCCGAAAAATTCGGACACGAGGCAAGGAAAATAAAGCAGTATCTTGCGGAGATAAGGGAGGGCTTTGAAACAGGAGACGATAAGAAGAAAAAGGAAGGCTATTCAAAGCTCCTCCAGCATCTGGCGGTTCTCTACAAAAGGGATGCTCAGGCGGCAAGGAACATAATGGAGCAGATATTCGGCGTTCAGGGGACTGAAGACATTACCCATAAGGTTCTTGCGAAAATGGGAGAGGCAATAGCAGACCCGGACAAGATACTTGGGAAGTGGAAAGGTGCTACAGACCAGATGTTTCAGGAGTCTAAAACCTTTTTTGACAAATTAAACGATGCTTGGAGAAGGGTTGAAACTGTATTCCTAAAAAGTTTTGACGACCTTGCTAAAGACCTTAAACCCGTTGGCGATGTGATACTCCAGATAGCAAACGCCATCGGGAGTTTTGCAGAGAAACATCCTCTTCTAACCAAAATCACTCTTGCTATTTTGGGAGTTGTGGCAGTTCTGGGAACTTTGGGAGCTGTAATTCAGTTTGTAGCCATGGCGGCTTCTTTTGCCGTTGGCGGTCTTGCACTCCTTGCCTCACCGTTCACTTTGATAATTGCAGTCGCCGGTGCAGTAGTAGCGGCGATCCTTTACTTTAAAGATAGATGGAGCGAGGTCTGGAATGCTGTTAAAGCAAAATTCTCGTCTGCGGTGAATTTCGTAAAGGCTGGCTTTCAAGCTTTGGCATCCCTTTTTACCAGAGGTCTAAAGTTCTTTATAGACTACAGTCCTCTTGGGCTTTTCCTTAAAGCTGTTAAGTCGGTTGTGGAGTTCATAACTGGCATAGACTTGACCAAAGCCGGCAAGAAGATAATAGAAACTCTTACCGCTGGAATACTTTCTGTGTTAAAGAAACCGTTGGAAGCTGTCAACTGGCTAAAAAACAAAATTTCCGGAGCTTTTAGCTTCATTTTCGGCGGGAATGAAGAGGAGGAAGAGAAGAAAAAGAAGCTGAAAGAGAAAGGTTTAACTTCACCGGCAGAGGTTCAAAAAGTAGTTGAAAGAACTGCCGAAGTTTCAACGAGAGTGCAAACTGAAAAGTTCTTTGAGAAAGAAAGGTTTGAACGCCTCAGCGAGAAGTTAACGGTAGTTAAGGAACAGGGAGCAAAGGTTTCAAAGGAGGTGAACTTTTCTCCTAAGGTGAACGTCAACCTGGAGGTAACCCTGCAGGGAGCTTCGGAGCAGAACTTTAAGGAAAGGCTCCTTGAAGCCATAAATAAAGCAACTCCAGAAGTTAAATGGGCTTTTGAAAAGCTAATGAAAGAAATTTGGGAAGAGAACATCCGCTACGCCGAATGAGGCGTTGGTAACCTTGCCACCTTCCTCTTAAAAGCCTGCTATCTTCAACTGAAAATCCCCAGCAAGGAGAGAGCCTTGGAGAGCATAGTCTTTTCGCTTATTAAGGACGCCGTAAGCTCGCCTATTCTCTATTCTGTGGTTTTCATGCTCTATGTCTTATACGAGAAGTGGAAGGGGCAGGACAGGATACTTAAAGAGCTTGAAGCTGTGCTTGATAAAAAGTTCAAGGCGTGGGAAGAAAGACAGTCCCAGCTTGAAGAGGAGCTTGAAAAGAGGTTCAACCACCTCAGTGAAAGACATCATCAACTTGATAAAGCCTTGAATGAGCGGTTTTACGAGCTTGACAGAAAGATTCTACAGCAGGACAAAAAGCTCGTAGAGCATGAGAGAAACCTTGTCCAGAAGGTTGACCTTATAGCTTTCATGAACGACACGAGTAGGCGTTTTGAGGAGATGAACAATAACTTCCTTAAAGCTCAAAGGGAAATCCAGAGGGAGTTTAAGGAACTCTTAAAGGAGATTCTCAAAGCACAAGGGAGGAGCGATGTTTGAAAAGCCAAAACTCAAAGGGAGGATACTCTCTTTCTAC
>JAMORC010000057.1 GCA_027063785.1 Desulfurobacteriaceae bacterium
GCAATCCAGTATCACATGGAAAGAAAGTTAGGACAAAAGTTTGTCAAGCTAACAAAGGAAGAAATAAAACTCGTGGAGAAACTCCGCCAGAAAGCAAGAGCTATGATAAAAGGGGAGATTTCCAAAAGGCAGTGGAGTTCAATCCTTAAACAGTATGAACGCTACATCAAGCAGCGGAAAGAAACAGGTGTTCTTCATGCCCACAAAACCCTGCTAAGAGAACTTTCCAAGGCGGTAGAAGAAGCCTCAACGGAAGCCGTTAACGAAGCGGTTCATTGGTATATGTATCACAAGCAGATTTACAACATCAAAAGGATAACCAGAACAGAAACCGCCAGAGTTTTAAACACAGCAGTAGTTGAAGCCTACAAGAACAATGACTCCTGTATCGGATATCGTTGGGTTCTAAATCCCGGACACAAGATAACCGATATATGTGACGAATACGCCAACGTAAACTTTGGACTTGGGAAAGGAGTTTTTCCTAAAGGAAAACAACCTCACTGTCCTGCTCACCCTCACTGTATGTGCAAACTCATTCCCGTTTTTAAGTATTAACCATAAAAACACCCGTGTGGAACACCATTCACGAAAAGATGGAACACCATTCAGGAAAAATGGAACAGGTATCTTTCATAGAACTCTAATACCTCTTGTCCCAGAATATCCCACAAAGTTCCCCTAAGTCCCGCTATTTATCATTCCCCCGTTCCGATATTCTTTGCTTTTGCACTATTCCTCTGTATAATCCAGAAGTAAATTAGTCCGATGTATTCCCTTATTGCCGAAGCGCTTGATTTAAAGACACTGGCTTTTGGCATAAAAGAATACCAGTTGTAGCTGCCCTTCCACATTTGAAAATCGGCGGCAAAAGGGTATGCTTTAAGTCCCGTTGAACTGAAGATAGTAAGGCTTCTCCTCATGTGGTAAGCAGAAGTTACGAGGCATACGGGGTCTTTTATCCCGAGTTTCTTCAAAAGTTCTCCGGTAAACAGGGCGTTTTCGAGAGTGTTTCTGCTCTTTCCTTCGGTAATAACTGCGCTTTCGGGAACTCCCCAGCTTACGAGAACTTTTTTCATTGCTTCGGCTTCCGGTTCACATTCCGGACATAGTACGGTTCCTCCGGATACTACGACGGGAACTTTCAGCTTTTTGTATAGCTTGAAGCCTTGATAAAGCCTTTTCATCGTTTGGGAACTGACAGAGGTGTTTCCTCCTTCCTCCGGGGAATTTGGGTAGCATCCCCCGCTCAGAACAACTATGGCGTTGCAGTCGGGATGTTCGGGTCTTGTTTCAAAGGGTTTTTCGAGGGGGTAAAGGAGGAGGTCTTTGAACGGATGAATAGAGAGAAGGTAAAGGAATACCAAAGTAAAGCTTAAGATATAAAGGGATGCACGCTTTCTGTTCCTAAGGAGAAGAAAAATAGCGGTGGCCAGCAAGACAAGCAGTAGGCCGGGAGGGACGATAAGGACTCCCAGAGTCTTTGAGAGTATGAACAACTTATTACACCTCCAGGTTCGAGTAAAATCCCATTTCTTCTATCATCTCTTTGTCATCTTTGATGTTTCTTCCCTTGGTGGTCAAGTAATTTCCGACCATTAGTGAGTCGATAACGAGCAGAGAAAGGGGCTGGAGCTGTTTGAGGTTGTACTCCCTCCCTCCGCATACTCTAATCTGAGCTTTCGGCAGCGAAAGTCTCAAGAAAATCAGAATTTTCAAGCACTTTAAAGGCGTTAGAAAGTTTGCATTTTCAAGGGCAGTGCCTTTGATGGGCTTTAGGAAGTTTACGGGGACGGAATCCACGTCGAGTTCTTTTAAGGTTTCCGATAAGGAAGCGATGTCGTCGTCGGATTCGCCCATGCCGAATATGCCGCCGCAGCAGACAGAAAGCCCTGCTTCCTTTGCCCTTTTAACGGTGTTAACCCGGTCTTCCCAGCTTTGGACTTTTGATATTCGGGGATAAAACTCACGGGAAGTTTCCAGGTTGTGGTGGTACCTGTCAAGACCGCATTCCTTAAGGTACTTGAGGTCATTAATATCGAGCTGTCCGAGGGAAGCGCAGATCCTTGCCGAAGGATTTTCTGCTTTTATCGTTTCGATTACCCTTCCGAGCTTCAAAACTTCCTTTTTGCTCGGAGATATACCGCTGGTTACAAAGCTGAAGCGGTCTATTCCCGTTTTAAAAGCTTCGAGAGCTTTTCGGACTAATTCTTCTTCCGGAAGGAGGGGGTAAACCGGAATGGACAGGTTGAACTTTGAAGATTGAGCGCAGAAAGCACAGTCGGACGGACACTTTCCGCTTTTTGCGTTTAGTATTGCACAGGTTTCGACTTTTAGTCCGAAGAGTGATGTCCTTTTCTTAAAAGCCAGAGGGAGGAGACTGCTGTAAAGCTCTTCTGTTGAAGCTTTCAGGATTTCGGCTGTTCCTTTCAACTCTTTAACTTCTTTAAAACTTGTCTTGAAATCTCTTTAAAAGTTTCAAGGACTCCGATTCCCTTATGAGCTACGGCTTCAAAATCCGGGCGATTCCACCTGTTGAGGTCTCTTCTCAACACCTCGACGGGAAGAACGTTCGGCAAATCTCTTTTGTTGTACTGAAAGACGAGGGGTATTTCCTCAATATTGATATCGTAATCTTTCAGGTTTTCAATCATGTCGTCGAGGGTGTCGAGGTTGGCATCATGCCTGTCTTCCTGTGAATCGGCCACGAATACGATGCCGTCTACTCCTTTGAGTATCAGTTTCCTGCTTGCCCTGTATATGATCTGTCCCGGAGTCGTGTAAAGGTGGAACCTGACCTTAAATCCCTTTACGTTTGAAACCTCAATCGGAACGAAATCAAAGAAAAGCGTTCTCTCGGTTTCGGTAGCGAGGGTTATCATTTCACCCTTATTTTCAGGCCTTATGTGGTCATAAATCCACTTTATGTTTGTCGTCTTCCCTGACAGACCGGGACCGTAGTAGACAATTTTGCAGTTTATTTCCTTCGTCGCAAAGTTGATAAAGGGCATTGAAGCTCCTACTCCTTATTCGAAAAGTGTATCCAAGTCTATGTCCTCAGGATTAATGTCTGCAGAAACAGCACTTTCTTTCTTAATACGTTCTTCTATACTCCTTAATGTGTCGACCAGCTTTGAATAGAATTTCTTGATCTTCACCCTGACTATGCCGAGGTTTGAAACCCTTTTATCAAAGATGGAGACCAGTATAAACTTTCCGTCAATCAGGATCATGTATATGCCTTCTTCCTCGGTTTCCGTAAACATATGGTTCAAATCCTTGTCGCCCAAAAGCTTTGAGAGCGCTTCGGATGCTGCAACATTTCCGGCAGTCAGGGAGGCAAAGGTAACGTCATCAGAAGAGAAAGCCGGAGATTCACTCCGGCTTATAAGCTGCCCGGACTTATCGATGAGGAGAACCATCTTTGAACGGCTCTCCTGGGCCAGGTTGTTTAGTATTTCCCTTAGTGCCTTATCCTCTTCCGGTTTCAGGTTCAGCATCACTCTTCCCTTGTCATTTCTTCCATTTTGTTAAGCCACTCCCAGCGCCTGTTGATTTCCTCCTGGAGTTCCTGAATTCTGCCTTCATTTCCGGGCTTGAATAGGTGCTTAAACCTTCCCTGCCTCTTCAGGAACTCCTCAACAGGCTTCGGGTTTTTGGGCTTGTAGGTAACCCTCCACCTGCCGTTTTCAACTTCAAAGAGCGGCCAGTAGTTCGTCTCTACTGCCAGCTTCGCTATAAGTATACCCTCTTCTTCCTTCGAACGCCACCCCCTCGGGCAGACACAAAAGGCGTTTATGTAGGAAGGGCCTTCTGTAAGCAGTGCCTTTTTGAACTTCTCCATGAAATCCTTCCAGTGGGAAGGTGAGACCTGAGCAACGTAGGGAATGCCGTGAGCTGCGGCGACTTCGGGCATCCACTTCTTGTGCTGTTCCTTTCCGAGGCTTTTAGAACCTACGGGTTGGGTGGTTGTATTGGCGTACTTCGGAGTTGCTGATGAGCGCTGGATTCCGGTGTTCATATAGGCTTCGTTGTCGTAGCAGACGTAGATGAAGTCGTGTCCCCTTTCCAAAGCTCCGGAAAGGGACTGGAAACCGATGTCGTAAGTTCCTCCGTCACCTCCGAGGGCGATGAACTTTACCTTTTTATCGGTGGGAAGCTTCCCTTTCCTCTTCAAAGCCTTGTACGCTGCTTCTACTCCCGATATGGTTGCTGCTGCGTTTTCAAAAGCATTGTGAATCCAGGGGGAACGCCAGGAAGTGTAGGGGTAGATCGTTGTGCATACTTCAACACATCCGGTGGCGTTTGCCCATATAAGCTCGTAGCCGAGGGCATTTGCCACCATGTAAATCTGCCTGATGATTATTGAAGCCCCGCAGCCTGCGCAGAGCCTGTGTCCCGGTGCAAGCTTTTCCGGGTAGTTTGTAAGCTTCTTGAGAGGGGGAACTTTTATTTCAGATGCGCTAACTTGAGCCATTATCTCCTCCGTTACTCGTTAAGGTTAAGGTAGTTGATAAGCGGAACTTCTTTCCCGGCCGCTTTTTGAACGACTTTGTCGATTGCTTCCTCTATGTGGTGAACGTTTGTATCCCTTCCCCCAAGGCCGTAGATGAAACTGACCATCGGATAGGACTTACCTCTCAGGTGCATTGCCGTTGCAACGTCGCTGTATAGAGGTCCTCCCACGGCTCCGAAGGTTTCAGCCCTATCAAAGACGCCTATTGCCTTACAGTTTGAGGCTTCTATTGCATCCATTACATCGTAGTAGGGAAACGGCCTGTAAGTCCTGATCTTTATAAGACCGACCTTTATTCCCTTTTCCCTGACTCTGTCGATAACGTACTTGGCAGTTCCGGCAGTTGATCCTATTATGATCAGGATGTAGTCGGCGTCGTCGGTTTTGTAAGTTTCTATGTGTTCGTACTTTCTCCCGAAGGCCTCTTCAAACTGTTCTCCGACTTCCCTTATAACCTTGTAGGCCTCCATCATAGCTTCTCTCTGCTGGCGCTTGAACTCCATGTAGGAGTCGGTCATTGCAACAGGACCGTGAGTTATCGGGTTATCTACGTCGAGGAGGGAGTACATAACCTTCGGTTCGCCGACAAATTCCTCGACGGCCTTGTCCGGCAGTAGTCTGACCCTTTCAATTGAGTGAGAGATTACAAAACCGTCCATTCCTACCATTACGGGAAGTCTTGTCCTCTCATCCTCGGCTATTTTAAAAGCCTGTATGAGGTTGTCGTACTGCTCTTCGGCGTTTTCCGAAAAGAGCATTATCCATCCCTGATCCCTGGCTCCCATCATGTCCGACTGGTCGCCGTGTATGTTAATCGGGGCGGATAGCGCCCTGTTTACAACGGTCATGACTATCGGAAGCCTCATTCCTGAAGCTATTCCGAGAACTTCCCACATGTAGGCAAGTCCGGGGCCTGCTGTTGCGGTCATTGCCCTGCTGCCTGCGGCCGCGGCTCCGACGCATGCGGACATTGCCGAGTGCTCACTCTCAACGGGTATGTACTCCGTATCGACAAGGCCGTTTGCAACGAACTCTGCGAAGAACTGCATAAGCTCCGTCTGAGGAGTTATGGGATAGGCAGCAACGACGTCGGGGTTAATCTGCCTCATGGCCTCTGCGGCGGCCATGTTGCCGGAGTAAGGAACGTAAGTAACTTCCTTTATAAGCTCGGGCTTCATAGTTAGTCCTCCTCGCGGAACAGGTATTCGGGTTTCATTTCGAGGGCGTTTGTGGGACACTCGTGGGCACAGATTCCGCATCCCTTACAGTGGTCGTAGTCGACTCCTACCATTTTTTCTTCCTCTACGAGGATGCAGGAGTCGGGGCAGAAGACCCAGCAGAGCATGCAGTTAACGCACTTGTCGGCTTCAAAGACAGGTCTCCAAGCCCTCCATTCTCCCGTATTGTACTTCTCACTTGAGCCAGGTTCGGGTATAACTGCCCCGAGGGGCATTTCTTTCCAGCTTTTCCCGATCATTCCGACTGTACCTCCTCATAGGCTCTGTATAGTGCCCTTATGTTTGCAGCAAGGGCGTTTTCGGAGATTTTCTTGCCGAAGGTCTTTTTTATGTCCTCTTCAACCGTTTTTATGTTGACGAGATCCCCGAGCACTTTGACCAGTGCTCCCAGCATGGGAACGTTCATAAGAGGGCGCTTAAGCTCTTCCATTGCTATCTTTGTAGCGTCTACGGTGTAGATTTTTCTACCCTCTATCCCGTATTTCTCCCTTACTTCTTTGGGGGAGAGGTTTGTGTTGATAACGAGGACGGCGTTCTCGTCGGTTCCTTCGAGGAAGGGAACTGTCCTGAGGAGTGTCGGATCAACGACAACGACAATATCCGGGTTAAGGACCATGCAGTGAAGGGTTATGGGTTTTTCGGAGACTCTGTTGTAGGCTTTCAGCGGTGCTCCAGACCTTTCTGCACCGTAGTCGGGGTTGCTCTGGGCATACTTCCCTTCTCTTATAACGGCCGATGCTAGGATTTTTGATGCAGTTACTGCACCCTGCCCGCCTCGGGCATGCCACCTGATCTCTATCATTACTTTCCTCCGGCGATAAGTTTCCTGTCTTCGAGGGCTTTTCTCAGCGTAAGTTCATCGGCGGAGTCGATGGTTCCGCCGTAGGGTATGCCGTATCCGATCCTGTAGATTTTAACCCTCATTTTTCCAAGCCAGTCGGTAAGGAACTTTGAGGTTGCTTCTCCTTCGACGGTCGGGTTTAGGGCTATTATCACTTCCTCCGCTTTTAACCTTTTTATCCTGTTGAATAGGGATTCTATGTTAAGTTCTTCTGGGCCTATTCCTTCTATCGGGGAGATTACGCCTCCGAGCACGTGGTATAGCCCCCTGTATTCTCCCAGCTTCTCTATAGAAACCGCATCTCTGGGCTGTTCTACAACGCAAATTACCTTCCTGTTTCTTTCCGGGTCTGAGCAAACCCGGCAGAGTTCCTCCGTTGTCGGAAGACCGCACTCCGGGCAGGGCTTAACGGCTTCAAGGCCTTTGAGCGCGTTTATTACTTCTCTCCGTTTTTCTTCGGGAAGTCTTGAAATCTGCAGAACTGCCCTTTCTGCGGCCCTTTCACTGATTCCCGGAACTTCGGATAAAAACTCTACCAGAATTTCGAGGTTTTCCGGGTATATCAAAAGAGTCCTCCAAGGTCTATTCCGAGACCGCCGGTGATTTTTTCAAGCTCTTTTGTCATCGTTTCCCTTGCTTCCTTTAAAGCCTGATTGACGGCAACGACGATGAGGTCCTGAAGGGTTTCTCTTTCCTCGGGCTGAAGGAGATCTGGGTCTATTTCAACGGAAACTACTTCACCGGAGCCTTTTACTGTAACTTTTACAGCACCTCCGCCGGCTGTTCCAATGAAGTCCCTTTTCTCTATTTCTTCCTTTAGCTTTGTAGCCTCCATCTGAAGCTGTTTTGCCATTTTCATAAGCTGGTTAATGTTGCCCATTCCGCCCCTGAACATAGAATTATCCTCCGGAATTAGAAGTTAGACCTAATTGTAAACAAATTGTAAAAGTTAAACAACGGGGCAGAGATGGAGATTGAGAAAGAGAAAGTGGTTATACTGGCGGTGAAGAGACCGAAAGAGAAGGTTGATGTTAATGAGCTTAGGGGGCTTGTTGAGGCTCTCGGTGGAGAAGTGGTTCAGGAGGTTGTTCAAAAGAGGAGAGCTTTTTCTCCTTCGACCTATATAGGTAAAGGGAAGCTTGAGGAGGTGGATAGGGAAAGGGCAACCCTGGCCGTAACTTACCATCCCCTTTCTTACTCTCAGAAGAGGAACCTGGAAGAGGTGCTGGGCATTCCCGTGATAGACAGGACGGAGGTAATTCTTGAGATATTCGCAAGAAGGGCCAGAACTAAAGAAGCAAAACTTCAAGTGGAACTTGCGAGGCTTTACTACAGGCTTTCTCACCTCAGGGGGAAGGGAAAGGAGATGTCAAGGCTCGGTGGAGGAGTCGGGACGAGGGGGCCCGGAGAGACGAAGACAGAAGTTGAGGCGAGGGCCATTAGGAGGAAGATTCACAAGCTGAGGAGGGAGCTTGAGGAGGTTCTGAAAAGGCAGGAGCTTGTGAGGGAAAGGAGAAAGAGGGAAAACTTAAAAACCGTTGTAGTTGTTGGGTATACGAACGTAGGAAAATCTACGTTGGTTAAAGCGATAACGGGAAAGGACGTATTTATAAAAGACATGCCTTTTGCAACCCTCGATGTGAGGACCGGTTCCGTTTACGTGGCCGGGAGAAAAGTTCTCATTTCTGACACCATAGGCTTTATCAGGGATCTACCGCCGGAACTGGTGGCCTCTTTCAGGGCAACCCTGAGTGAGGTGAAAGAGGCCGATCT
This sequence comes from Desulfurobacteriaceae bacterium, assembly GCA_027063785.1. Taxonomy (GTDB): domain Bacteria; phylum Aquificota; class Aquificia; order Desulfurobacteriales; family Desulfurobacteriaceae; genus JAMORC01. The sequence goes on from JAMORC010000057.1 coordinate 8,369, forward strand.
CCTCCTCGTTGTCTTTGATGTTTCTTCCGAACACCTTGAGGAGGAGCTGAAATCGGTAGAAAAAACGCTGAAAAAGCTGAACAGCTGGAACAAGCCGAAAATTTACGTTGCAAACAAGGCAGACAGGCTTGTGGTTTCGGCTAATGAGGTTGAGAAGCTCTACGCAGCGGTTGCTGGTAAACTCCCTGACGATTCGTCTGTTGTCTTTGTGTCGGCCAAGAAAGGGTGGGGATTGGAAAAGCTTAAGGAGAAGATTGTTGAGTCCCTCCTTGGAGCATCTTTTCAAGACCGATAATTTCTTCTATTTCTGTTAATTTTTCCGAGACTCTCTTTTGGACTTTTTTGTTTTCCGTTCTTTCAAGAACCTTCCTGTAAAGCTCCATTGCCTTTTCGAACTTGCCGGCTTCAAAGGCAGAATCGGCAACAATTTCCGCAACTTCTGAGTAATCCTCGCCGTCTTCGATGATTTCCGGGTGAGAAAGGATCTTTTCACCGATTTCAACTATTTCACCGTAGCGTTCCTGTTCTGCCAGTATCAGGGAAAGATCAGCAAAAGCATCGATGAGAACCCAGTAATTATCGCTTTCCTGAAGAAGTTCCTTTAATACCTCTTCTGCCTGATCGTACCTTTCTTTCTCGATGAAGTATTCGGCGAGCAGTTTCAGGGAATCTTCCCTTACAAATCCGCTGGAAGCTGCGACGGCTTTCCTGTAGTAAAGTTCGGCAAGCTCCTGGTTGCCCAGGAGGTCGTAGAGGGCGGCGGCGCTCTGAAGGACGTAAACGGCTTCCGGATAAAGCTCGAGGGTGCCGAGAACAACGTCCAGTGCTTCTTCGTATCTCTCCTCGTTTACAAAAACTTCGGCAAGCTTTTGCCTGTATTCGACGTTCCTGAAATCGAGCTCACAGGCGTTGCTCAGCGCTTCGATGGCTTCTTCACTTTTTCCCCATTCGGCATAGACTTTCCCGAGCTCAAAATAGAGAGTTGCCGACGGAATTAAGTCTATGGCTCTCTTTAGTACTTCCACAGACTTTTTGAACTTCCTTCTGGAGGTGTAGTACTTGGAGAGTTCGAGGTAGGGATAAGGCTGATAAGGGTTTAGCGTTATTAAACTCTCAAGGGCTTTTACCATTCCCCTGTAATTCCTTACTTCCCTGTAAAGCCTGTATAGTTCGTAATAGGGTTCGTGGTCAAAAGGGTTAAGCTCAATTGATTCCAGGAGTTCTTTTTCGGCAGCTCTGAAGTTCCTTAAAGAGGCCAAAGAGACTCCTCTCTGAAGCTTCTCCTTCGACCTGATTTCCGTGTCGAGGAACCTTGCTTCCTCAAAGTATGCTTCGGCCTTTTCGGGCTGTCCGACTGCCTCGTAGGCTTCCGCAAGGAGAAGGTAGTAGTCAACGTTCCTTACGTTAAGCTTTTCAAGCTCTTCTATGGCTTTCCTGTACTCCTTTTCCTTTATCAGGGCTTCAGCCCTTTTCAGGAGCTGGGAGATATCGATGTTGGGTTTTTTGAAGCTCTCTTTCACAGAAAACTCTCCGGTGTTGAGATAGACTTCAATTTTAAGTATAAATCTGGTCAACCAATTTTCAACCGGAGGTTCAATGCTTTCAAAGATAAGGAAAAACCTAAGGGCTTTCAGCATTCCTCTCTGGATCGTTGCGGCCTCTTTTGTCGGTACGATTTTCCTCGTCTGGGGAAGGAATTCTGTTATGGGCCCTTCCGGAAGTGAGGTTGCAACTGTAAACGGGGAAGGAATATCGGTAGTTGACTTCCAAAGGGAATACCAGAGCGTTGTAAACAGGCTAAAGCAGCAGTTTGGTGAGAATTTTAGGAAGTTTGTGAAAGATGAAGATATAAAGAGGATAGCCCTCAGCAATTTGATAAACAGGGTTTTGCTCCTGCAGGTGGCAAGGGAAGAAGGGTTAAGGATCAGCGATGAGGCCGTGGCGAGGGAGATTGAATCAATTCCGGCTTTTCAGGTAAATGGAACCTTCTCTGTGAAGCTTTACAAGGAGTTCCTGAGAGCGAGGAAGTTAACCCCGAAGGCATTTGAGGATTCTATAAGGGAAGACCTGTTGATAAGGAAAGTGCTCGCCGTTGTTGACAACGCACCTTCGGTTACGGACTACGAGCTGAAAGCCCTTTACAGGAAAGTTTATGGAATGAGGAAGTTTCGCTATAAGCTGTTTCCGGTAACCGATTTTAATCCCGAAGTTTCTGAAGAAGAGATGAGAAAGTATTACGAAGAAAACAAGGCAGAGTTTGCGGAAAAAAGGGAGGAAGGTTACTTTGTTTTAACCTTTCCGAAGGAAAAAGAAGAAGAAGCTGCTAAGGCTTACAAGCTGGCAAAAGAAGGAAAGGTTGATGAGCTTTCGAAGCTTAATCCGGTTGAAGCTCCCGGCTGGCTTGTGGAGAAAGCCAAGGGGAAAGATTACTACTTTACCAGCAGCGGAGGAAAACTTTACGTTCTCTTTAAAAAGAGAAAAGAAGAGATAAAGCCCTTTGAGGAAGTAAAAAAGGAAATTGAGGAAAAGTTAAGAGCTTCAAAAGCCCTGAAAATGGCCAGAGAAGCCGCAGAAAAGTACAGCGGTACTCTTGATAACGAAACGGATAACCTGGATGTTGAATCCTTTACGAAGAAGTTTTCTCCGCTGGATCCCGGTAAAGTTTCTGAACTTTTCAGAAAGGCCAAAGTCGGGGAAAGGGTGGTCGTTCCTCTCCTTTCCGGTTACGGGCTCTTTTCGCCCGAAACAGGACTCTCCGTTAAGAATTTTGATGAGGAGAAGTTAGAGAAGCTTAAACAATTCATTATCGGCGTTAAGAGGGAAACCGACTTTAAAGAGTTCCTTTCCCTTCTCAGGCAGAGGGCTTCGGTAAAGATTAACCCGAATCTTTTTAGGGGAGATTAACTTTGAGAAGTATGACCGGTTACGGGAAGTGTACGGTAAGGGATGATCTTATTGAGGTTACCGTTGAGGCAAAGAGTTTGAATAGTAAAGCTCTTAGGTTGAGGATTTCGGCTCCGAAGTTTATGAATCCTTTGACGGTGGATATAGACAGGACGGTTAAAGAATTGATCCGGAGAGGGGACGTTGAGCTCACCTTTAGCTACAAATTTTCTCCCGGAATGACCGTTCCCCTTTCTGTCAGGTATGAAGAGGCCGAGAAGTACATCTCCGCTGTTAGGAGTATTGAGGGGCTTACGGGAAAGGAGATTTCCGTTTCACTCAGGGACTTGCTTTCCCTGCCTGAAGTATTTCAAAGAGAAGAGCTTGAAGTTGATCCTTTTAAAGAAACGGTTTTAAAGGCTTTGAGGTGCGCCCTTCTCGACCTCGTTAAGTCGAGGGAAGAGGAAGGAAAGAGAATAAAGGAATACCTCGAGGAAAGGCTAACGGTAGTGGAGGGTATTCTGGCCGACCTTGAGGGGAAGTTAGGTGATATAAAAGAGAAGATCAGGAATAGGTTGAGGGAGAGAGTTTTAGAACTGCTTTCCGGAGAAGGGCTGCCTGAAGACTTTGAAAGACGGCTTGAGCTTGAAGTTGCTTTCTTGGCAGAAAGGCAGGACGTTTCTGAAGAGGTGTCGAGGTTGAAAATGCACCTTGAAAGATTTCGCTCTCTTTTGGATTCGGAAGAACCTGTCGGGAAAACTCTTGACTTTCTATGCCAGGAAATGCACAGGGAGATAAACACCCTCGGAAACAAGCTGAAGGAAATCGATGTAACGGATCCCGTTGTAGCGATAAAGAGTGAAATAGCTAAAATGAAAGAGCAGGTTCAAAATGTGGAGTAAGCATGGCGGAGGATAAGCTCAGGGGAATTCTTATAGTTGTCTCTGCACCGTCGGGAACCGGAAAGACGACGCTATGCCACATGCTTCTCAAGGAGTTTCCGGATATGCAGTTTTCCGTCTCTTATACCACCAGGAAACCGCGTCCGGGAGAAGTAAACGGCAGGGATTACTTTTTCGTTGATAGAAAGACCTTTGAGAGGATGATAGAGGAAGGAGACTTTCTGGAATGGGCCGAGGTTTACGGCAACCTCTACGGTACTTCCAAAAGTCAAGTGTTAAAGGCATTGTCTGCGGGAAAGGACGTTCTCCTGGATATAGATACTCAAGGAGCTTTACAGGTTAAGAAGAATTTCCCCGAAGCCGTTCTGATCTTTATACTGCCTCCTTCCTTTGAGGAGCTTGAGAGGCGGCTTAGAAGCAGGGGAACTGACGATGAAGAAACAATAAAGAGAAGACTCGAGTTTGCACGAGAAGAGATAAGGAGAGCGCCCCTTTACGATTACGTGGTGGTAAACGATCGGTTAGAGGTTGCTTATGACGGGTTGAGGTCTATCATTACGGCTGAAAAACACAGAACGGAAAGGTTAAAAGGCCAGTTTAGCAAGCTTGTTAAAGACAGGGAAATAGTAAGTCTGCTGGAGGAGAGCAATGGCTAAGAGGATTCCTTTAGAGCCGGTTGTTGAGAAGATCGGGAACTTCTACGAGACCGTTCACGTTGCTGCAAAGAGGGCAAGGCACCTGTATACGGTTGATTCCTACACGTTCGGGAAAGACGAAAAAGGGGAGGAGCACAAGAAGACGGTTATAGCTTTGATGGAAATTAAGGAGGGGAAAATCTGTCCGAAGGTAGAAGAGTAGATGGGATTTAAGGTAGTTCAGAACGAGAGGCTGAGGGGAAAGGATTACCTGCTTAAGGTTGAAGCGGGAGAGGAACTTCTCCTAAAAGTAAAGCCCGGCCAGTTTGCAATGGTTCAGGTCAGGGACAGCAGGCAGTTTGACCCCCTCCTGAGGAGACCCCTGGGGATATTCGACAGGGAGGGAGAAACGGTTTCTTTTATATACAGAGTTTTCGGCAGGGGAACGGAGCTTCTTACGGAGTTTAAGCCGGGAGAAGAGCTGGAAATACTGATGCCTCTCGGCAATTCCATACCTGACGGTTTTCAGAAATACCTCTTTATTGCCGGAGGTATAGGAATAGGCGGACTTTTCCTCGGGGCCAAGGAATTCCTTAAGAGAGGAAAAGAAGTCCTCCTCCTTTACGGGGAAAGGAGCCTTTCGACTGCTTCTGCGCTTCCCATAATTGAGGAGAATTCCATTCCGTGTGTTCTTTATACGGAGGACGGTTCTGGAGGGAAAAAGGGCTTTGTTACGCGGGAGCTTGATTCGTTCACGGACTACGTTTGGGTTGCCTGCGGTCCTACGCCCATGCTGAGGGCAGTTAGGGAAAAGGCCTTGGAACTCGGCGTTAAGTGTTACCTTTCCCTCGACAGGAGGATGGCCTGCGGTGTGGGGGCCTGCCTTGGTTGCACCGTTGAGACCGTTGGCGGCTACAAGAGGTGTTGTGTGGAAGGTCCTATTTTTCCCGCAGAGGAAGTCCTTATTTGAAAATTAACTAAGCCAAACTTAATTTTAAGCCTCTAACTGTAAAGAGGTTTCTTTCGTGGAAGGAAAGAAAATAGCAGGTATTACCAAGGAAATCCTTGATAAGTGCGTAAGGTGCGGTTCGTGCAGGCAGGTCTGTCCTGTTTTCAACGTCACACATGAAGAGCCTTCTGTTGCAAGGGGGAAGATATTCCTGGCAAACCTTATAAACGAGGGGAAAGCGGAACTTGACAGGGAAGCAGCCCACTTTTTCAACCTCTGCACCACCTGCCTGAGGTGTGCCGAGATATGCCCGGTGATGGTTGATTATGAGAGCATAATAATTTCTGCAAGGGCTTTGGCAGTAGAGAAGTTCGGTCTTCCCGCTGAAAAGAAGGTTGCGGTTAAACTGTTTTCTAACAGGAAGTTTCTTGAAGCTCTCGGGAAGTTTGCTTCCCCTTTAACCAAGCTGATAACCAAAAAATCGAGAAGCCCGCAGAACAGGCTTTTACCTCTGGAGGTTCCGAAGCTCGGGAAAGTCCTGCTGCCGCAGCTTCAGTCAAGGCCTTTTAATGAGAAAGACAGGTGGTATCCCGCTAAAGGGAAGGAAAAAGGAAAACTTCTTTTCTTTACCGGGTGTATGTTCAATAACTTCTATACGAAAACGGCGGAGAACGTTGTTAAGGTTTTGAACGCTTTAGGCTATTCCGTTTTTGTTCCGAGGGAGCAGTTCTGCTGCGGGGCACCTGCCTTCTTTTCGGGAGATCTTAAAACGTTTGAAAAGATGAAAGAAAAGAACCTGGAAGGATTAAGCAGTGCAGAGGTTGATGCGGTTGTAACGGCCTGTGCAACGTGCGGCCATGTCCTTAAGAGGGAGTATGGAGAGCTTCCCTTTGAAAAGTTTGAACTGGTAGAACTGCTTTTCGAGAACTTGGAGGAAATTTCAAAGTGGAAGTATCCCGGTAAGTTAAAAGTTACCTGGCACCACCCGTGCCATATCGTAAGGGGGCAGAAGATCCCCCGCCACTATCCGATCGATGTTTTGAAAGTTCTCCGCAATGTCGAATTTGTTGAGATGCCCGAATCCGATAACTGCTGTGGAATGGGGGGATCCTTTAAGCTTTCCCATCCGCAGATCTCGAGGGAGATTCAGCTGAAGAAGGCAAAAAACGCTGACAGCACCGGGGCGGAAGTTGTCCTTACCGAGTGTCCCGGGTGTGTCATGAACATAGCGGAGGGGCTTGAAAGGGTGGGAAGTAAGGCTGTGTCCTTACACATCGCCGACATCCTTGCAGATTCCGTTGAATAGCTTCCCTTTCAGAGATAAAATCGTAGTCGAGATGAAAGGGAAGTGCATCCTCGTTTTAATTTTTATCCTCCTCTTTGCCGGTTGTTCCGTAAAAAAGAGGATTTTTGTTATAACTTCAAACGGGACGCTGCTCCTTCCTTTTGAGGCGGCCGAGTTCCTCGGTTACTTTGAGAAGGTCGGAGTTGAACTTGAGGAAGAGAGTGCCGGTTCGCCTCAAGACCTTTTGAGGTTTTTGAACTTCAGCAAGTATTCCCTTGCAGTAGCAGATGAGGCTCTGGCAAGGAAGGTGCAGAAGGGAAGTGAAAGGTGGCTGGGGTTATGTGAGGTTGCTGAGGACAGGAAGGGCAGGCGCTACGTTCTTCTGGTTAAGGAAGGGTTATTAAGGAATAAAGAAGTGCTTATAAAAGTTGTTAAGGGATGGAATTTGGGAGTAGAGTCACTTCAAGACCCGGCACTCCTCGTTGCACTAACGGGAAAGGAAGTATTGGGAGGCTTAAAATTCAGGAAGTGTGCAGGGAAGTATGAAGCTCGATAAGTACTGGGCGCTTACGCTGATTTCCCTTTTGCTTTCCCTCCTTATCGGCCTGGCCGCTTACTTCACCACTTTCCTCTTCTCAAAGCAGGTTTTCCTCAAAATTAGCAGGGAAAACGTGGCGAATTACCTTGAGGTTACTGCTGTTGCTGCGGGCTCAAAGAAAAAGCTTGATGAACTGAGGGAGGTTCTTAAAAGATCTCCTTACGTAGAGGAAGTTTCTTTAGAAGGCCGGAGGGTCGAAGATCCTTTTAC
>JAMORC010000058.1 GCA_027063785.1 Desulfurobacteriaceae bacterium
CCGGCGTTTTAGAACTTTCTACGCTCAAAGAGGTTGTAGTTGAACTCATAAACGACGGTTACCTCCGCAAGGAAACCCCATACCTTGACGCCGACACCGTTCTTTTTGCCACACCCAAGGCTTACCTACTGATAGACAAAAAGGCGTTTGACGAAACCATAGTTCTGCCGAAGGAGTGCTGATGGCACGAAAGACCAGACTCAAAAAATTTGACAAGCTCCCCGACCACATAAAGCAGGAAGTTATAAAGCTCCGAAGGGAAGGAAGAACCTTTGAATACCTTGAAGATTACCTGCAGGAGAAATACGGCATAGAGATTTCCTACAAGTCCATCTGGAACTGGTTTAAGGACAAGCAGAGTATGTTTGATGTGGCACTTCTTTTTGGGGAGAACCTTGACAGCGGGGAGCTCCTATCAGCCACTAAAGGGCTTTCTTTTGCGATGGTCGGGATATACCAACAGCTTCTCTTTGTCTTGGATAAGATGGCTGAGAGAATTCAAGGGGACGGCTTTAGCCCGGAGATTTTGAAAGAGCACATAGCTATCACAAAGGATGCAATAAACACCCTTTCAAACTTCATGAGGGCTTCCGCTTACGCTGAAAAGACCCAAGCCGAACTTGAGCAAAGGTATGCCGAGCAGTTTGAGAGGATGATAGAGAACCTCGTAAACCACGTTAAGCAGAAGTTTCAGGATAAACCGGATGTTGCAGAAGCTGTAATAAACTCCATTAAGGAGTTAGCAGTTGAGCATTAAGAGAAAGGCATTCCAGAAAGCCTTAGAAAAGGCAGGGATAGACAAAGCAGTTGATAAGAAAAAGGCACAGAGGGTAAAGAAGGCTAAAGAGGATTTCTGGTTTTTCTGCAAGTACTACCTTGAAGACTTCTTCTACTCTGAGCCTGCTCCTTACCAAAAAGTCTTAATAGACATCATCAACAAGAACCGCATAGACGAAAACCACATAAAAGAGCTAAAGACGTTCATACACAGCAAGTACCACAACCTTCTCTACCCTATATCCCGAATAAAGGGCATCGTTGACATTGAACCGAGGGAACACGGTAAGTCCGTAAGGATGAGCTTTGCCAACGTCCTGTGGAGAATTCTGACGGGTAAGAGCAAATTCATCGTAATCATTGCCGCATCTCAAAAAGATGCCAACAAAATACTGCGAGACATAAAGTATGAACTCGTTGATAATCCGAAAATCATAGAGGACTTTGGCTCTCTTAAAGGGGAGGTCTGGACTGCCGATTTCATAGAGCTGAGAAACGGCTGTGCCGTAGCGGCAAGGGGAGCCGGAGCTTCCGTTAGGGGTATTCGTCACAGGCAGTTTAGACCCGACTACGTTGTCTGCGACGATATTCTGAAGGACGAAGCCGCTCGCTCCCCGGTTCAGAGGGAGAACATCTACGACTGGTTCAAAAGGGCTGTCATACCGCTGGGTAAGAATGCTTTCATAGTGGTTGTAAACACGATTTTCCACTACGACGACTTACCTTCAAGGCTTTTAAGGGAGATTGAAGAGAGAACCTTAAAGGGTTGGCTGGGACTCAGGTTCTCAGCCATCAGAGAGGACGGAAAGCCTCTCTGGGAAGGATACTGGAGCTTAAAAGACCTTGAAGAAAAGAAACTGGTTATAGGCTCTGCCAAGTTTGCAACCGAGTACATGAACGAACCTGTTTCGGATGAAGACGCCCTCTTCAAGGCGGAGTGGATAACCTACTATGAGGATGCAGAGCTCCCTCCCCGTAGCAGACTTGAAATTGTAATGGGCGTTGACCCTGCGCTTGGGAAAGAGAAGGGGGATTTTTCTGCATACGCCGTTGTTGGAAAAGATAGAGAGACGGGTGTGATTTACATTCTGGAAACCTTTGCCAAAAGGGTCTCTCCTTCTCAGTTTGCAACTTCCATCGTTGATGCCTTTAAACGGTATGAACCCAAAAGAATCGTCTTTGAAACCGTTGCTTTTCAGGAGTTCTACAAAGACACCATAATGAGAGAGGCAAGCAAGTTAGGCGTTCACCTTCCCATAAAGCCCATAAAGAACTCCCTTTCAAAGAAAGAGCGGATAATGAGGCTCGTTCCCCTTGTAGAAAACGGGCTTTTAAAGTTCAGAGAAAACCAGAAGCTCCTCATAGACCAGCTCTTAATGTTCCCAAAAGGCGACCATGATGACCTACCGGATGCTTTAGAGATGGCAGTTACCGGACTTGAAAGGGCTGGCGAAACAAAATCGGCAGTAGCGAGGAAATACACTCGCCCACTTTTTTGAGGAGGCTACCTTGTTTGATGAACTGAGGGAGCTTAGAGAAAAAGTAGAGTGGCTTACCGCACAGCTCAACAGGCTGATAGCAATCGGCAAGGTTGTAGCGGTTGATGAGAAGACCGCTAAGGTAAGGGTGGAGCTTGGTGAAAAGGACAGAGTCGTAACCTACTGGCTACCGGTTCTTACCCAGAAGACAGAGTTTGACAAGGAATACTGGATGCCGGACGTTGACGAGCTTGTAGTGTGCCTCTTTACGCCTCCAAACTTTGAGCGGGGCTTTGTTATAGGAAGCTACTACACAGCTGAAGACCCTC
>JAMORC010000059.1 GCA_027063785.1 Desulfurobacteriaceae bacterium
GAGCATCTGGGCAAGTTCTCTGTCTATACCTGCCTGATTTGTAGGAGTTTCTTTCTCCTGAGGGGATTTCACAAACATAGAGCCTTCGCCGGTGAGAAGCCAGTTAATATTGACTCCAAACTTAGTATAGAGGATATGCATCGCTTCATAGTTCATCTCGTTTTCTCCCCTCTCCCAGTTTGAGAGCGTATTCCTTTTGACTCCAAGAATTTCCGCTAACTTTTCTTGCGAAAGCTTTAAATACTTCGTCCTTAGTAATTTGAGCCTGTTACCAATTAGTTTTCTGTCAGGTTTCCTGTGCATTTCAACCTCCCTATGTCAGAAATATTGACAATGTCCGAAAATCTGACTATCATTTCAAAGTAGCACGATGAGAACGGGAAAAATCATATCAAGGATTGAGGAGATGGCTAAGCCACCTTTTACATACAGCATGGAACTGAAGATGAGGCTCTTGGAAAAGGGCTACCGCTCCCTAAAAGAATGGTGCGAGGAGAGGGGCTTCCCTTACAGGCTTACCCAGAAGGTGGTTACGAAACGCACGCCAGCCGAGAGCGGAAAGGCTCTTGAGATAAAGACTGCTCTTTTAGAGGAATTCGGAGAGGGGGTCTTAAAGTGAAACTGACCGCAGGTGAAATAGCAAAAATTCTCGGCGTTTCAAGACAGGCTGTTAATAAAAGGGCAAAGGCAGAAGGGTGGAAGTACGAGGAAGTCCCTAACCCAAGAGGTGGGAAGCCCTTAAAGAAGTTCATAGTTGAGGAGCTCCCTCCTGATGTTAAAGGGAAACTCCAATGCAACCTTAATGCAACCAACGCAACCAATGCAACCAAGGACAATGCAACCTGCGGTCAGATTGAACTTTCGGCTGAAAATAAAAGAAAGGAGATAGAGCTTGAAAATCAAAGCGTATCTTCCTCCATTCCCAAAATTAAAGTTGCCGAAGAACAGCCTCAAGAGTTGACGCTTTCGGCTCAAATTTCGGGAGAAAGCGTCAACTATCCACAGTTGACACTTTCAAATGCAACCTCAATAGAAAGCATCAACGAAAGCGTCAACTCAAATGAATTCTTTGAGAGTCAAGATTCAAACAATGCAACCTTAAAGAGCAATGCAACCACCAATGCAACCAACTCAAAATCAGCTTCCAATGCAACCCCCAAAGCAACCAATGCAACCGAAAGCGTCAACATTCCAGAATGGATTTCACTTCCCAAACTTGCCCAAATTCTTAATGCTTCAAAAGAACATGTCAGGAGAAGAGCCGAAAAGGAAGACTGGACATACCGGGAAGTTCCCACCCGCGGCGGTTACCAGAAGGAGTTCCTCTTAAAAGACCTTCCAGAAGAGATACAGGCAAAGGTCTTAGAACACTTCATCGGCGTTCCAGAGGAGTTTATCCCGTCCGTCTCCGTTGTGGACACAGAGCAGTTAAAAGAGTGGATGAGGCTTTTTGAAACAGCCCCGGAAGAACACAAGACCGTTGCAAGGGCAAGATACAAGCTTGTAAAGGCTTATAAGACCTTCAGGAAAAGGAACAAAGAGCTAAAGGAAACAGAAGCTAAGGAAAAGTTTGTAAAGGCTTACAACAGCGGAAAAATAACCGTCGTAGAATCTTTAGAAGCCGGCATTCACAAACTCACTGTAAAGACCCTCTATCGCTGGATAGCCCTCTTTGAAGAGGGCGGACTATACGCCCTCCTTCCCAAACACAAGAACAAGGGAAGGAAAAGGGCAATTACTCCGGAGATGCAGGCTATCGTCTGGAGCTGTATTTACAAAGGCATAGAAAGAGGAAAAAGAATTTACGAGACCCTGAAGTTCTACCACCAAAGAGGGGAGCTCCCCTCACCGCCTCCATCCTATCAAGCCTTTATGAAGTGGTATAGGGAGTTCAGGAGAGAGAACGACGCCCTTATCAAATACATCCTTTCTCCGGATGAGTGGCGTCAAAAGTACATGCCCGCCTACGGCGACCAGAAAGAGGCTTACCGTGCCGAATACTACGGTCAGGTTCTAATGCTTGACTCCACAAAAGCAGACGTAATGTGCAGGTGGAAAGAGGAGCTCCCGGACGGCACTACCGTAGAGAAGACAAAGAGACTCCAGCTAACCTTCCTCATAGACGTTTACAGCCGAGACCTCCGTTTTGCCCTTGCAGAAAGGGAAAACTCCTACGTCGTAGTTGACAACCTTCTGAGAAAGTGGCTCTTAGAGGTAGGAGTTCCCGAAAGGATAATTACCGACAACGGCTCTGTCTATAAGTCCGAACACTTCCAGCAGGTCTGCGAAAGGTTCGGCATAGAGCTTATCTACTGCCCGCCATACCAGCCACAGTATAAAGCCTTTGTAGAAAGAGCCTTCGGGACGATAGCAACCCAATTCTTTGAAGTTCTTCCCGGCTACGTCGGACACAACGTTGCAGAAAGGAAAAGGATAGAAGCCAGAAAGAAGTGGGCTAAAAAGCTCCTAAAAGACGAGGACTTTGTCCTTGAAGTTTACCTCTCTCCGGAAGAGCTACAGCTGAAGCTAAACGAGTTCATAGAAA
>JAMORC010000060.1 GCA_027063785.1 Desulfurobacteriaceae bacterium
CCCCGGCCTCGGGACAATCTACTTCATCTCCGCCGAAACTCCGGACAGGATGCAGGGAATTCACGCCAAAGGGATAGTGGGGGATGAGGCGGGACTCTTTGACCGCCTCTGGTGGGACACGGCAGTCCAGAGGATAGCTTACAAAAAAGGGCAAATTCTCCTTACCACTACGCCTTATTCCCATAACTGGTTAAAGACCGAAGTCTGGGATAAGTGGATAGAGGGAAACCCTGCTTTTCACGTAGAAAATCCCTCCTCTCTTGACAATCCCTTTTATCCCCGGGAAGAGTACGAGAGGGCAAAAAGGACCCTCCCTGAGTGGAAATTCAAAATGCTCTTTGAGGGCAAATTCACAAAACCTGCAGGGCTGATTTACGATGATTACGAAACTATTGAACCGTTTACTATTCCAGAAAGCTGGTATCGCTTTGGTGGGGTGGATTTTGGATTTAATAATCCCTTTGCTGTTATCTGGTTGGCTGAAAACCCTGAAACAGGAGAAGTCTACGTATACAAGGAGTTCAAGAAAAGCGGACTTACAGTTGACGATATGGAAAAAGTTCTCAAAAAAGAAAAGTGCAGCGTTTACTATGGGGACCCGGCAAGTAAAGAGTCCCTTGAAACTTTAAGGGCGAGAGGAATCAACATAAGACCTGCTAAAAAGGACGTTTTGGCCGGAATCTCTTTTGTTCAGTCTCTTTTCAAATCTCGCAAGCTTAAAGTTTTCAAAAACCTTGTCTATACCCTTGATGAACTCAACAGTTACCAGTGGGAAACGGATAGAACCGGGGAAATTCTTGATAAACCCCGCAAGGAAAACGATCATATTATGGACAGTTTAAGATACAGCGTTTTCACTTATTACTCAGACAAACCCTCAACTCCAACAGTCCGTCCCGTCGGAGCAAGAAGACTCACAAGCCGAATGTTCAGGAGGTTTTAAATGGCCGTTCCAACTAAAAAGCTAACGACCGAAATAACCAGCAACTATGCTTACTTTGAGCAGTTCTTAACCTACCTTCCAGACCCTGCCGACGTCTTTGTTGATAACCCGGAAGGAGCTTATGAAGTTTTTCGCAAAATGATGCTTGACCCTCACATAAACGCTAAACTGCAACAGCTAAAAGACGAAGTCCTCTCAAAAGAGTTTGACATAGTCCCGGCGGATGAGAGCTCTAAAGCCCGGGAAATAGCAGATTTTGTTAAGAAAGCAATCTACGAAAACCTTAACATAGAGCAGGACTTTGCAGAGCTCCTTTCAGCCATAGAATACGGCTTCTCTATTTCGGAAGTAATTTGGAAGCAGGAAGGAGGCTTTTGGCTTCCCGACTCCTTAAAAGCGAGAAAGCAGGAAAAGTTTCGCTTTAACACGAAAGGAGAGCTTCTCTATTACGACCCGATAGAAGGCTGGAAAAGGCTTGATACTACCTACAAGTTTATTATCCACAGACATAATCCACAAGTGGAAAATCCTTACGGTACGTCGGTTTTGCTTTCGTGTTATTGGCCGTGGCAGTTTAAAAAAGCGGGTTTAAAGTTCTGGCTTAAAGTTGCTGAGAAGTTTGGAGTTCCAACAGTTCTGGCTCTCATCAACGGAGACCTGCCAGCTGACCAAAAAGCAGAAGTAGCTGACTTTGTAGCTGAAGCTCTTCTAAACATTCAGGAAGACGCCGCCGTTGCACTTATTGGTGTAGAAGATGTGAAGACATTGGAAAGTAAAGGAAGCGCAGAAGACTTTAAAGAACTCATAGAGCTGTGCAATGCCGAAATTTCAAAAGCAATCACAGGGGAAATACTCACAGCAGACAAAGGAAATACAGGAAGCTACGCCCTTGCGAAAGTTCACTCCGAAACCCTTAAAAGAAGAGGCCGCAAAGTAGCAAAAGCTCTTGCTAATACTCTAAACCGCACCCTTATCCGCTGGATAGTAGAACTTAATTACGGCAAAGACATGCTTCATCTTGTTCCGGAATTCCAGTTTGACTTCACGGAAATTCCAGAATGGGAGCAAGTAAAAGATGCAATAGACCGGGGAGTTCCTGTAAGCAAAGAAGCTCTCTACTCAATGTACAACCTGCCAAAACCTGTAAATGAAGAAGACATTTTCATTTCTCCAAAACTTTCCGCTTCTGGAGGTATGAATTTTTCCGATTTTTTTACTTTGCCGAGGAGGGTCAGGTTGAAGCCCTAAATGACGTTACAGAGCTTGACTTTACTGTTCAGCCCTACCTTGAGAAAGTAAAGAACGACGTTTACCTCTTTCTCCTTCAGGCCCTCCCCTACATTACCCGCAAGAAAAATGTCCCGAGGGAGCTTTTTAAGGAACTTGAGACCACGACCTACAAAATTCTCATTCTTTCCCTGCTCTTTGGAATGACACACGTGAAGGAGAAAGAGGAGCAGAAACTCTTTTTTGA
>JAMORC010000061.1 GCA_027063785.1 Desulfurobacteriaceae bacterium
AAGGGATGCTCCTTACGTTGTTGCTAAAGGAGTGGATGAGGTAGCCAAAAGAATTGTCAAAGTAGCAACGGAGAACGATGTTCCTATAGTTGAGAAGCCGGAAGTAGCGCGTTCTCTTTATCAGCTTGCTGATATCGGGGAGGAAATACCGGAGGAACTTTACAAAGCTGTTGCAGAGATTCTGGCCTTTGTTTTCAAGTTGAAAGAGAAAAAAGTTCCTGTTCAGGGAAATAGAGATGTTTAGGCTTCTTGGTTCGGGGGATGACTCAGAGGTTTTAAAAAAAAGAGAAGAGGAACAGGCGCTTTCAAAGAAGTTGGAAGAGCTTTCAAAAGAAAACGAAATGCTAAAAAAACAGATAGCAGAGTTGACGCTAAGGTTTCAAAAGGAAGTTTCCGAAAGAGAGAGAATAGCATTTGAAAAAGGGATAAAGACCGGACGAGATGAGGTTGTAAAAGAAGTTGGAAATGTTATCTCTGCTCTTTCTGAGAAGCTTAAGGAGACACAAGCTTCTTATGAAAAAGCTTTACGCAGTTCGCGTGATTTAATAGTGGAGCTTGTGTTTGCGGTCATTGATAAACTGCTTCCGGAAATAAGAAAGAGCTCTATAGAAGTAGCTCTCAATTCTCTAAAAGAAATAGTTTCCTCTTTCCTAACTTCTTCTTCAGGTGTAAAACTTGTGTATCTTAGTTCGGAAGACTATAAGAAGTTTGAAAATCTTCTTAATTCACATCCAGAACTTAAAAGATTAGAAAGGAATTTCCAGTTAGTTTTTGAAGAAGATCCAGAACTTTCACCTGGAGATGTTGTTATAAAAACGGAATCGATAGACATTGACGGGCGTTTGCGTACTAAACTTGAAGAATTAAAAAAATATCTTTTGGAGAACCTGAATGTTTGAGGGATTTCTTCCCTACAGATTAAGGGGAAAGATTCTTGAAATCAAAGAGAATGCTATTAAAGTCTCTCTTCCCGGTTTAAAGGTAGGGGATGCGGTTGTTATAGGAACGAGAGAGGGAAAGGAGCTCTTAGGAGAAGTGATTTCTATCTCTCGCGGTGTTTCTTGTGTTGCTCCTTTTGGTGAAATAAGCGGTCTTGATGCAGAGGCTGAAGTTTATCCCTTTTCTTCTTCGAGGTCTGTGAAGGTAGGTAGTGGTTTTTTAGGACGCGTAATAGATGCCTTTAATAGACCAATAGATGGGAAAGGGACAATTTCGTTTGAGGACGTGATGCCTTTTGATACAGAGCCTGAAAATCCGCTTGACAGAAAGAGAATAACTCAGGTTTTGGATGTGGGAGTGAAGGCCATAAATGGGCTTTTGACCTTAGGTAAAGGGCAGAAAATAGGTATTTTCTCCGGGGCAGGAGTAGGAAAAAGTACTTTACTCGGAATGATAGCAAGGAATGCAAGGGCAGATGTCAACGTAATAGCCCTGATTGGTGAGCGGGGTAGGGAAGTTACTGAGTTTATAGAGGACATTCTCAGAGAGGAAGGGCTTAAGAAGTCGGTGGTTGTTGTTTCAACTTCAGATGACCACCCCCTTGTAAAAATAAGGGCTATGGAGCTTGCTCACATTCATGCTGAGTATTTTAAAAACTGCGGAAAGGATGTTTTACTGCTGGTTGATTCTTTAACCAGGTATGCCATGGCCAAAAGAGAGGTTGGCTTGGCAATGGGGGAGCCTCCTACCACTAAGGGCTATCCTCCCTCTGTTTTTCTCTCT
>JAMORC010000062.1 GCA_027063785.1 Desulfurobacteriaceae bacterium
TTTGAGTACTTAAAGATTTACAACTTCCTTAGGCCTCATCAGTCGTTGAAGTATAAAACTCCTGCTGAGAAGTTTGAGGAATATATTAGAGGTCGTCAAGGTGTCCACCATGTATTGAACTCGAACATGCTATGCAGGTTAGAAGTTTTTAAGTTTAAATTGCTAAATCAGATTTTATAGGGAGACAGTATGGAAACAGGACTTACAAGGGAAGAACTAATCGAAATCATGGCAACAATTATGGAGGAAGAGGGCTTCGATATATATGAAGCCGAAGCCGAGGGGGAAAAGTACCTTCCAGATTTCCTGGGAGTGTTTGAGAACGAGGAGGGCGAAAAACAGCAGGTAGCCGTTCAGGTTGAGGACTGCAACACACTCAAGACTAAGGAAGCCGAAGAAAAGGCAAAGACAATCGCCGAACACTGTAGAAAATCCGGAGAGGGATTTCTATTTGTTGTTCCGATAGAGTGCGAAGATGAAGGCCTCAAGAAGTTTGAAGAGTGGGGACTTTCCGACGTTGCAGAGTTTATTCCCATCGGAATAGAGTTTGAGGAGGAAGAGGAGTAGGTTGGAACCCTACTACTCCTTTTCAAGATACCTAAGGGATACCTTTGGAGAAAAAGTATTCAGAGTTACAGTCGATGCGGGCTTCACCTGTCCTAACAGGGACGGGAAAAAGGGAACAGGCGGTTGTATTTACTGCTATGCCGGCTCGGATTATGACACCGAAAAAAGAAGAAAAAGCGTAGAAGCACAAATAAGGGAGGGGATAGAGAGGGTAAGGAGAAGGTATGGGGCCGAGAAATTCCTGGTCTACTTTCAGGCCTACACAAACACTTACGCTCCCGTTAACGTCTTGAAAAACATTTACGATACGGTAAAGCTGTTCCCCGAAGTTGTCGGAATAATTGTCGGAACAAGACCCGACTGCGTCCCGGATGAGGTACTCAAACTACTGAACAGCTACACCGACGAATACCTCGTCTGGATAGAGTACGGGTTAGAAAGCTCTCACTACTCCTCTCTTAAATGGATGAACAGGGGACACGGTGTATCAGACTTTGTAGATGCAGTGCTAAGAACACGGAAATTTTCGAAAATCAAGGTGTGTGCCCATACAATACTGGGACTGCCGACAGAAACGAAGGATGAAATGCTAGAAACGGCAGACTTCCTCGCAGCGCTCTGTATCGACGGCGTTAAAATTCATCCTCTCCACGTTATAAGGGGAACGAAGCTGGAGAAGATCTACCTGGAAGAGAGGTTTAAGCTCCTGTCCCTCGAGGAGTACGTAGACCTCGTCGTTGAATTCATAGAAAGGTTACCTGAAAAAACTGTAGTTCAGAGGGTAACCGGAGAAGCTCCTCAGGAACTATTAATAGGCCCGGAGTGGTGCACCCACAAGGAAAAGAATAAGGTAATAAACAGAATAAGGGAAAGGTTCAGGGAGAGGAAAACGCACCAAGGTAAGCTCTACCGATTCAGCGGGTGCTGAAGAGGTCAACTTAATTTAAATTACAATATATAAAGACTAATTAATAAAATAACTTAACTTAAAGATTAACAGTAAATATTTTATTATCTATTAAATTTGATTTAGAAATTGACAATCTTCTAAAATTCTGTATACTGATAATTAGTAAACCTTTTCAAAGGAGGAGGGCATGAGAAAAAACCTAAGTATCTTGCTTGGACTTATACTATCGTCCGTACTGCCCGCCTTTGCAGAACATCCGAAAGTAACCCTCAATGATCAATTCGGTCACCCTGTAACAGAATCAAAACTACCTGTTGATGTCCGTCAAAGCTGCGACAACTGCCACGACATCGACTTCATAGCAACGGCCTACCACTTCCAACAGGGAAGGCTCGCAATACTTTCAAGCGACATTTACGAGAATTACTACAAGAAATACGGAGATAAAACTTTCTCAAACGGACTTCCCAAGAAGCTGACAAAACTCGACATGGGAATGTACGGGAAACTCTGACCTCCTGCCTACCGCCAGTTGGCGCCGTCAGAAGGAACTAATCCAAAAACTATTGATCTCACAACTCCCGAGTATGCAACGAAGTGTGGGATGTGCCACCCCGGCGGCGGGCCTATGGAAAAGGACAGAAATGATAACTTCCTCTACAAAAAGAGTAAGGGAGAGATAGAGGCGGAATTAAATAACGGAAAAATTCCGGGAGACTATACAATATTCTCAAGCGAAGATAAGAAGTTTATTCCATTCGAGTGGAAAATAACCGTAGGTGACAAAACAATTAACAACACAATGGCACCTGCCTGTTTTCTCTGCCACTCAAAGCTTGACCTTATAAAGAATCATCAGGGAATTTTGAACTTTAGAACAGCAGTATCAAAGCTTCACTACTTATCCGGAGCAGATACTGCCGCAAGCGGGTTAGCAACCTTAAACAGCACAGATAAAACCTTTAACTACGACGTTTCCCTTGATGTAGACAACGAAACAAACGGCATTCAAATAGACAGTAACGTACTAGGAAAAGCAAACGATCAGCACTGTAGCCAATGTCACGGCGGAGGCTGGGATCAATTCACGACTGATGCCGATAGCCTTCTTGGAGAAATAAATCCAATGGATTTTGTAGAGCAACTTAAAGACTTAAAGTTTAAACAACCTGACTTATTTAAAGAAGCTAAAGTTTGGTTCTTTAACGAAACTATAACTGATGAAAATGGAGTTCCCAAAAACGTAGAGGTTCATAAATGGGCAGATTACATAGGAACGGAAAACGTTAAAGGCTGTGTTGACTGTCACAATCCTGTTGATCATGAACTATTAGAAGGTTACGCTCCCTCTTTCTCCATTCCTTCTCATGATTTTGCCAAAGGAAACGCAGGTCCAGCCCACGGTGTTATGTGGCATCAGATGGCAGGAACGGCAAGCTGTGAAAACTGCCATAAAGATCCCGACGAATTTCACAGGTCAGCTTTTGGACCGGCAGCATCAGTTCATATAGGAAAGATAGCCTGCACTACTTGTCACATAGGGAAAAAATACTTCTACAGGTTAAAACTCATTGACTGGTCCCTTCCGATGTGGGTTGTTTCCGGAAATGCTACAAAAATAACATTCAAAACTCTAACTAAGAACGGCTATGTTTACGGAGACCCTAAAAACGGAATATGGCCAGAGGCAGCCTGGTTCCCACAGAGGAATCCCGAAACAGGAGAAGTTACATGGAAGCTAAAATCGGTCAACGCTATGGGAGTTATATACTTCGAGGATAACTCAACAGGAGAATTTAAACCCGTCCTTGCCCGCTATCTGGCAAAGGCCTTCCGCGTTGATCTATCTCTACCAACAAAGTACATCATAATGAAAATCGATGAAAACGGAAAACCGGTAAGGGAGGGAGATCTCGGACACCTAGTACTAAAAGTTAAGAAAGGTGCTGCAATCAAGGACGATGAAGACCTTCTATCGGGTAACTGGGTGGTTATTCAAGCCATACCCAACTATATAGACGTTAACCTCAACGGAAAATTCGACGAAGGAGACCTCCAGATAACCGACGACACCGGGCTTTCCGGCAAAAAAGATGGAACACCGGAATTTAACACAAGAGAAGAGATAGAAACGGCAATAGAAACACTGAAAAAGGCCATAGGAATAGATGGAGTTGAAGTCAAACTTACCCTAAACAGCGACGCCTTCGCAATGACTCACAACATCAGGCCGGCCTTTGAGGCACTAAAGTGCGGCGACTGCCACGGAAGAAGTGAAGACTCGCTTGTAGGGGAGTTCTTTACGAGGAAGACACCTCTCTACTTCCCCATTGACGATGTTCCAGGAAACTTAATCGATAAGAAGTTTGAAAGGACTCCAACCGTTAAGGAATATGCCGAAGCAGTCAGGGAAGAACTGATTAACGCCGGATACCCCGCTCCGACCGAAGTAACGATAGAAAGTGAAATCGGAAAAATCGAAGTAAAAATTAAAGACTCCGGAGCTGAAATAGTTGCTACTCTTGACGCCTCTACTGCCGCTCAGCAGCTCAATCTCCCGGAAGAGAAGGTAGTAGCTGCAGTCAAGGTCAGAGCAACCCGCCGATTCCAGCTAGAGTTTGACCTTAAAGGTTTGGACGCCAGCAAAGTTGATGTCAAAACCAGCAAGGGATCGGTAGTCAGCAAGGAAGTCTCAGGAAATACTTTAATAGTAACAATCGACCCAACAAGGGCAGATGACGAAATAACCGTAGCCCTTTTTGAAAGGGAAAAAGCAGCAATTCCAGGTGGCGGTGGCGGAGGCGGATGCTCAATCTCTCCGCAGGCTGGATTTAACTTAGGAGGATTACTTAGCTCCCTCCTCAGCCTCACCCCTCTTGTACTACTAAGAAGAAAGAAAAAACACTAATCCCAGGGGAGCCTTAAAGGCTCCCTCTTTCTTAAAATTTCCTCCTAAGCTAAAATTCCCCCGCATAAAACTATCGAGTTCGGTAATGAAAATCCTTCACGTTGATACCGAAAAGGGCTGGAGGGGAGGAGAGCAACAGCTCTTCTACCTGGTTAGGGAACTGAAAAGGAAAGGTCACGCAGTAGCCGTTGCCTGCCGATGCGGAGAGGAACTCGAAAGGCGCTGTAGAAGTGAAGGAATAGACACTTTTCTCCTAAAGGGGAACACCCCTTCTGACGTATTCAGGCTCGGATTAATAGCGCGGGCATTTGACGCCGTTCACGCCCACTCGGCAAAAGCTCATACCTTGTCGGTTCTCTCAAAGAAGTTTCACAACAGGCCGGTAATCTACACCAGAAGGGTTGATTACAGACCCAAAAGAGATCCCCTGACCGAATTTAAGTATAAAAAAACCGATGCAATAGTTGCAGTAGCAAGGTTTGTCAAAGAAGTTCTCGAGGAAACTTTCCCCGAAAAGAGGGTTAAAGTAATCTATTCAGCAGTAGACCTTAAGGAGCTTCAATCCCAACTTTCAGAAAGTAAGGTTGAACTCATAAAAAAAGAACTTGGAGGATCACCTCTGATCGGATCCTTTGCCGCGCTAACTCCCCAGAAAAACATACCGAACTTCATAGAAGCTGCCCTGATCTTGAAAAGAAAGTTCCCCCGTGCCAGATTTGTGGTTTTCGGTGAAGGAAAGCTCAGAAAGGAACTTGAACTACTGGTAAGAAAAAAACACCTCGATAAAGACTTCATCCTCTACGGATTTGTCGAAGACGTTGCAAACTACATGAAAGCCCTGGATCTCTTCTTACTTCCTTCGGATAATGAGGGAATCGGCGGTTCAACAGCATTAGCAATGGCTCTCAAAGTTCCCGTTGTCTCCACGGATGCGGGAGGCGTTCCGGAAGTGGTGATCGACCGAAAAACCGGTCTAATCGTTCCTAAGAAAAACCCAAAAGCCCTGGCAGCAGCGGTAGAAGAGGTACTCACCGACGAAAGCTTAAGAGAAAAACTGGTCAAAAACGCTTACCAATTTGTATCCGAGAACCTCACGGTTGATAGAATGGTAAGGGCATACGAAGAAGTTTACCGGGAGGTCGTAGTTGGCTGAGTTCTGGGACTCCTTTATGGGGGAACTTAAAAAGGAAGTAAAACCGAGCCTGTTTAAAACTGCTTTCAAGGACCTTAAGGTCGAAGAGCTTACCGAAAGTACTTTACGGATAAAAGCCCGGGACAAAATAGTGAAAGAGCTTCTCGAGAAACACCACATCCCACTGCTCAAGAAAGTTGCAAAGAACGTCCTGGGAAAGGACTTAAAGATCGAAATAGTTACGAAAGAAGAGGTAAAAAAACCTCAGCTCCTCGAGCTTCCCGTCTTTTCCCAAAGCCATAAGGAGTCCCAGCCCTTCGACTCCAACCTCAATCCGAAGTACACATTTGAGAACTTCATAGTCGGAGCAAGTAACCAGTTTGCTCATGCCGCTGCAATGGCCGTAGCAGAAAACCCCGGGAAGGCGTACAACCCCCTTTTCATCTACGGAGGAGTAGGACTCGGGAAAACCCACTTGATGCAGGCGATAGGAAACTACATTAAGAAGTACTACCCCAGCAAGAAGGTTCTCTACATAACGACGGAAAGCTTCATGAACCAGCTTATAGAAGCTCTAAAAAGCGACAGGATTTCAAGCTTCAGGGAGACTTACAGGAACATCGATGTTCTTCTAATAGACGACATTCAGTTCATCGGCGGAAAGGAAAGAACTCAGATAGAGTTCTTCCATACTTTTAATGCCCTTTACGACGCCGGAAAACAAGTAGTTCTGACAAGCGACAGGCCTCCCAAGGATATTCCCACCCTGACCGAAAGGCTGAGAAGCCGATTCGAATGGGGACTGATAGCAGACATACAACCCCCGGATTTTGAAACGAGGGTAGCAATACTGAAGAGGAAAGCAGAACTGGAAGGTATAGAAGTAAGCGACGAGGTTATAAAGCTGATAGCGACAATTATAAAGTCCAACATCAGGCAGCTTGAAGGTGCCCTTATAAAGCTAAAAGCGAAAGCAAAGCTTGAGGGCAGACCTATAACCGAGAAGCTCGTAAGGGAACTTTTCAGGCCGGAAACGGAAAAGGCGCCAAGGAAAGTATATGCGGTATCAATCCAGACGATAAAAGAACTGGTAAGTAGCCAATTTGGAGTTGATGTAGAAGACCTTACAGGCCCGTCGAGGAAAAAGCAAATAGCCCTTGCCAGACAGGTAGCTATGTACTTAGCGAAGAAGATCGGGAATTACCCCTATACCCAGATAGCCGCTGCCTTCGGAAGGGACGACCACACTACAGTAATTCACGCCGTCAGGAAGATAGATGAACTCCTTAAAAAGGACTCAAAAGTTAAGGAGGCGGTAGAGAGGCTTCAAAGGCGAATAGAGGAATCCTCTGAAGGGGGCAGTGAAGTTATCCACAACGATGTGGATAACTTTGTGGATAATTCTGTGGATAGCTAATTTATGTGGATAACTTGGTCGAGTTTTTTGGTACTTTTCCACAAATTTTCGTTATCCACAGACTTATCCACAAAAATTTGGTAAAGTTATCCACAAATGTGGATAATCTTAGCGGAGATTCCTTTTCGGTTCCAACGGGTTGGCCGGCGAATGCACACTAAATGTGCACCTCTAATAATACTAACTAATGTAGTTAATAGGTAAGTAATCAGGAGAAGAATATAGATTAGGAGGAATAAGGATGAAGATAGAGGTCAGGAAGCCCGACGTGAGGGATGTTGTGAAGCTCGTTGCCTCGGCTGCCGACAAGAGGGGAAACATACCGGTGCTCTCAAACTTACTCCTTGAGGCCAACGACAACGTCCTCCGGCTGACGGCAACAAACCTCGAAATAGGAATTTCCGCCCTCGTTAACTGTCAGGTTATCGAAGAGGGAAAAGCCACGGCTAACGCCACCAAGCTTGCAAAGCTTTTATCGACAATTACCGGTGAGGATGTAGAAATTTCTCTGGAAGGGGATACGCTCTACGTCAGATCTTCGAATGCTAAGTTTTCCCTTGCTACCCTGCCTGCTGACGAGTTCCCGGAGATAGACCTTCCCGAAGCGTATAACGTAAAACTGCCTTCCGAAGAGGTTGACAAGGCGGTAAGGAAGGTTGCTTACGCCGTCAGCAGGGACGAAGCCCGCTACATCCTTACCGGCGTTTACTTCCGCTCCTTCGGGGATAAGTTCCATGCGGTTGCCACTGATGGTCACAGGCTGGCCCTTTATGAGGTTGAGGTTTACTCAGAAGCTTTTGATGCCATAATTCCGAGGAAATCGCTCGGC
The DNA here is from genome assembly GCA_027063785.1 of Desulfurobacteriaceae bacterium. Taxonomy (GTDB): domain Bacteria; phylum Aquificota; class Aquificia; order Desulfurobacteriales; family Desulfurobacteriaceae; genus JAMORC01. The sequence goes on from JAMORC010000062.1 coordinate 7,764, forward strand.
GAGCTTAAGAAGCTCCTTAAGGAGTCGGAGGAAGTTGAACTTACTGAGAGCGATTCGAAGCTCTTCTTTAGGATAGGAGATACGGTCATGTGGAGTTCCCTTATAGAGGGAGAGTATCCCGATTATATGAGCGTAATTCCTGAGTCCAATCCGCTTAGGGCAGTCGCCGATAAGGAAGAACTCCTATCTGCCCTTAAAGAAGTTTCCTCAATTTACGATAAGGAAGAGGTCAGGGCGGTACTCTTTAACTTCTCGGCGGGAACTTTAAAGCTTACCGCAAAGAAGCTCGGGGATGAAGGTGTTCACGAAGAAGCCGAAGTCGTAATTCCTGTTGAGTATTCGGGCGATGAGTTTACAATCGGTTTTAACGTTAACCACATGATTGAGTCGATAGCTTCTTTTGACGGTTCTTCCATAGTTATTTCCATGGATCAGCCGGTCACTCCGGTTCTCATATCTTCTGAGGAAGAACCTCAGCTGAAAAATGTAGTGATGCCTATGAAGGTGTAGGATGGGAAGGGCGGGGACTCTTCCAAATTTTCTTACACTTTTGAGAGTCCTTTTCCTTCCCTTTATTGTTGTATCTATAATTACTGAACACTTCAGAACCGCCCTGTTACTCTTCCTGATTTCCGCCGTTACGGACTTCCTTGACGGCTTCATCGCAAGGAGGCAGAAGAGCGTTACAAACCTTGGAATCCTTTTGGATCCGATTGCTGATAAACTGCTTACTTCCTCCGTTCTCATTTCTCTGGCATATGTAAAGCTGTGCGATCCTTATTCGGTTATAGTGATTGTCGGAAGGGAAGAGGCAGTGACGGGTATTAGGGCTATGGCTGCGACCAGAGGGCTGGTTATTCCGGCTTCGAGGGGAGGAAAACTTAAAACATTTTTAATAATGGCCTCGATTTTGTTAATTCTTTCCGGTTTTTACAGAGAGGGCGAATTTTTACTTATTATTTCTGCCTTTGTTGCTCTTTTTACAGGGCTTGCTTACTTTTTAAATTTCCTCAGGCTTCTTAAGGAGAGCTGAAATGGAGTATGCCGGTGTTTTTTTATTTTCATTCCTCTTAGGTTCAATCCCTTTCGGTTATGTTGTGGGTAGGCTTCACGGTGTAGATGTCAGGAAGCACGGGAGCGGTAATATCGGAGCTACAAACGTATCAAGAGTTCTTGGGAAAAAGTGGGGTGCTTTTGTTCTCATACTTGATTCTTTGAAGGGAGCTATTCCTGTCCTTACCTGTAAGTTATTAGGGCTTCCGGAAGAACTTCAAATTTTCTCCGGTTTATCTGCAGTCCTAGGTCACTGTTTTTCCCCGTTCTTGAAATTTAGGGGAGGTAAGGGGGTTGCAACCGGTTTGGGTGCTTTTCTGATAATTTCTCCTCAAGTTACCTTGGTTTCCTTAGTCGTGTTTCTTATAGTGTTCTCCCTCACGAGGTACGTTTCCTTATCTTCGATAACCGCAGCCCTTTCTTATCCCGTTGCTTTTAAACTGATTGAGAGGCCGTCGGATCTATCTTCACTTTTAGTTCTTGTAACGGCCGGAGTTATAGTTGTCAAGCATCATACTAATATCGTCAGACTTTTAAAGGGCGAGGAAAAGAAATATAAGTAAACATTTTTAATGAGGCTGACAAAGTTAGGGGACGGTTATGAATCTCAAAGATTACTTGAAGGAAAGGAAAAAACTGATAGATGAAGCGGTAGTAAAATACTTGCCACCTGCTCCCAAGTTCGGCTCTCGCCTTTATGAAGCTGTTAAGTATTCTTTGGTAGCGGGAGGAAAGAGGTTAAGGCCTATTCTTTGCATGGCCGGTTGTGAGGCTGTCGGAGGGGATTTTAAGGAAGCGATAGTTCCAGCTTGTGCTATAGAGATGATTCACACCTATTCGCTCATTCACGATGATCTTCCTGCTATGGATAACGATACGTTGAGAAGGGGACACCCTACCACGTGGGTGAAGTTCGATGAGGCCACTGCAATACTTGCCGGTGATGCTCTCTTAAACAGGGCTTTTGAAGTATTGATGGAATGGGACTTTGACTGTGAGAGAAAAGTAAGGGTGGCTAAAGAAATAGCTTCTGCCTCCGGCATGTTGGGTATGGTTCTGGGACAGCAGTGTGACTTGGATGCAGAGGGTAGAAGTGACGTTTCAGAGGAAGAACTCCTGTTCATTCACAGACATAAGACCGGGAGACTGATAACGGCTTCTGTCGTTGCCGGAGGTATAACTGGTGGAGGTAGCGAGGAAGAGATTGAAGCTTTGAGGAAGTACGGTGATTTCCTGGGACTTGCTTTCCAGATAACGGATGACATACTTGATGTTGTTGGGGATCAGGAGAAGCTCGGTAAAAACGTCGGATCGGATCTTGAGAAAGAGAAAGTTACCTTTGTGACTTTGTTCGGGGTAGAAGGTGCCAGGAAAAAGGCAGAGGAAGCGGTTAATACCGCCGTGGAAGCTTTAAGATCATTTGATGATGAAAAGGTAAGGCCGCTTGTTGAGATTGCACGGTTTGTGATAGAGAGGGAGTATTAACTTCTGACTGGAGGTTCTTTTTTGATTTTAGAAAAGGTAAATTCCCCGGAGGATGTAAAGAGACTGTCAAAGGAAGAGCTTGAGAGGTTAGCTTCTGAGCTGAGAGATTTCATAATTAAAGTCGTTGAAAGGACGGGTGGTCACCTTGCTTCTTCCTTGGGAGTAGTTGAACTGACAATTGCTCTTCTCAGAGTGTTTTCTCCTCCCCGGGATGAGATTGTATGGGATGTGGGTCATCAATCCTATCCTTACAAAATCCTTACCGGGAGGAGGGATAAGTTCCACACTTTAAGGCAGTATGGGGGAATTTCGGGATTTCCGTCGATAAAGGAAAGCCCTTACGACGCATTCGGCACTGGCCACAGTTCTACTTCGATTTCGGCAGCCCTCGGTATAAAGGTTGCTAAAAGGCTTAAGGGAGAAGAAGGACACGTTATTGCCGTTATAGGGGATGGTGCACTGACTGCTGGAGAGGCGTACGAGGGTCTGAACAATGCAGGCCAGCTGGGAGAGGATCTTATAGTCATACTTAACGATAATGAGATGTCTATATCTAAGAACATAGGAGCTATTTCCAATTACTTAACAAAAATAACCACAGGGGAGTTTCTCAGAAAAGCAAAGGAAAGACTTGAAAAGGTAACGGAGAAGCTTTTTGGAGAGAGAGTTTACAGAGGACTTAAGAGGGTCGAAGATTTGGTAATTAAAGGATTATTTCCTCCCGGGATGTTGTTTGAGGAACTCGGGTTCAGATACGTTGGCCCCATAGACGGTCACGATCTCGAAACCTTAGAGACGACTTTAAGGAACGTTTCGAAGATGAAGGGGCCTACGCTTGTTCATGTCTTAACGAAGAAGGGGAAAGGATATCCGCCGGCGGAGGAAAAGCCCGAGAAGTTTCACGGGGTTTCTCCGGGGGGAAAAAAATCCGGTAAACAACTTCCTACCTATACGGAAGTTTTTGCGAAAACGATTGTTGAGATTGCTTCTGAGGATGAAAAGGTCGTTGCAATTACTGCTGCGATGCCGTCCGGTACGGGTCTTGATTTCTTCAGGGAGCTTTTCCCCGACAGGTACTTTGACGTGGGTATAGCAGAGCAGCACGCCGTAACCTTTGCGGCCGGCCTTGCAAAGGAAGGTCTGAAGCCCGTTGTTGCTATTTATTCGACTTTCCTTCAGAGGGCTTACGATCAGATAGTTCATGACGTTGCCCTTCAAGAGCTTCCAGTCGTTTTTGCCGTAGACAGGGCGGGACTCGTTGGAGAGGACGGCGCCACTCACCACGGAGTACTTGACCTTTCCTACTTGAGGGCAGTTCCCAACATGGTGGTTGCGGCTCCGAAGGATGAGGAGGAGCTTCGACACCTCCTGTTTACGGCACTTAAGTCCGACAGGCCTTTTGCCGTCAGGTATCCCCGGGGAAAGGGCTACGGCGTTCCTCTCAGAGAACCTCTCAAGAAAATAGAGATCGGAAGCTGGGAAGTTCTGAGAGAAGGGAAAGAAGTTGCCGTGGTAGCTACGGGCTGGACGGTGTATCAGGCCCTGCTTGCTGCCGAAGAGCTGGAGAGAGAAGGAATTAGCGTAACTGTAGTTAACGGAAGGTTTGTTAAGCCGATTGACGAAAGGCTTTTAAGTGAAATAGCCCGGAATCACCCGATTATCATTACTGTTGAGGAAAACGTTATAAAGGGAGGTTTCGGTTCTGCTGTAGATGAATTCCTCTCTTCCTGGTTTACCGGTAAGGTTATAAACGTAGGGATTCCGGACAGGTTCATAGAACACGGTAATCAGGATCTGCTGCGCCGTATCGTTGGTATTGATGCGGAAGGAATAAAGAGGGCGGTGCTCGACGCCGTTAGAAAAACGGTGCGGTAACCGCCCTTATGCTGTTAGAGATTCACCTGTTTGACTTCCAGGATTTCCGGAATTTCCCTTATTTCCCTCAGAGCTTCCGGGGATACATCATCATCAACGAGAATTACACCTTTTGCTTCCTTGCCCTTTTCTGTCCTGCCCAGCTGGAAGCCGGCTATGTTCACGCTGTATTTACCGAGTATGGAGCCAAGCTTGCCTATTACTCCCGGAACGTCAAAGTTCCTTATCAGGAGGAGTTTTCCTTGAGGAGTAAGGTCGAACAGGAAGTTGTTTATTTCAACTATCTTTGGAAACTTATCGTCCATTACTGTTCCTGCTAAGGAGAATTCTTCTCCGTTTTCTCCTTTACAGGTTATCCTGATTAGTTTCTTGAAGTTTATCCCTTCAGGTCTTTTAACTTCTACAACAGATATTCCCTTTTCCTTTGCAAGGAAGGGAGCGTTTATGAGATTTACCGGAATATCAACGATTTTCTGCAGGAATCCCTTTAAGAAGGCCGTGGTTAGCGGTTTAACGTCTTCTCCGAGATCTCCCCTGTACTCTATGACAATTTCTTTGCTCCTTGAGCAGGCCACCTGGACGGCAAAGAGGCCGAGTTTTTCTGCAAGGTCCATAAATGGCTTCAGGACTTTGGCGGCCGCAGTATCTTCGTAGGGAGCGTTTACGGCAAACTCTACCTCTTCTCCTCTAAGGGCTGCAAGTACTTGGTTTGCAATAATTACTGCAACATTTGTTTGAGATTCGAACGTGTTTGCTCCGATGTGTGGTGTAACAACGATGTTGGGGGCATCGAGGAGGATGTTGTCCGTTGTAGGTTCTTTACTGAAGACGTCTACCGCGGCAGCTCTTACCTTTCCGCTTACGAGTGCTTCGTAAAGATCCTTTTCGTTTATAATTCCGCCCCTTGCAATGTTTAGGAGAATAACGCCGTCCTTCATTTTCTCTATTTCTTTTTTGGTTATCATGTTCCTTGTTTCCTCGGTAAGGGGCGTGTGGACGGTTATGATGTCAGACCTTCTCAACAGCTCATCAAGTTCATCAACAAGCTCTACTCCAAGCTTTTCTGCCTTTTCCCTCTTTATGTAGGGGTCATAGGCAATCACTTTCATGTCGAAGGCTTTTGCCCTTATGCCGACCCTTGATCCTATCCTTCCGAATCCGATAATTCCCAACGTTTTTCCTGCAAGTTCAACTCCCATGAATCTCTTTCTTTCCCACTTCCTTTCTTCTTTCAGGGATTTGTGGGCGTAAGGTATAAGCCTTGCCGCAGCAATCATCATTCCCATTGTGTGTTCTGTAGCTGCCAGGGTATTTCCGGTAGGGGCGTTTACAACGAGAATTCCCCTCCTCGATGCGGCGTCGAGGTCTATGTTGTCAACGCCTACGCCGGCTCTTCCGACAACTTTAAGCTTTTTTCCCCTTTCCAGGAGTTCTTCCGTTACTGGAGTTCCGCTCCTCGTTATAAGTGCGTCGTACTGGGGTATTATTTCCAGTATTTTGTTAAAGTCCCTGAAAAGCTCCGGGTCGTATGTAAGTTCTACGTCCGGTTGCTTCTTAAGGAGTTCGATTCCCGGTTCTGCTATGTGTTCCGTTATAAGAACTTTGAACTTCTCCATTTTAAAACCTCCTTAACTCTCCTGGTGGCTAATTATAGCCGAGTGCCTAAACGGCGCTGTAGAGAAATCTTATAACGTTAGTAGCGTAGGCTCCGGAAGGAAGGAAAAGGTTTAACCTGATTCCTTCTTCCCTTTCAACTGCGGAAAATTCGTAAGGTTTAAGGATGACTTTCCTGTTAAAGTGTCTGAAAAACTGTCTAAAGGGGATAAGCCATTCCTCGTTAATTCCTGTTTCTTTGATAAGCTCATCGTAAAACCCGTGATTTTTGGGGATGTATGATGGCAGTTTCTCCGGAAGCTTAGCCGGGAAGAGGGGATAGAGGAGGAT
>JAMORC010000063.1 GCA_027063785.1 Desulfurobacteriaceae bacterium
TAGTTGATAAAGACCTAAAGATTCCTATCCACTGCCGATTAGTAAAAGAAAGGGCAGAGGACTTGATAGTCATAACGGCTCAGCGCTCTTTACTTGAATACAAGGCGGGAATTTTGCGGGATGCAGGAGTAACACTGCTTTCTGTTAATCAGTTTGGGGAATATCTCGATCTTAAAGAAGCCTTGACTGCTTTGAAAGAAGAACTGGAAATTTACTCTGTAATGTGTGAAGGAGGACCAACTTTAGCAGGTTTTTTGATGGATGAAGGTTTAGTTGATAAACTCTTTCTCTTTGTTGCCTCTAAGTTGTTCGGAGATTCTCCTTACGGTATTGCTAAAGGTGTTGAATTCATGGTCGGTTCGGAGAAAGAAATGTTGCTGGAGCAGGTTCTGTGTTACAATCGGAATGAGATTTTGCTCACTCTCCGCCCGGGAGGTAAGGTTGGATAAGATTACTGTGTTTGTTAGGGGAGGTATTAGGAGTAAACTTGCTGATTCTTTGTTGATGAATAAAGCGTTGATAGACAAAATTTATGTGTTTTCTGAAACAGAAAGTAATCTGGATATCTCGATTCCGATTGAGGTTATTAAAGCAAATACTTCTGTGGAAGCTTTTAATTTGGTGGTTAAAAATGATGTCTCGAAATACCTTCTTTTTCTGGATCCGAACGTTTATTTTGAGGAAGATCTGGTTGAAGAGTTGATTGAAGAAGCTGAAGATAGTTCGGCAGATATAGTTTTCCCAAACCTTATTTCTGTTCGGGATGGTAAAGAAAATGTTATTAATAATGTTATTAATTTTGAACAGCTGTATGGGAAGGAGATAGCTGTACTTCAAACACTTTCTCTTGAAAAGTGGATTCCGGGTCAGGTTTTGTTGTTCAAGAGAGAATCTATTGTAAATGGAGGATATTTTGATGAAGAGTTAGGAGATTACTACATTCACGACTTTATATATAGAAACTTAAAGAAGTTTAGAATAAGGTTGTCCGAGTTTTCCTTTGCTTATTATGAGGAGGAAACTAACGATTTTAATGATCTATCCAATTCGTGGAAAAGTTTCGTTTTACGGAATAGGGTATTGAAGAACTACGACTGGGAAGAAGATATATTTCCTTTCCTTTCCTGGAAGGAAAGGCCGGAGATAGCAAAAGCTACTGCTTTAACTTTGATAGGTAAAAAACTGTCCGAGTATCTGGATTACTTTAATGCATCTGATTACTTTAGAAAAGCTTTAATGAATTTTCATAATCAGGAGACTTTGAACCTTCTTGTTAATGCATATTTTACAATGGGTTTGTTTGAAAAAGCCAAGGAGTTATTATCTCCACTGCATGGGGTTCCGAGAGAAAAAGCAGAAGAGAAGAAAGAACATATTGAAAAAGTTGAGTCTTTAATTTTTGAGCTTGAGAAATTGGCAGAATTGGGAAGGGTAGATGAACTTAACCAGATCTTTTCATCAGTTTTAAAAGTTTATTGCGGTGCACCGGTTTATAATATATTAGGTTTTCTGGAATGGATTCAGGGTAACAAAGAAGGAGCGTACCGCTACTTCTTCAGGGCAACATTGATGAATCCTATAGATCAGGATTACCTTTACAACTTGGCTAAAGTAGCGAAGGAAATTTCCAGGGAGGAAGAAGTAAAGAGTCTTATTAAGAACCTGGTGGCAGATGGAGATTCCAAAGGATAAGATAAAGGAATTCCTATCTGGGACGGTTTTAAAGTTACTCAATAATTTTTCAGAAAGTCCGGATTATAGGGAATGCTTTCTGGGGGATAGAAATTTAATCTCCTACTCTTTCAAGGATTCCGCCTATTTCTATTTAGTAGAAACGGAAAAGGCTAATACTAACTTTTTAAACTTACTTAAAGTTGGTGAGTTTTGGCTTTATGCAGATAGAAAATACTACTCTTATTTCCTCAAGAAAGGTTTGATACTTCCTGTTGTTTCTATCTGTATACCAGTTCATGTCTCGCGAGTTTCTGAATTTTGCAGGACGGTTTTGAGTTATTGGAAGAAACAAGTATTTATTAATGAGGATCTGTACGAATTAATTATAGTTGTTAATGGTGACTTTGAAGGAAATATATATGGAACCCTCGAGAAGAGTCTCAAGGAAAGTGGTTTGAATTACGATATAGTGTGGTCAAAAGAGCCAAACATTGGCAAAGCCAGAGCTTTGTCTGTTGGAGCTGCAAGTGGAGAACTGCTGCTTTTAGTTAATGATGATACTGTGCCAGAAGAAGACTTGTTATATAAACATGTTACGTATCAGGCCTTTTTGTGGGATGAAAGAGTAGCTGTAATTGGAACTTTTCTTATGCATGATTCTCTTATTGATACTTCATTGCATAGGCTTATAAGGGATTTCGGTTTAGATTTCCCTCAGAATAAATTTAAACCTGGAAGTTACAAACTTAATATTTTTGTTACCAATAATACCTCTATCAAAAAATCTTTGGTTTATAGTGCAGGTAATTTTTCTCCTTATTTTAAAAAGGGAGCTGAGGATTCTAAGCTTGGTTTTGATTTGCTTAATACCGGAGTTAAGTTTATTCTTATAAAAGATATTAAGGCCTATCATTATCATAAAGGTTATTTTGATAAGTTGGATCAAGTTTATCTCAACAGAGGAAGAACGAATTTCCATCTGATAGAATCTAATAATGAATTTTGGAAGGTATTGGCTATATCTTCTATTGAAAATGAGCTTGATGATTGGAAGAAATTTATTCCCGATTTCCCGGTTAAAGAAGCACTTATTCAAATGCTTAAGTATGAGTGTTTATACTTTAAGGGAATTGTCGATGAGGCGAAAGACTTCTGTTTCTTTAAACACGCCTTTAATAGACGTTTTGATTATCCGAGGATTTCTGTGATTATGCCTGCCTATAATGCAGAAAAGACAGTTTATAGGGCTATAGAAAGTGTAATCTCTCAAGATTATCCAGATTTTGAGTTGATTGTTGTGGATGATGCTTCAAATGATAATACGTGGAAGAAGATAACAAGGGCGGCGAATAAATATGAACGACTTAAGGTTTTTCGAAATAGTAGGAGAATGGGGCCATCGGGAACCCGTAACAGGGCAGTCAGGGAGGCTTCAGGGGATTACATAGTATTCCTTGATGCTGATGACGTTATGCTCCCGGGTTCTTTAAAGCTTAGAGCGTTAGGCATTCTGTATTCCGAGGCCGATTTTCTCTATACTCAATACTTGGTTGCAGACTATTCTGCTAAGAAACTTTTTATAAAGTCGACTTTCGTCTCTGATAACTTTGATTACTTAGTAAAGGCTCAGATTGGGGGAAATGTCTTTCCGATAGGAGCGGTTATCCTTGAGAAAGATTTAATTGAAAAGGCAGGTCTGTTCAATGAGTCAATTACTTATGGAGAAGATTACGAGCTGTGGACAAGGATTTTGTTAAAGTTGAGGCCGAAAGTAAAGTTTCTGCCTTTTCCTTCTTACATTTACAGTGTTTTTGACAGAAGAGTTTTAACTTCCAAGCCGAATCTTGATCCTGCTCTTTTAGAGGTGCTTAAGCTTCTGGACGAGGAAGGTTTTCTAAACTCTGTTGAGTTTGTTAAGAAAGCAATTCTCTTTTTACTTAGTAGAAACGTAGTCGAGTCTACTTTAAAGAGTATAGCCCGGTTATTTATTAGACTTAAAGCTTTAGATCAGAGGGAAGCAAGAGCCGTTGAGAAGTACCTGATGAGGGCTTTAGGGGATCAGTTCCTTAAAGTTTTGAAAGAAGAGGATAAATGATGAAAACTTATGCAATTATTTTAGCTGCAGGGAGAGGTCGTAGGTTCGGTTCTTCAACTCCTAAGCAGTTTTTAAAGTTATCAGGAAAAACTGTTATTGAACATACTATTTCTGCCTTTGAAAAACACAGAATGATTGATGAAATTATAGTGGTAACTTCTCCGGATTACGTTTCAAAAGTTGAGGAATTAATTTTAAGAAACTCCTGGATGAAGGTATCAAAGGTAATAATTGGAGGAGAAACAAGGCAGGAAAGTTCCTATTTCGGGATATCCTCTATTGAAGAGGATGAAGCCTATGTCCTTATACATGATGCTGTTAGGCCTTTTGTTTCAGAAAAGGTAATATCAGATGTTCTGGAGAGCTTAAAAAAATATGATGCTGTTGATGTTGCGATTCCGTCTTATGATACAATTATAAAGATTAATGACTCTATGATAATAGAGGATATTCCTTCTAGGAAATATCTTTGGAGAGGTCAAACTCCCCAAGCTTTTAAGCTTTCTGTTATAAGAAAAGCTCATTATCTGGCTAAGGAAGACGGGTTTTTAGAAGCTACTGATGATTGTAGTTTGGTACTTAAATATGGTTTGGCAGATGTTTATGTAATTTCAGGAGAGGATAGGAATATAAAAATAACGACTCCCCTGGATATGTATTTGGCAGATAAACTTTTCCAGCTAAGTATGACGAACTTAGCAAAATTACCTGTCGACTTGGATGTTTTAAGGGGAAAAGTTGGAGTTATTTTTGGCTCAAGTAGAGGTATTGGTAAATCACTGTTCCAGCTATTAAAAGAATTTGACGTAAAGGTATATGGTTTTTCGAGAAGAAATAGGTGTGATGTCAAAGATCCGAAAGATGTAAGAGATGCTTTAGAAAGCGTGTATCAAAGGGAGGGGGCAATTGATTTTGTTGTGTTAACCGCAGCTGTTCTGCGAAAAAAACCTCTCTTTTCTATGACTTACGAGGAAGTAATTGATCAAGTTCACACTAACTATGTGGGGGCTATAAATGTGGCTAAAGAGTCTTTTGATTATCTAAAAGAATCCAGGGGACATCTGGTTTTCTTTTCTTCAAGTTCTTACAGTAGAGGTAGAGGATTTTATTCTATTTATTCTTCAACAAAGGCAGCTATTGTGAATTTAGTACAAGCACTTGCAGAGGAATGGATGGACTTTGGAATAAAGGTAAACGCAATTTCTCCGGAGAGGACTGCTACTCCTATGAGGTTTGAGAATTTTGGTAAGGAGCCTTCGGAGTCTTTGCTTTCTCCGGAAGAAGTAGCTTTTGAGACCTTGAAAGTACTTACTTTGGATATTACTGGTCAGGTGGTGGAGGTTAAGCTTAAGTGAAAGTGCTATTTATTAATAGAATGGATTCTTTCCCGGTTGATAACTGTAAGTATTTATTCCTTGAAATGTTACATTCTTATGGGTCTAAATTTGAGCTTTTTTACGCTGTTTCGGATTGGTTTTATTCGAAGATTGATCCCAACTTTGTTGGTAGTGTGTTACCTTATAGTAAGGTTAATAAGATTCTGGAAGATGTTGATATTTTAATCATAGATTCTTGGCTTGATAGAAATCTTACTGTGGATGGGAATCGAGTTTTACAGTTATGGCACGGTATTGGTGTTAAAAATCTTAAAAAGGTTTCATTAAATTTTTACAATCCAAGGTTTACTAAGTATTTACTTGTTACGTCGGAGGAAGTTCTTTACCTTTTCGAAAATTTTCAGTATGAGAAACTTTTAGTCTCAGGATATCCCAGGAATTTAGCTTTAATTAAAAGTAAGCCTGAATATATGTGGGAGTGTGATCTGAGGGCTATTGAAAGGATTGAGAATTTTAGTGGAAAAAAAGTGTTTCTTGCACCAACTTTTCGCAGGGATGGTCCAATTCTAAGAGTATATAATGTATCCTTTTTCGAAAGACTAAATCGTTTTGCCTGTAAATATAACCTACTTTTTGTTATAAAACTCCATGCGGTTAACGCATTTGATTTCAATATGCTACGTTCGTTGGAAAAGAACTTTTCTAATCTTGCATTCTACGATCCGAGCAGAGATATATACCCAGCCTTAGCTTATGCTGACTTTCTTATTACTGATTATTCCTCGATCCTTTTTGACTTTTTCTGGTTAGAAAAAGAATTTTTGTTATATCTGCCGGATTTTGAAGACTTACTTGCTAAGGAAGAACTTGTTACCTCCGGTGTTGTTTCTGAAATTTGGAATTGGGCTCCTATAGTTAAAAGTGAAGTACATCTCTTTAAGTATTTAAAAAGCTGGTTAAAGGGAGGATCGTTAGTTGATCTGACAAAGGTAAGAGTGCTGAGAGATAAGGTTTTTAAAAATCAGTACAATTGTACAAATAAGATATTATCTGTACTAACTTGAACAGGGGTGATTTCTTGTGAAGATTGGTGCGTGCATCATAGCTAAAAATGAAGAAAAGAATCTGCCCAGGCTTTTGAGTTCTTTAAGAGGAAAGTTTGATGAGATTGTTTTGGTTGATACTGGATCAGAGGATAGGACGGTTGAGATTGCCAGAGATTTTGGTTGTAAGGTTGTTCTTCATTCCTGGAACGGTTTTGCTGACGCAAGGAATCGGGCTTTAGATGAGATTTCTTCAGATATAGAATGGGTTTGGCATTTCGATGCCGATTTTGAGCTGGAAGAGGAGGAATTTCGTAAAGCTTTAATGTACTTGAAAAAATTATCCCCTGACGTAGATGGAGTATCAATAGGAATTAAGAGTTTGGATTCTTTCGGAAACGTTAGGGGAATGTCAACTCAGGTTTTTATTCATAGAAACAAAGCTTCCATTCGTTGGAAAGGCATGGTTCATGAAATTCCGAGCGTGAATTTTATTGCAGGTATACCGGTTTACGTAAAACACTATGGGTATTCTAATTCGGATATCTTATTGGCTAAAGCAAAGCGCAATTTAGAATTACTTTTAAAGGAAATTGAAGTTCTTGAGAAAGGATCGAGAGATTACTTAATTAAATTGTTTTACATAGTTCAAAGTTATACGATTTTGGCTTATGAAGATAAAAAGTACTTAAGCAAGGTTGTTGATTTGGCTGAAGAATTTATTAGTTATTCAGAAAATCGGAAAGATTTAGGATTTTTCGGATTGTACATCTACAACTATCTCCTATCGGTTTTAAAAGTTTTAAAATTGGATCAGAAGTACGAGTATTACCTTAAAAAAGTACTTAATTTAAAACCCCATGTTCCGGATTTTTATATCTCGGCCTTTGAGTTTTATATGAGAAAAGGAGAAAAAAAGGAAGCATTTGCTGTTTTAGTGCGTTTGCTTGAGCTTTTGACAAGTTTAGAAAGATCAACCTTCTCTTTTTCAAGCTCCTTTGCAACCGATAAAGTTTCTGATCTTAAAAGACTTTTCTTATCGAATGATTTGGCAGAATTTTCTGATAAATCCGAGCTTATAATGGAGGTTTGGAAAAGAGAAAGGTCAAAGTACAGCGGTTTACTGTTAATGAGACTGTTGAGTAACCGATATGAGAAACAAAAGTTGATGAAAAAATTGCTATTGCGTTATCATGAAGACGAGTTTGCCGTTTCTGTTATCTTTTGGGAACTTAAAAAAGGATATGATATTGGCTATTTAGAGGATCTTAGAGATAAGCTTAGGGGTAAGTTAGTTTTCTACCTTCTTGAGGGCCTAATACAAGAGCTAAAAGGGAACTTGAAAGCTGCTATAGCCAGTTATAGCGGGTTCTTGGAAAAGAAGAAGGATATTTATCTCATAGCGCATGTAGTTTCTCTTATGAAGGATGCAAGTATAAAATCTAAGGAACTACCTCCGATAATGAACGTAGAACAGAACAAATTGAAAGGAGGTAGTCATGGCTCTGAGGATTAACTACAACTATCAGGCCGACTTTACGCACTTTAACCTTCTCCAGACGGAAGCAAATATGAACAAATCTCTGGAGAGGCTTGCTACCGGTTATAGGATTAACAGGGCGGCTGATGATGCAGCAGGGCTTTACATTGCTGATCAGTTAAAGACCTATGCAGTATCTCTTGAGCAGGCTACGAGAAATGCTCAAGACGGTATCTCCATTGCTCAAATCGCTCAATCTGCTCTTACCAACGTTTACAACATTCTAAACGACATTAAATCGAAGGCAATTGAGGCTGCAAACGACTCTCAGACTGATGAAACGAGGGAAATTATTCAGCAGGATATTAACAAGCTTGTTGATGTAATAGGTAAGATTTTTAAGGATACTGAGTTTAACGGAATTAGCTTGTTCGCTCCAAATAAAGCCGTGAGCTTTACAATCCATTACGGTGGAAGGACGGAACAAACCTTACTAATGCAGGGAGCTACAGCTTCAGCTCAGGCTGCTGACGGTACTGCTGCTCCTTCAACTATTCACTTAGGAACTGTCAACTACGTCCTTAACGTTACAAGCCAGACCCTTGCAGAGGCAACTATCTCTACTGTTGATGCGCTAATTAAAGAAGTAGATAAGCTTAACTCTAAGTTCGGTTCTTATCAGATAGAGCTTGAGAAGATAATTACCAACAACGAGAGTCAAAGAATTAACGCCCAGGAAGCTGAGTCCAGGATCAGGAACGTTGACTTTGCTAAGGAAATGTCTGAGTTTACAAGAAATCAGATTCTTATGCAGTCCGGTACTGCAATGCTTGCTCAGGCTAACCAATTGCCACAGCTTGTTCTTCAGCTTCTCAGGTAGTAAATCGAAGGGGGAGTTTGGCTCCCCCTTTTTGATAAGATAGTAGGAGATAGCGAGATTAGAGGAGAAATGTCATGGATGTCAGGCCGATCTCTAATACTCAGTCGGTTCAGGAGCTGAATAGTCAGTCTGTTGAATTACAAAGACAGAAAGTTAACCTTCAGGGAGTACATGACTTGCAAGAGAAAGATAAGATCCCTTCTAATCAGAAGGAGAAACTTTCTCCCGAATTTATTGAGAAAGTAGTTGAAGAACTTAAGAAGAAGCTTTCGATGTTAAATACTCAGCTGAAAATACAGATTGATAAAGACACAGATACGATTGTTGTTAAAGTCATAGATAAAGAAACAAAGAAAATTATAAGGCAAATTCCGCCAGAGTACATACTAAAAATAGCAAAATACCTTGATGAAATCGCCGGAATTCTCTTAAATGAAAAGGCTTAAGGACTAAAAGATGGCAGGAGAACTTTATGTAAGCAATCTTGTTGGAAGTTTCGATTATCAAGAAATTTTAAATCTTTACTATCAATCAAAAATAGCCCCAATACAGCTTCTTAAACAGCAGGAGTTGAAGATTGAGGAAAAAACTTCTGCGCTTCGTGATTTGGAATCGAGGTTAAATAATTTAAAAGAAGCTTTTGATAACTTAGTTTCCAATAATTTGCTTGATCAGAAAACCGTTTCTGTTTCGGATCCTGATCTCATTAAAGTAGAAGTTCTTGATCCTTCCAAAGCCATAGAAGGTCTTTACCAAATCACTGTTAAGCAGCTTGCCCAAAATGATGTTTGGTTATCACAATCGGGAGTTCAAGATCTGGATACTGCAGTTTCGACAGGGGAAGGTCAGCTGGAGATCCGATATGAGGGAGAGGTTGTTGCTGTTGTTGATTACGATGCAGATGCTTCTGATTCTTCAAAGCCATCTACTCTTTCAGAAATTGTGAATGCAATAAATAATTCTCAGGATAAAGTTAAGGCCTCAGTTATATTTGACGGAGATAATTACAGGCTTTTGTTATCTGGAACTGCTACGGGTGATGATGCTGATGTGTCGATATCGGAAACGGGAGATGGGGATCTTTTAGATAAACTGGAACTTGGAGACAATTATTCTGATAGCCATGTTCAGGTTGCTCAGGATGCAAAGTTAGAAATATACGGAACTGTTATTTCATCTTCCAGCAATACGTTTGTTGATGCGATTCCCGGTTTAAAGCTTGATGCTAGCGAGGTAGGATCTACTACAATAGAAGTTTCTAAAGATTTTCAATCTCTGAAAGATGCTTTAAATTCTTTCATTGAAGCTTACAACTCTATAGTTGACTTTTTGCAGGATAAGGCTGGAAAAGATGGAGTATTATCCGGAGATAATACTGTTTACTTAGTGAGATCTTCTTTGCTTTCAAGGTTTCAGCCTCTCTTTAACTTAGGCATTTTGGACGTAGATAAGGATACGGGACACTTAAACGTGGATTCTCCAAAGCTCAATAATTTGTTGGAAAATTCCCCTCAGGAAATTAAGGATGCTATTGGTCAACTAAAAACTTCACTTCAAGATTATTTGCTTTTTTTGACCAGTCCAGAAAGTCCTGTAGAGAACGAGCTTGATAACCTTAATCGGCAAAAGAATAGAATTGAGGATAGGATATACGATCTTGATAGCATGTTGAAGGAACAGGTTGAGCTTTTCAGGAAACAGCTGGTTCAACTACAGTTGCTGCAGGCTCAGATGGAAGAGTTAAGGGCAAAAATAGCATCTACTTTTGGTGTCACATCAATACTTTCAAACTCCAAGGGAGAATAAGTCATGAATCCTTATCTCAAGATGCAAGTTGATACCTCAACGCCGGTTGAGCGGGTTGTTTTACTCTATGATAAGGCTATTGTACTTCTTAAGGAGGCTATTGAGGCGCTGAAGGTTGGCGATATTCCCCGAAAAGTCAATTCAATAGCAAAAGCTGAGAGGATAATTCAGGTGCTTAATTCCTCCCTTGATATGGAGGCAGGTGGGGAGGTGGCGAAAGTATTAAGGGAATTTTACGATACGGTTTTAGCTGGACTTTTTGTTGCCAATAAAGATAATGATAAACAGGTTCTTGAAAATATAATAATGATGTTAGAGGCAGTTAGGGAAGCGTGGGAAGAAGTGAATTCGAAGTTTTAAGATCAAAGTTGATAGTTTATGTAAATGAGGAAAATTACAGAGAGGCTTTGAAGCTTATTTCTTCTCTCTCTGAAAGTTTACCTCAATTTAGTAGAGAAGAGGCAATGGAGCTTATTGCTCTTATTTCTGAACTTCAGAAGAAGCTTAAGGAAAAAGAGGAAAAGCTTTTAAAGAGCATAGCTGATAAGCTAAAAGTTAAGGGGTCTTACCTGAAATGTTCCTCGTAACTGGAACTGATACGGGAGTTGGCAAGACCTATTTCACTAGTTGTGCAGTTGAGTTTCTGAGAAGTAAAGGGAAAGAGGCTGTTGGTTTCAAGCCTGTTGAGAGTGGTTGTTCTGACGGATGTCAAGATGCAGATTTGCTTTCCGAAGTTTCTGAGGTAAAGCTTTCTCCAGTTTATAGCCTTAAGTTACCCTTAGCACCAGCAGTCGCTGCGGAAATTGAAGGAGTGGAGATTTCTGTTGGGGAAATAGTGGATGCAATTTTAAGGCTTTCGAAAGAATTTAGATTGCTTTTCATCGAGGGAGCCGGCGGCCTTATGGTTCCCATAACGTGGGATTTTAATTACCTGGATTTGGCTAAAGCAATTTCTGCGGAAGTTGTTGTTGTGGCTTTGAATAGGCTCGGGGTTATAAACCATACTCTTTTGACAGTTAAGATGTGTGAGCTTTCGGGGATTAAAGTAAGGGGGGTAGTTCTAAATAGCTTTAAAGACTTTGATGAAAGTTTCAAGACGAACTTTGACAGTCTTTCCCGTCTTCTTGATGTTCCCGTTTCTCCCTTTTTCTCAAAAGCTGATATTTCAAAGGTTCTAAAGGACTTCTCCATTAGTTGAAAATTTCTTGCATCGGGCTATTATTTCTAATTGAAAACATTAAATCGAGGAGGGATGGAGATGAGAAGGCTGCTAACTGCTTTATCTTTTTTAGTTTTGGGAACTTCTGCTCATGCGGGGGTCTGGGAGAGTAACTGCGCTTCTTGTCACAACGGTGCCGTTGCTCCTACTAAGGAGAAACTTCTCAAAAAGTACCCGACGAAAAAGGCGTTTATGGATGCAGTGAGAAGGACTGTTCAGCAGGGTAAGATGCCCAGGGGGCTCGGTTACGGAATGGCTGCAAAGGAGCTTTTCGGCGGTGCTGTTTCAAGGCCGATTCAAAAGGTAAAGGCAGGCAACGACTACAGGAAGTTCTTTACTCCGCTTCCTGCTCTTCCGCCAATACCTGCTGATAATCCGCTGACTCCTGAAAAGGTTAAGCTCGGAAAGATGCTCTACTACGATCCGAGGCTTTCGAGGAGCAAGGTTATCTCCTGTAATACGTGTCATAACCTCGCTCTTGGAGGAGACGATAACGTTAAGACCTCTCTTGGTCATCAGTGGAAGACCGGCGGGAGGAACGCTCCGACAACACTTAACTCCGGATTCTTAAGGGTTCAGTTCTGGGACGGAAGGGCTCCTACTTTGGAGGCTCAGGCTGCGGGTCCTCTTCAGGCCCACGTAGAAATGAATTCTACTCCGGAGCTTGTGGTCAGAAGATTAAAGTCTATACCTGAATATGTCAGGCTTTTCGAGAAGGCTTTCCCCGGGGAAAAGGATCCCGTAAACTTTAAGAATGTAACTAAGGCCATAGCGGCTTTTGAGAGAACTTTAAATACACCCAACTCTCCCTTCCAGAGATATCTGCTCGGGGACGATAATGCTCTGACTCCTATTCAGAAGAGGGGAATGAAGCTTTTCGTTAAGTATGGCTGTATCGCCTGCCACAACGGTCCAGTTCTTTCTGATGGGAAGTTTCACAAGTTTAAGTGGAATAACGACACCGGAAGGTATAAGGTTACAAAGAATCCAGCAGATAAATACATGTTTAGGACTCCCCAACTCCTTAACGTGGGTGTAACTGCTCCGTATTTCCATGACGGTTCTGTAAATAGCCTTGAGGAAGCAGTCAGGATTATGGCTAAAAAGGAACTTGGTAAAACTCTTTCAAAATCTGAAGTTCATGCAATTGCTGAGTTTCTCCGTTCTATGACCGGTGAAGTTCCCCTTGAGGCGAGAGTTCTTCCTCAGCTTCCGGGGAATAATCCGGAGTAGTTTTTATTAAAAGGCCCCGGTTTTTGTCGGGGCCTTTTGTATAATTCCGACTATGCTTTACTTCATTTCTGATACCCATTTTAAGCATGAGAATATACTTCGACTTAATCCACTAAAAAGGAAAAAGGGGTTTGAATTTCAAATTATCGAGAACTTGAAGGTTCAGCTGAAGGAAGGGGATACTCTTTATCATCTGGGGGACTTTGCCTGGAGTCTTGATGAAGAACTTCTGGATGCTTGGAGGTCTATTCCCGGAAAGAAAGTCTTGGTAAAAGGTAATCACGATAATTTTTTCGGGGATTCAGACCTGTTTCTTTATTTTGACGAAGTTATTAACTTTTCCACAGCAGTAAAGGTTAGGGAGAAAAACGTTCTTCTCTGTCACTATCCGGCTCTTGATCTCAGGACTTTCAGGTTTAAAGAACTTCAGCGTAAAGTAGAAAAGGTATTTAAGGAGAGCGGTTCTGTTCTGCTTCTTCACGGACACGTTCACTGGAATCCGTACTGCGTTTTTTGCGGTTGTCATTTAAAGGGGATTAGGTGTTTTAACGTTAATGTAGAATTTAACGGCAATAGGGCAGTTTCTGAGGAGGAGCTTCCACTGTGATAAAGCTTATAATCCTTGATGTTGACGGCGTGCTTACCGACGGGCTTATAACTTATGATTCTGAGGGAAGGGAATATAAGAGCTTTAACGTGAAAGACGGATACGGGATAGTCAGGGCCCGGAGAATGGGGATAGAAATTGCTGTTGTAACAGGTAGATTCTCTTCTATGGTTGAAAAACGGTGCAGTGAGCTTGGAATAAGGGAAGTCTATCAGGGGGTTGAGAATAAACTGAAGATTTACAACTACTTGAAGGAAAAGTATGATTTAGAAGATTCAGAAATTGCCGTTATGGGAGATGATATTCCTGATATTGAGCTTCTGAAGAGAGCAGGCCTTTCCGGCGCTCCTTCTGATGCTGTTGAAGAGGTTAAGAAAGTGGTGAATTTTGTCTCTTCAAAGCCGGGAGGGCGCGGGGCTGTCAGGGAGTTTATAGATCTTATTCTTTCAGAGAAGGTTGAATGAAGGGATTGTTTCAAAGAGTTGCTTTTTTCCTGTTGTTGATTTCTTTTATTCCGTTTTTGTTCTTTTTTGTGAGAAGAGAATCTCCACCGCCGAAAGTTAGAGTTGAAACTCACAGGAATCAGGTAGTAAAGGATTTTTCTCTTCGTTCTTCCGGCCGTGATTTCTGGGTTTTGGTATCGCCGGAAGCGCTTTTTCACGGAGAACAGGAAGTATTCCTTAAGTTTCCGAAACTTACTTTATACCGTAATAACGGGGCTCGAATTGTTGTCAGGTCAAGTGAGGCTGTTTACCATAAGCAGAAAAATAAGCTTTACCTTAAAGGTGTAAATCTGACGGGCAGAGATTTTAAAGTAACTGCACCTTCAGGCGTTTTTGATTTTAAAAGCGGGAGATTCTTTGCGGAAAAAGGATGTAAAATTGTCCTTGAGGGCTCTGGCGTTACTACCGGTAAGCGGTGTATTTTTAACCTGAAAAAGGATTCATTTTCGGTTTCCGGGAAAGTAAAATCAATTTTCAGGAGCGGGGTGAGATGAAGAGGATTGCTGTACTTTTGCTTGCATTTTTCCTGGCGTTGCCGGCCTTTGGGGCTTCTGAGGAAGAGAAGTTGCCTTTTGTCGTTGAGTCGCAGAAGCTCTTTTACAACAAACAAAAAAGAACAGCAACTTACGTTGGTAGTGTAGTTGCACAGAGAGGGAGAACAATTATCAAAGGCGATAAGATGGTGATTTACTTCGACTCAACAGGAAAGGAAATTAAAAAAGTCATTGTAACGGGTAATATCTACATCAAAGATGAGAGGGGAGAAGGATGGTGTAAAGAACTTGTCTACTTTCCATATCAAGAAAAAGTAATTCTCAAAGGTAATGCGAAGTTAAAGCAGGATAAAAACTTGATAGTCGGAGATAAAATTGTTGCTTACCGTTCTGGGAAAGTGGAAGTTGAAGGTATAAAGCGGAAAGTTAAGACGGTTATATTCCCGGAAGAGAAGGGAGGAAGACCTGAGCAGGGAAGTCGCTGATTTAAACTATCTAAAAGCAGAGAATATTACCAAGATTTACGGCGGCAGAAAGGTTGTAGACGGAGTTACTGTAACAGTTAGGGAAGGGGAAGTAGTTGGTCTTTTAGGTCCCAACGGTGCCGGAAAGACGACGACCTTTTACTGTATCCTCGGCCTTGTAAAACCCGACGGCGGGAAAGTGTATCTCGGAGAAGAGGATATTACCGAAGATCCAACATATATTAGGGCAAGGAAGGGAATTTCTTACCTGCCCCAGGAGCCTTCCATTTTTAGAAAGCTGACGGTAGAAGAAAACATTAAGGCCGTTCTTGAGATGCACGGCTTTTCAAGAAAGGAAATCAAGGAAAGAACCGACTGGTTACTTGAAAGGTTTGGGATTTCTCACCTTCGTAAGCAGAAAGCCTCTTCCCTTTCTGGAGGGGAGAGGAGGAGGCTGGAAATTGCCAGGGCCTTATCCATAAATCCCAAGTTTCTCCTACTTGACGAGCCGTTTGCCGGTATAGATCCCATTGCCGTTTACGAGATTCAGGAATTAATTTTAGAGTTAAAAGAGCTGGATATAGGTATTCTTATAACGGATCACAATGTAAGGGAAACTTTGCGTATAGCTGATAGAGTTTATGTAATTGCCGGTGGGAGAGTCGTATCTAAGGGTAAGGGAGAAGAAGTGGTTCTGGATAAACGGGTTAAGGAGATTTATCTTGGTAAAAAATTCAAATTGTGATTGATTGTGATGTTTAAATTTGGTTTAGTTGATTGGTCTAAAGTTTATTAGGTATTAAGGTAGAGAAGTTGAGGGATAAAACCAAGGAAAGAGAGGGATGTATCGTTTTGCATTTGCATATTTGTTCCTGGATTAATAGGGAGGAGATATTGTGCTAACTATAAGATTTTTTAAGCAGGAAATTAAGATTGATGTAAGTGCTAAACTTAGAGCGGGATTTAGTTTAGTTGAATTGGTAGTTGTTCTTTTTATTATATTTATACTTTCTGTTATTAGTTTTGAAACATTCAAAAGACAAATTATAAGGAAAAAAGTTGAAACAACTGCTGAAGATATAAAAATTGCTCTTATTAAAGCGCAGTCTTATGCCTTTAAAAAAGGTAAAACTGAGGTTTTATTTGAAACTCACGGCTTAAAAATTTTGGATAGTGATAAAAAGGAACTGTATAAGGTAGAGTTTCCTGAATGGATTTTTGTAAAGTCGTCTTTAAAAAAGGTTTATTTTTATAGGAGTAAACTGCCTTCTGCTAATTTGTCAATTGAAGTTAGAGCAAATAATTATCATTGCAATATTGTTCTCTCGTTTGTTAGTGGAAAAATTAGTTTGGAGTGTGGGTAAAGATGTTAAGAAGAGGTTTTTCTATTGTAGAAGTTATTTATGCAATGGTAATATTTTTAATTATCGTTTTGGGAATAGTTCCACTGGTATTTACGAGTAAAAAAGCTCAGAAAGTTTCTCAGGAGAGGGAACATGCTGTGATTCTTGGAGAAACACTTATAAACAAACTAGGTTCTCTGGATTTTGATAATGCTTGTTTAAAAAACGGTGTGAAAGTTAACTGCAAAAACGATGATTGTTGTTTTGATTTGAAAGGTAACGATAATATAACGTATTCCGTAAAACAGATTGATAGTGATGAGAAAGTTATAACTGTAACAGTTAAGTATGGAAAAGGTTCAAAGATTGAGTTTAAAAGAGTAAAAGGAGATATATAATGTTCCCAAGGAAAGGCCTTACATTGATAGAACTGTTAGTAGTTATGTTTTTGGGAGGACTTATTTTGATGGTTAGTTTGAGTTTTTTTACAAAAAATTATAAAATGATTGTCAGAAGTTCTAAAGAGATAGATGGAGCTATTTCTTCCTTGAATACAATAGATTTGATAATTTCCGATCTTAAAAAGGCAGGCTATGGTATTACTGATAAAAAATCATATCCTCCGATTTTTTGGGATGAGGAGAATAAGACTTTAACAATAAAATATGTTAATTACGACAAGAGTGATTGTGAAGGTGTCAGTTTTACATCAGGAGATAACTGTTCTTACGAAATAAAGTATGTTTTTCAGAACAATAATATAAAAAGAACTGTCGATGAAGGGAGTGATGGAAGTGGGACTTCAGCTTATCTGTTTGATTCTAAAAAGTTAGTGGTAAAAGATTTTACTGTTAATTATGATAATAAGACTAAGACTGTAACTTTTACACTTGTTGTAGAAAATAAGATGTCTGGAAAAGAAAGTAATTTTATAGATTCTGTTGAGTGTTTGAACTGCGAATAAGGGGGAGAAGAATGAATAGCAGAAAGGGATATATACTTTTGGCTGTCTTGGGAATTGTTATACTTTTATCTTTAGGTGTGGCAACTTTAGCAAAGTTTACAGTAACAGAAACAAGGACGATTACGGATTCTTTTTACTCAAGGAAGGCTTACGAAATAGCAAGAAGTGGTATAGAAGTCGGCCTTCTTAAGTTTAAAAAAGAAGAAACGTGTGGTTGGAAGATAGAAGAAGACTTTGATGGTGGAAAATTTGTTGTGGAGTCTTCTGGTAGCCCAGAGAACTGTAGGCTTGTGTCGTACGGATACTACAAAGGAGCTGTGAGAAGAATAGAAATTGGTTCTTCTCTTCGAAGCTTGGCAGCCTTTGTGGTCAATAAGCTGAGAGTTTTTGATTCCTTTGACTTTTCTCCAAAAATCGAAAATGCTGATTTTCTGATAGGCAGTGATGCTTTTGTTGATGGAAGTATGGGTGATGATGCTATCGATGTTTTGAAAAGTCAGGGTTTTAAAGCCAGGAAAGAAAAAGGCCATTATCCTGCTTATCCGCTGATTTCCATTCCTTCCTACACGGGATCAGTCCCGAGTTACCAGCGGGAAAAAGTTACTCCACCACCCTTTCCTAAAACTTGCGATGTTACTATAGACACGGATACTTACTATCTCTGGAAAATAGATTCAAGTGGAAAAATGGATCTTTTAAACAAGGTTTCTGGAAAGCACGAATACGTCAATCTTAAGGATGTGAACGTTTTGTGCGGAAAAGGAAATGATAGACTTGAAATTGCGAAAGGTATCACAATAGGAAAAAGCTGGATAAATAGCGATGATCCCCGATTGGTAATTTATTCTCCAAGAGGTATAGTTGTGTGGGGAAAGATTAGCGTCGTTAACGATTACTATTCTTATTTTGATTTACAGGTTCTTTCTAAAGGATACATTGGAATAAACAAATTAGACGTTCCTTCTTTATCTGTAAATGATAAATTTAATTTGACGATTTATACGCCAGAAAAAGTAGAAGTACCCAGTTTGAGCATAAATGGGTTGTCTTCCTCAAAGGGAGACTTTACTTTGAACATAATTCCTGGAGAAGTGGGGATAGTTGATCTGAACGTTAAGAATGTTAACACACCTCAGGGTAAGATGATCGTTAATATTAATAGTGATAAATTGGGAATACAAAACCTCAACATTGAGGGGTTCTCATCCGAAAAAGGAATAGAAATAAAGCTTGAAGGAAATGAAGTTAATGTAGGAAGTTTCAGCTTCAAGAACGGAAGTGTAAACTCGTTAACTGACTTTAAAGTTATCTCAAGAGGGTATTCTGGGGTTGGTAGTTTGGTTGTATCGGGAGTGTCTTCAAAAGCTACGAACTTTGTTATGTATGGAGGTGATAGTGAGTTTGATAAGTTTTCCATAAAGAATGGTAATCTCGGGAACTTAGGTCTTACTTTGGTTCCTTGGAGGGAACTTGGTTTTAATAATCTTTCTATAGAAGGAATAAGTGCAAACAACCTTCGTGTCCTGATGCATGCACCTAAAGTTGAATGGAAAAAGTTTACTGTTAAAAACTCGCAAATTGACGGGGATGTAGATTTAGATTTTGCTGGCAGTTCTATAGCCTATGAAAGGTTTGATCTTGAAGGAATCGGAGTAAGAAAAAACCTACAGGTTGGCTTTTACTCCAGTGATAGTTTAACGGCTGTTGATGTAAATGTAGAGAATTCGCGGATAGATGGCAACTTTGGTCTTATTTTTGCAATTTCTACTCCTATCGGAATTACCGGTTATGAGACGAAAATTGGACAAATAAATATAGAAGGGACCTCAATG
This sequence comes from Desulfurobacteriaceae bacterium, assembly GCA_027063785.1. Taxonomy (GTDB): domain Bacteria; phylum Aquificota; class Aquificia; order Desulfurobacteriales; family Desulfurobacteriaceae; genus JAMORC01. The sequence goes on from JAMORC010000063.1 coordinate 18,975, forward strand.
AGAAATTTTGATCTTTACCTTTTGAATGCTAAGGATCTTGCCTTTTTTGAAGATGGAGTAGATTTTCAAAAAAATCAAGTAACAGAAAACGCAAATTTTGTTGTTTATAATCGTGATGGAGATATATTTGTTAAAGAGAATCTCTATAGAATAAAAAATTCTACATTTAGGAATTCTCCTAATGTGTTCTTGATTGCAGGCGGCAGTGTCGGTTGGGGGTATGAATCCCTACCTACGAGCGTAGAGGATCTTTTTGGTAGTATGGAAGCACACCCGGAATATGCTTCTCTCTACATGAATGTTCTTATGAAGGACATAGTGAACAAGTTTTTCACTAAGGATACAGGTCAACTTTTGAAATTTGAAAAGAATACCCATGGAGTTAACTTTGTTACATGGTTAAGACCAGAGTCAAGGGGTAATATAGTAAGTCCCGGTGGAATTGATATCAAAGATGTAAACAGCGAGTCAAGACTTGCACTCTGGACACAGGGGAATCTTTATCTTGGTGACTTTACTTATTTTGGAACAGAGCCTCCAAAAGGTTTGACAATTGATGATGTAGCAGAATTTTGCAAAGAAACTTTTGGAATGGTAAGAGACCTATATTGTTTCATGTCTGCGTCGGGTATAGGAAACGAAACCATTAAGGTTAGTAGCTGGCTGGTGGATTGAATGAACTCTAGCTTTCAAATGGCGACTTATTACTTAGGATACTGAAAACAGCGTTCCGGATACGACGAATGCGGAAGAGTATTTATTCTGGAAACCGTTGTGAAAAATATCCGCCGGAGAAGAAGCCCCTTGTACTTGAGATGCTTTCCGAAAGAATGGGCATAAGTGCAGTTGCGGGAGCACTGGGAATTCCCGAAAGAACAATTTCCTGTTGGCTCCACAGGATTTGAACTTTGAACAAAGTTCTGATTTAACTCCGGAGGTGCCTGACTTTAAGGTAAGGTTCAAGCACTTCCGGAACTTTAACGCTTCCGTCCTCCTGCTGGTACTGTTCGAGTATGGCTATTACTGTTCTTCCGACTGCAAGGCCGGAGCCGTTTAAAGTGTGGGGGTAGCGTGTCTTTCCTTCTCTGTCCCTGAATCTCAGTTTCATTCTCCTTGACTGAAAGTCCTCACAGTTGGAGCAGGAAGAGATTTCTCTGTACCTGTTCTGAGAAGGAATCCACACTTCTATGTCGTAAGTTTTGGCGGCAGAGAATCCCAGATCTCCCGTGCAAAGTTCAACGACTCTGTAGTGAAGCCCGAGCAGCTGAAGGACTTTTTCTGCTTCTCTTACAAGCCTTTCAAGTTCTTCGTAGGAATTTTCGGGATGGACGATTTTTACTAACTCGACTTTGTTAAACTGATGGAGTCTCATGATTCCCCTTACATCTCTTCCGTGGGCGCCAGCTTCTTTTCTGAAGCACGGAGTGTATGCTGTGTAGTACTTGGGTAGTTCAGCTTCCGGAAGTATTTCTCCAGCGTGGATGTTGGTTAAAGGCACTTCAGCCGTTGGAATGAGGTAAAGATCCTCTCCCTCGATTTTATAGAGATCTTCTTCGAATTTCGGCAGTTGGCCTGTTCCTGTCATCGTTTTCCTGTTTACTAAGAGAGGAGGAATAATTTCTTCATAGCCGTGTTCGGTAGTGTGCAGGTCAAGCATAAAGTTTATAAGTGCCCTTTCCAGCTTTGCTCCCCACTTCTTATAAAGGACAAATCGTGATCCTGCGAGCTTCGTGGCTCTTTTAAAATCTAAAAGATTCAACCTCTCTGCTATCTCCCAGTGGGGCGCCGGTTCAAAGTCAAATTTCGGCTTTTCTCCCCAATACCTTATCACAACGTTGTCCTCTTCATCCTCTCCTACCGGAACCGAGGGATGGGGAGGATTGGGAATGGATAGGATGAGGTTTTCAAATTTCTTTTCAACTTCCGACAGTTCTTTTTCTATTTCTACGAGCCTTTCAGATATTGATTCTACTTCAGCCTTGAGGTTTAGTGCTTCTTCCCTTTTTCCATCTTTAAAGAGCTTCCCTATTTCCCTTGACAGTTTATTCCTTCTGGCCTTCAGTTCTTCCGCTTCAGTTATCAGTTTTCTCCTTTCCGAATCAACTGCAAGCAGTTCGTCAACCATGTCGGCGTAAGCTCTGTCTCTGCGGGAAAGAAGTTCTTTGAATTTTTCGGGTTCTTTCCTGAGGGCTTTTATGTCAATCATTCGGCTTCCTCCTACTTTAAAAGTCCAAAAGCTCTTAGGAGTAATTCAAAACTCTCCTTATTCGTTGCGACTATTAGGAACATGGTAAAGAATATTAGCAGTTTCAGAGCTTTAATGTCTCCTTTAAGCTCGCTTCTCAAAGTCTCGATATCTCCTTTTAGTTCATTCCTTAGGGCTTTAAGTTCTGCTTTGAACTCTCCCTTTGTTACGAGTTCGTTTGTAAGTTCGCTTTTAAGCTCTGATTTAATTACTGACTTTTGCTCTTTGGCTTTTTCTTCTATTGCTTCGAGGGCTTTTTCAACGCTTTTTGCAACCTTTTCTGCCGTTTCCTTATCCTTAACTGCGTCCTCTATAGCCTTGTAAACCTCTATCGGTAAAGTCTGCGGCATTTAAACCTCCTGACCAGAGCCTTCAATTTCAAAGATAGCCCCCTTTAAAGGGGGCAACAACGGCCTTTTACGGTGTTGATTTAACCTTTGAGACGGAAACTACGGCATCGTCCTCCGATAGTCTCTGAATCCTCACGCCCCTTGTATGTCTTCCATAAACCGGGATGTCTCCGCCGTTGACCATTATTATCTTTCCTTTCTTTGAGACAAGGATTATCGTTTCGTCGTTCTTTAAGGTTATTGCGTCGGCTACTTTGCCCGTCTTCTCCGACAGCTTTATGGCAATAAGCCCTTTTCCTCCCCTTCTCTGTAAGGAGAATTCCGATATGTCTACTCTTTTTCCGTATCCTTTCTCGGTTACTATTAAGAGAAATCTGTCGTCGGGTTCTACGACGGTTGCTCCTACTACCGAGTCTTCGGAGTCAAGAAGCATTCCCCTGACTCCCCTTGCGCTCCTTCCCATCTGTCTTACGTCCTGAACGTGAAACCTTATGGCCCTGCCGTTTCTTGAGACAAGTATTACGTTATCCTTCTTGCTTACAAGTCCAACGTATCTGAGCCTGTCTCCGGGTTCGAGGTTTATTGCTATTATTCCTGTGGAGCGGGGGTTGGAAAAGTCAGAAAGAGAGGTTCTCTTAACGTATCCCTTCTGGGTTACGAAGAATATGTCCTTTTCTTCGGAGAAGTCCTTTACAGGAATGATTCTTGAGACGATTTCGCTTCCCGACATTCCGGGCAGGAAGTTCCTTATGGATTGGCCTCTGCCTGCCTTTTCCGTTTTCGGTATTTCGTAGGCTTTGAGCCAGTAAACTTTTCCTTGGTTTGTAAATATGAGAAGGTAGTCTTTTGATGATGCCGTTATTACGTCTTTTACAAAATCTCCTTCTCTCGTCTTTATTCCTCTTACGCCTGTCCCGCTTCTTCCCTGGGTTCTGTAACTGCTGGCAGAAGTTCTTGCAACAAATCCTTTATGGGTAAGGAAGATAACAACTTCTTCTTCTTCGATCATTGCTTCAATATCTATTTCGGCTTCTTTTGAAACAATCCGCGTTCGCCTTTCATCTCCGAAGCTTTCTATAAGTTCGTCCATTTCCTCTTTTATGAGTCTTCTCTGTTCTTCCTCGTTTTCAAGGACAAATCTGTAATACCTGGCTTTCTCCTGAAGATCTGCATACTCCTTCTCTATTTTGTCCCTTTCAAGGCCTGTGAGCCTTTGGAGTTTCATATCGAGAATTGCCTTGCTTTGAGTTTCGGTAATGGAGAACTCCTTTTGGAGCTGGTCTTGTGCAGACTGAGGGCTTTCTGCCTTCTTGACTATCTCCACGACTCTGTCGATGTTCTCAAGGGCTGCTTTTAGACCTTCCAGGATGTGAAGTCTGGCTTCTGTTTTCCTTAGGTCGAAGGCAGTTCTTCTTAGAATTACTTCCCTTCTAAACTCTACAAAAAGCTCGAGATAGCGTTTGAGGTTTATAAGCTTCGGTTCTCCGCTTACAAGAGCTATCATATTAAAGTTGAAGTTAGTTTGCAGGGGAGTGAACTTGTACAGCTTGTTAAGAACCACCTGCGGAGTTGCATCTCTTTTAAGTTCTATAACTACCCTGATTCCTTCCCTGTCAGATTCATCTCTTATGTCGGCAATTCCGTCTATCCTTTTCTCTTTAACAAGGTCGGCTATTTTCTTTATGAGGTCGGCCTTATTAACTTGATAGGGAATTTCTGTAATGACGATTGCCGTTCTTTTCCTGACTTCCTCAATCCTGTGCTTTGCCCTTATTGTTACGCTTCCTCTGCCGGATTTGTAAATTTTCGGGATGTCTTCGGGATTTATTATCTCGGCTCCTGTAGGGAAGTCGGGTCCTTTGATAAACTCAAGAAGTTCCTCTGTGGTTGCCTGAGGATGGTCAACCAGGTATTTAACTGCCCGGCAGACCTCCTTCAGGTTGTGGGGAGGGATGCTCGTTGCCATTCCTACGGCAATTCCGGCCGCTCCGTTTACGAGAAGGTTGGGGATTCTGGCGGGGAGGACTTCGGGCTCTGTAAGGCTTTCGTCAAAGTTCGGTTTAAAGTCGACGGTATCCTTCTCGATGTCCCTCAGGAGTTCCATCGAAACTTTTGAAAGCCTTGCCTCGGTGTACCTCATTGCAGCTGCCGAGTCGCCGTCTATTGAACCGAAGTTCCCCTGACCGTCTATAAGGGGATACCTCATTGAGAAGTTTTGTGCCATTCTGACGAGGGCATCGTAAACGGCAGTGTCGCCGTGGGGGTGAAACTTACCAAGGGTTTCTCCGACGATTCTTGCACTTTTCTTATAAGGTTTATCCGGGTATAGTCCCAGCTGGTACATTGAATAGAGTATTCTCCTGTGAACGGGCTTTAGGCCGTCCCTTACGTCGGGGAGAGCCCTGCCCACGATTACGCTCATCGCGTAGTCCAAGTAAGACTGTTTCATTTCCTCTTCTATCGGAACGTTGAGTATCCTTTCCAACGCCTTACCTCCGTAAGTTTGCCTTAATTATAAGCTTCCTCGCTTTCCTTTATTAGGTTGTTTATTAGTTGGTCGTAGTAGATTTCCTCCATTTCTTTTTCGGGGAAGTGGGTGGGCGGCGGGTAGTTTTTCACTACCTCTTCGTAAGGAGGGGTAAACCTGCTGCAGCCGTATTTTTCGCACATCTTCAAAGCAATCTCCCCCCAAGGGGGAGCTGCAACCCCTCCTCCTGTTGCCCTCGGCCAGATTGTCTCGTAGCTATCCCTGCCGAACCATACGCTCATGACAAAGGAGGTGGTGAATCCGGAAAAGTAGGTATCCCTGTAGTCGTTTGTTGTTCCCGTTTTACCGGCAACATCAAAGTGAGCGGTAAGATAGGAAATTGAAGCTGCCGTCCCCCTTTTTACGACATCTTCCATTATTGATCTGAGTACCTGCACGGAGATGGGATCGGAAACCTTTTTGGGCGTGGGGAAGCCCCTGTAAATTGTTCTTCCTTTTAAGCTGACAATTCTTTTTACAACAAAAGGCTCTTTTAGTATTCCGTTATTTTGAAAAGCCGAGTATGCTCTGACTATCCGGTACAAGTTGGATGGGAAGCTTCCAAGAACGTAAGAGAGATCAAAAGGATCTGTAGGTCTTATCATTTCGAACCGTATCAAGTTTTTTCTGATCTTTTGAGGAAAATGTAATGCTAAATGGAGAGTGGCGACGTTGACGGACTTCATTAGAGCTTCCCTTACAGTCATAAATGGAGAAAATTTTCCGCTGTAGTTTTCCGGTTTCCACCATAGCCTTTCTCCCGTTTCCGGGTCAAACTTCTCCATGGGCATTTCTATCGGTTCGTTTGGAATAAAGTCTAAAGGGGACCAGCCGTTCTGGAAAGCAGTGAGGTAAGTAAAGGGCTTGGCGGTTGAACCTATAGGCCTCAGTATTTGAAACGCCCTGTTAAGCTGGCTTTTCCTGTAGTTTTCTCCGCCGACGACAAAAAGTATTTCTCCCCTCCTGTTTACTGCCATGCCTGCACACTGGAGGTCTTCAACCCCGTGTCTCTCCCTGTAACTCTTGTTGTACTTTGAAAGGACTTTCTGGGCGAACTGCTGAATTTCCTCATCGAGGGTTGTGAAAATTTTGTAGCCGCCCGTGTAAAGCTTTTCGGGGGTCAGTATTCCTTTTTTGAAAAGTTCAAACTTGACTATGTCCAGGTCGTAGCCGGCACTTTTTGGTCTTTTCGGCTCGTCAAGGAGCGTTAAAGGTTCTTTTAACGCTTCCTCGTATTCCTTCCTTGTTAGGTAGCCGTTTTTAAGCATCTTCTTCAGTATAAAGTTTCGCCTCTTCAGTGCCCTTTCCGGATGCTTAAAGGGATTGTAGTACTCCGGTCCCCTTATCATTCCGGCCAAAAGGGCGCACTCGGCCGGTGTAAGCTGGGATAGGTCTTTCCCGAACAGAACATAAGCTGCAGCTTTTACACCGTAAGCTCCGTTTGATAAGTAGACGTAGTTAAGATAGAGTTCCAGTATTTCTTCCTTTGAGAGTTTTTCTTCAAGCTTCCTTGCAAGTTCGATTTCCTTGAGCTTTCTCTCGATTGTCCTTTTCGGAGATAGGTAAATCATCTTTGCAAGTTGCTGTGTTATAGTGCTTCCTCCCTGAACGACCTTTCCCCTCGATATGTCAACAACTGCTGCCCTTAATATTCCGAGGGGGTCAACTCCCTTGTGGTAGAAAAACCTTTCATCTTCTGCCGTTATGACGGCGTAGATGAGCTTCTTGGGTATTTCGGAGTAAGGAGCGTAAAGCCTGAACTTATCCTTGTAGAAAAAGCCAACTATTTTCCCTTCCCTGTCGTATACTGTTGATGCAAAAGGCGGAAGAAGCTTTTCCTTGTAAGACTGTTCTGAATAAGCTTGGTTTAGGCTGAACAGGAGAAAAAGAAATAGGAAAAGTGCCTTCTTAAAGAACGTTCTTACCATTTTGACTCCTTACCATAAATTTTGTACCTAGGAAATTTATGCTTATAGGAGATGATAGCCCTTGAAGAAGTTTTTGTCTTACCTATCGGAGTAATGGTTTTTCTATCAATCACTTTACCCTGACATCCCTGTTCTTTTCAAGGTTTATTTCCCTGAAGATGTTTTTTTTCTAAGCGTTTCCCCCACTCTGTTCCCGTTTGGGGTAAAATAGCTCCTGCCGAATAGGAAGTCCAGCTAAAAAAGTTTGACGGAAATTGTTGAAGTGGAGGTAAATATGGAATTTGAAGCCGTAATAGGACTTGAGGTTCATGCCCAGCTCCTTACAAAGACTAAAATATTCTGTTCTTGTAAAAACGAATTCGGTGCACCCCCGAATACCAACGTCTGTCCGGTATGCCTCGGAATGCCCGGTTCTCTTCCTGTTCTCAACAAAAGGGCTGTCGAGTATGCCGTAAAGGCGGCTTTGGCCCTCAACTGTAAAATTAACCGCTACTCGGTTTTTGCCAGGAAACACTACTTCTACCCCGACCTTCCAAAGGCTTACCAAATTACTCAGTACGAGCTTCCCTTCGCCGAGAACGGCTGGGTCGAGATTGAGAAAAGCGACGGAACCAAGAAGAGAATAAGGATAAAACGTATTCACATGGAGGAAGATGCGGGAAAAACAATTCACGGCGAGGGATTTGACGAAAACTCCTACGTTGACTTGAACCGTGCAGGAACTCCCCTTATAGAAATAGTTTCCGAACCTGACATTTCAACGCCCGAAGAGGCAAGGCTTTATATGCAGAAGCTGAGGGACATATTGGTCTGGATAGGCGTTAACGACGGAAACCTTGAAGAGGGATCCCTTCGCTGTGATGCTAACGTCTCAATAAGACCTAAGGGGAGCAAGGAGCTTGGAACGAGGACGGAAATCAAGAACGTTAACTCCTTCCGCTTTATACAAAAAGCTCTTGAGTACGAAATAGAAAGACAGATTAAAGTCGTAAAGAGCGGCGGTAAAGTTGTTCAGGAGACGAGGCTCTTTGACTCCCAGAAAGGTATTACAAAGACAATGAGGACAAAGGAAGAGGCGGAAGATTACCGTTACTTCCCCGAGCCGGACCTGCCTCCTCTCATAATAGACGATGAGTGGCTTGAGTCGATAAGGGAAAGTCTGCCGGAACTCCCCGATCAGGTAAAAGAAAGGTTTATCTCCGACTATGGAGTTACTTCCTATGATGCTTCAATCCTTGTAAGAGAGAAGGAGCTTGCTGAGTTTTTCGAGAGGGCAGCAAAAGCTTATAAAGGGGAAGCGAAGCGGGTTGCCAATATAATCATTTCGGATCTTCTCGGCGTCTTGAACGAAGCTAAGCTTGATATTTCCGATTCTCCTGTAACGCCGGAGGGAATTGCCGGACTTCTGACTCTCGTTGACAACGGGACGATTTCCATAAGGGTTGCCAAGGAGGAAGTACTGCCTGAAATGGTAAGGAGCGGTAAGTCTCCTGAGGTCATTGTCAAGGAAAAAGGATTGGTTCAGATATCTGATGAGTCTGCCCTCAGGGAAGTTATTAAGAAGGTTATGGCCGGTAATGAGAAGGCTGTAAAGCAGTACAGAGAAGGTAACGAGAAGCAGAAGCAAAAGGCCGTTAAGTTTTTAATCGGTCAAGTTATGAAGGAAACAAAGGGTAAGGCAAATCCAAGACTTCTCAACGAGCTTATTCCAAAGGTTCTTGAGGAAGGATAATGGTTTAGCTTGGGTTTTTCAGAGCTTCCAGAATGAGCTTCTTGATTTCTGTTCTCTTTCGCTTTGCGATTCCGGCGACTGTGTGGTAGTAAAGGAGGGTTATTACAGCTACTGCAATTCCGAGGGCTGTGGCCTTAAGGGCATAGGCTATTCCTTTGCTTACCAGTGCTATGTCAGATATGCCCTTATCGGCCATGGTCTGGAAGGATTCCATTATTCCGAGGACTGTTCCCAGCAGTCCTAACAAGGGGGCTGCCGTTATGGTGAACAGGAACACTCCTTTTCCCCTTTCAAGTTTTGAGGCATAGCTGTTGTAAATGATTTCTGCCGTTTTTTCGTCCTCTCCTTCTACTTCTTTTCTTATAAGCTTTCTTTCTGTCGGGAAAGTGAAGCTGAAGTAAAGAAGCCTTTCGAGGAAGACTGTTGTTGATAAGAATAGAAGGAAGTAAAGAATGAAAAATATGGCGTTGTGGGCACTCTCTATATCAAATAGCAATGCTTCCTCCTTAATTTAGTTTATAATCCAATTGTATAACATCTTGCGGGAGATAAAGGTGTTCCTGTTCAGGGATGATGAAGGTGATGAAAGGCCTCAGCTGGTGATTGTTCCTATGGTTGATGTTATGCTTTTTCTCCTTGCCTTTTTCGTTCTTATTGCGGGAAGTGCGATTCCGGGGCTGGCTGTGAAGACAAATCCTCCCGAAACCGTTCAGAAAGCGTCTTTTAAACCGAAGGAAAAGGTCGTTACTGTTGTTGTAAAAAAAGACGGAGCTGTTTACTACGGAAACAAAAAGCTTACTTTCGACGAACTTGTTAGGCTTTTGAAGAGTTTTAAGAAAAAGGACGGTCTGATATCTCTGGTTATAGATGCGGATAGAGAGGCTTCGGTTCAGGCTTTGGTTAAGGTAATGGATGCTGCTTCAAAGGCCGGTATTAACTCAATAGGTCTTCTGGCAAAGGAGAAGAATGAGAGGGGTTCTTAGGTGGATTTTTGCAGTTACTGCTTCTGCTATTTTTGTTGTTTCATTTTATTTCCTTACGCTTTCGGTTCTGAAACCTTCGGTGAAAGAGGTCAGGTCAGTTATAAAAATATCTCTCATAAAGCCTAAGAAAAGGGAAATGGCTGTAAGGGTTGAGCGGGGGAAGAAGAGGAAAAACAAACCGGCAGGAGCTTTGAAGAAGCCGGTAAAAAAAACAGAATTGCTGTCGAAAAGTCCGAAAAAGTCGATTTCCCGGAAAAGAGGAAGGGAAAGTGCTTCGGGCCCTCTTAAAGCCCTTAATGGAAACCTTCCGGCTTACTTTGTTGATGCCGTCAGAAAAGCAGTTGAGGAGCAAATATTCTACCCTTTAGAGGCGATAGAGTCGGGTAAGGAAGGAGTGGTTAGGGTTGAGTTTACGGTAGATAGGAGCGGTAAGGTTTTGGAGTGTAGGGGGATAGATGGGGAGAAGCTCCTGGTTGAGGCCACCTGCATTGCCGTAAGGAGAGCTTCAATCCCGCCAATCCCGGAGAGTGTTGGGAATAAAGAGCTTGTTTTCCGGCTTGAGGTTGAGTATAACCTTGAGAATGCTTTCAACCGGTGAAGTAAATTGCACCGAACTTTAGACTGAGCGTAAGGTTGAAACTTTGAAAAAGCGGCTTGCTTTGTTTTACCTACAGTGTAGAAATACAAGGGAGGTTTTGTTGCGGCGGTTTTACCTTAAACTGAAGAGAATTCCCAAGAGGAAATTATTGCTCATTTCCCTGTCGGCCAAGCTGCTGGAAGTTGCTGTCGTTACTTATCTCGTAAAGAAATTCTGGATGGAGTGATGGACTTAACGCAGGAGTTCTTTAGGCATTTCTGGGGAGTTACTTTGATTTTGATTTCTTCTACTTATCTGCTTAGGCCCAGGACTTGCGAAATTGTTCTTTCTATGATGAAAGATCCTGCCCACGTTCTAATTTCTGCCTGGTTTTCAATTCTCCTCGGGGTTCCCACGCTGCTTGCCGGATGGGGTAAGGATCGGCTTCTCCTTTCTGTAGGCCTTGTCTTTACAATTAACGGCCTTTTCAGGCTTTCCTTTCCGGAAAGGGTTTCATCAATGGCCGATTACTTTATCGAAAGAAAGGTAATACCCCTTTTAATCTCGGCTGCTGCTCTGGTTTTTGGGATTGTGCTTCTCTGCTGAATTTATTTTTGCTATCCTTATATCAATTTTCCTTACATTTTCTATCTCTTTTAGGGATTTTATAAACCCCTCGATGATACCTTTTAAGGTTTTTCTTACAAAATATTTCATTTTGACTCTATTTTCATTTACAAATAGTTCTACTTCGTCGGGGAATCCGTCCTCTCTGTTTTCTATAAATTCCTTTTCCAGAAAATCTGCTACTTCTTCTGGTCTTTCTATTGAAAAATTTTTAAAGCCTTTCACTTTGAAGTCCGAAACAACTGCAACTATTCCGTTAACATTTCTGAGCAGGTCTTCTTGAAAGACCTCTTTTCTTGTTACTGCTATTTTGGGAACGTCTGAACCTTTAAATCCTTCGCAGATTACTATGTCGTAGTCGTCAAATAAGGAAAAGGAGAGGAACTTGAGATTAAGCCTTTCCCTCTCCACATCCTGAAAAAGTATTAACTCGTGGGGACTGACTATTCCGACGGCGTCGGCGCCTGCTTCCCTGTACCTGTAACTATCTTTTCCTTTTTTATCCTTTATAAGGTTTGTATGCTTTGTTGATTTCAGCACTGCTACTTTGTATCCTCTGCTCCTTAGAATCTTAACTACTTCGGTTGCAAAAGTTGTTTTCCCCGAGTTGTGGTAACCGACGAAGGCTACTACGGGAACCATATTGACCTCCTGGTCAAAATTGGTAATCCTTTTTTATCACTCCGGAGGGAAAATGGGAAGGTTTTACGTTTCTTACGAGGAAGCTCTTTCCCTGATACTCGATAGAGGATCTAACCTTGGGTTTGAGGTTGTCGATCTTTTATCAGCGAGAGGCAGATTCCTGGCCGAGGATCTGTGTGCGGACAGGGATTGGCCTGAAGTTCCCCTTTCGGCTATGGACGGTTATGCCGTTCGGGGGGAGGATTTGGAAAGATTTAGGAAATTTAGACTTATCGCTGAAGCACCTGCCGGGACGAAATTCAGCGGATTTTTGGGAAAGGCCGAAGCTGTTAAAGTTTTTACGGGGTCTCCGGTACCCCGAGAAGCCGATACTGTTGTTCCTGTTGAATACGCCCGTGAGGGAAATGGTTTTGTTGAGTTTCTCCGGGTTTTTCCGAAAGGTTCCAACGTTAGGCAGGTGGGGGAAGATTACAGTAAGGGCAGAACACTTTTGCGGAAAGGGGATCTTTTAACTCCGTCGGAGATCGCCTTAATTGCTTCAATCGGGAGGAGTTCGGTTAAGGTTTACAGAAAACCGGTTGTTGGAATTGTCGCTACGGGAAATGAAGTCGTAGAACCTGAGTCTTCGGTGACTTCGCTTCAGGTTAGAAATGCAAATGCCTATTCTCTTTATGCTTTAGTTGAGGAGTCCGGAGCTGTCCCCGTCTATCTTGGAATTGTGAAGGACAGTCTTGAGGAGGTAAGAAAACTTCTTGACAGGGCTTTGGCCGATTGCGACGTTGTTGTTACCTCCGGAGGTGTTTCTACCGGTGATTATGATTTTGTGAAAGACGTTATTGATGAAATAGGAGTTGAAAAGGTCTTTTATAAAGTGAAAGTGAAGCCCGGGAAGCCGGTTCTGTTTGGGGAGCGTATGGGAAAGTTTATTTTTGCTCTTCCCGGATTTCCCGTTTCGACAATAGTAGCTTTTTCCCTTTTTGTTTTTCCGTTCCTGAGGAAGCTTTCCGGGGCAAGAAGGGAGTTCTGGTTTAAGAAGAGGGTTAAAGGAAAACTTTTAAGTGGTTATAGCAGGAAGAAAGCAGAAAGAACGGAGTTTGTCCGCTGTAACTACGTTTACGACCTTGATAGAGGAGAGTACCTGATTTCTCCCTTAACGAGACAGGGGTCAGGGGTTCTTTCATCCCTGAAGGGCAGGAAGGCGCTTATGGTTGTCCCTGCCGGTGTTAAGGAATTTCCTCCCGGTGATTGTGTGGAGGTTATTCTTGTGAAGGAGTAATAAATATCCTCTCCGGCTGATAAGTACCCCAGACGGTAGGGTAGTAGTTCTTTACTCTGTTCCTGACTGCCTCGAGGACTAAGGGAGCGGCAATGTAGATCAAAGGCTGTTGGTAAGCTATGATTCTATAGGCTTTCTTGTAAAGTTTTACCCTCTTTTCAAAGTCAAGAGTCTTGGCTGCTTCCTCGAATAGCCTGTCAACCTCTGCTTCCCATTCGGTTGCCGGTTTTTTCTGATTCGGATTCCACATGTGTAGCTGACCGCTGCTCATCCAGACATTCCTGCCTCCGTTTGGATCTATTGAGCCGGTTAGGCCGATGATTACTGCGTCGAAGTCGTGTGTGTGGAGAAGCTTTTCAACAAGGTTGTTAAAGTCAAGTGGTTGAAAGTGAACGTCTATTCCCAGTTTCTTTAGGTCGTTTTTCAGTATAGCTCCTATCTGTACCCTTGCCGGGTTGTTGGAGTTTGTAAGGAGGTTAAACTCAACTTTGTGTCCGTCGGGGGTTTCAAGCCAACCGTCTCCGTTTCTGTCCTTGAGACCTATTTCTGAAAGGAGTTTCCTTGCTTCCTTGAGGTTGTAGGGGAATTTTGGGTAGCTGGGGTCATAATAAAGCTTATTGGCCGGAGTGACAGGTGAGTAAATGGGAAAGCCTAGTCCGTTGTAGACCGTCAGGACAATTCCTTCCCTGTCAACTGCATGTGAAATCGCCCATCTAAATCGTCTGTCACTAAACAGTTTCCACTTCCAATCGGGCAGTACATCTTTTTTCTGGTTGAAGCAGATGAAATCGGCGGTTAGGGAAGGTCCTAAGTTGTATATCGTGTAATCTCCTTTTCCTTTCTTAAGTTCCGGATAGTCATCTCCTCTGATACCGTAGAAGTCAATTTCACCGGCTTTAAACTTCAGGAGCTGGGTGTTCTTGTCCGGGACGATGAACTTTATCTTCTTTTCAACGTAAGGGAGCCGTTGGCCTTGTTCGTCCTTTTTCCAGTAGAAAGGATTTCTCCTGTAGATTAAGTACTGTCCCGGCACGTACTTAACAAGTATATAGGGGCCGGTTCCGATAAGTTTCTTTGGCGGAGTTGAGTTATTCCAGAATCTTTCGAATTTTCCTTTTTTAACGGCCTTTTCAACGACGTGTTTCGGGAATATCGGTGCTGAAAGGGAGTAGAGGAGAGGAGCGAAGGGAGCAGGCAGGTCAAACTCTACGGTGTAGTTATCAATTTTTTTTACTTTAGGCAGTTTTCCGTCAATCAGAAAGGAATCCTTTGTCGAGTTGGGAATTTTCGGGTTAAAGTATATATCGTTGTAGGTAAACACGACATCATCAGCCGTAAACTCCACTCCGTCGAACCACTTTACTCCCTTCCTCAGGTGAAAGATCCACTTTAAACCTCCCTCCTTAAACTCCCAGCTTTCGGCAAGTGCTCCTACCGGCTTCAATGTCTTAAGGTCGATTTCTGTCAGGCCTTCAAAGAGTTCGCCTACGGCTTCTGTAGAGGAAGTCTCGTGGGCCATCACAAGGTTGAAAGTTTTAGGGTCTGAGGAAACGGCTTCGTAGAGTGTTCCTCCCCTCTTACCCGGTAGAAACTTTACTTCGGAAAGGTTAACGCTTTTACCGATTACTTTTGTCCCTACCTTTCCCTGCGGTTCGGGAATGAAGAAGAGGGGAAGTAAGGCAGCGGCTGTGATTCCTAAGATGAACATAATTCCTTTTAGAAAGGGATTTTTAGCTCTCATGCTAACGGATTTTACAAAAAAAACATTAAGAAAAGCCATTGTAGATGTTAGAGGAAATATAAGGCTCCTTCTTCAAGAAGGTATGGATCAACTATCCAATTTTTTCTCAAGGCATTCACGTAAAGATGGGAATAGTGAACAGGAGCAGGTAATCTTAGTTTGCTCTCGTCACCGAATATGGTAGAGAAGTTAAGTTTGGTTAGTAAAAAGAGAGTTTTTAGAAGCTCTTCAGTAATTGGAGCAAAAGAATAATTCCCGTAATTTATTTTCCAGAAGCTATCTACTAAAATACTTCTTCCTCCTTTATAGGAATGGGGTAAAAGAACGGCCAAATCATTCCTTAAAACAGCTCCTCTTCTTCCATTATCAGATAATATTCGGAGAATATGCCCTTTTTTTATATTAGCGACGTGTACTTCCAGCTTTCTGTCCTTTACTACGTAAGATTCTGATAGAGAACCTACTTCCTCTCTGTATAAATTGCCGTCTTTTAGCAATAAAACTCTACTGCCATGAACATCCAATTTTTCTGCAACTATTTCAAGTATCCAGTTAAGGTTGTCTATTTTTTCTCCTCCGGTATCAATGGAAACGGGATAAAGACCTTTTATTGTGCCGTCAGACAGAAATACCGTTATTCCTCCTGCGCGAGTCCTTCGATTGAAAGAATCATTGCCGCAATCAACGCCTATAATAAAGTCATAATTGAACTTTTCTGCAAGAGAAAACGGCCTTATGCCGAGCTTGGTGTATATGTTATAAACTAAAGTTTTAGAAATATTATCAGGATTAGAATTCTTCTTCCAATTATCGTAAACAACGAACTGGCTTATTATGTTTCTGGCAAATAATCTTCTTTTAAGAGAGTTATATTTTTCTTCGCTCATTTCGGGAATAAGACAGAGGGCAAAAGAAAATCTGTATTTACCGATTTCTTCCTGTACTTTTTCGGGTAAGGAAAAATCGTTAAAGTCGACTGTAAATACGAGCTTGCCTTTAGCAGGGCGTATTGTTTTGAATAATTTTTTATAATTATCTATTCTATTTAGCTTTAAGGAATTTTTGGTAATTTGATTGCTCAAGAATGCGTTTACGCTGTTTTCATTAAATTTCTTATCTACCATGACAAAAAACGGCATTCCTCCTTGTTCTTCTATATATTCCGGTACAGAAAGTGGAGGATAATTTAAGACTTCCTTAAGTGAAGCAACTTTTTTCTCTACTTCATTTATGCTTTTTACCAGGTAATATGGTTTTGTAAAGAACTTTCCTTTTAAACTATACGGAGTGTCGAGTAAAAACGGAATTTTTTCGGCAATTTCTTTTAATAGTTTTCTTCTCTTAGAGTTCGAAATCGTGAACTTATTAGGAGATAGAGTTTTTGTTAGGTAGTAACAGGTATCGGGATGAAATGGAAAAGTTATTCCTCCTTTGCTGAACTTAGCTTTCAAAATGGGAAATTCTTTTGGAAGGTTAGTTGCTCCGTATCTTTCTTTGAAAAACTTTAAGATGTCCTCTCTTTCTTCTTTGGAGGGGTTTTTGATTACTTCTTCTACATTTATAAAATCGCCCTTACGGGGACTGTTGACCGGAGGATAGTAAAGCAGTCTTTTCCCTATTATTTCTTCCAGAGTGACTTCATTTTGTTTAAGCATTTGATATACACTTTTATGTGGTTTAACTTGGTACTTTAAATCAAAAAATAGGTAGAATTTTTCTCTAATTTTTCTTACGGTAAAACCTTTAACGGAGAGCAATGCGGAGTAGAAAGAATGTTTTTTTTCTTCTTTAGGGAGGTTTTCTTTAAGCATTTTTCTTATTCCTTTTTCGTTTAAAATTTTTATTATTAGTTTCTCTTGGACAGAATCTTTAATCTCGTGAAATGGGATTTCCTCTAACAATTCTACATTATCGCACGATAGTGATTTCTTGTGAGATATTACTTCTACTTTCATATTTTCTATAGGGGTAATGGGCACTCCTGTGGAATAAATTTCTCTATTTCTTCCTTCCAAGTCCTCTGATTTAGGAGTAAGGTGAAATTTATAGACAATATTGGGAATAATGGAAGGCGTTATTTCGAAACCGTTAAGTTCTATTTCGATATTCATTGTTTTTATCCTCCATTTTTGCAATTAAGTTTTACAATTAGGAGAATCATAGTCTGTCTTTGAAAATTATGCAACTCTCAATTAACATCATCCAGACTTCCTGATGAGAATCAATACTACTGTGCATTTTTTAGTTTCTTAAAACCTTAAGTTTCAAGTCCTTAAAATACTCTCTTAGAGGTAAAAAAATCCCGACTTTCCGTTTTCCTGTGGACTGTGGAAAAACGACGTCCGTAGGGTAGAAGCTAAACCTACGAAAACGGAAAGTTTCTTATTTGATAAAGGGAAGAAGTTATCGATGGAAAAGCTTATATTGAAGAACTGCAGATTCACCTAAGAGAGTAAAAACTCTAAGCTGATATAATCGCCTAAAACCTAACCTTTGAGGAGTTTCGATGGCACGGAAGGAGGAAAGCTACGACGCTTCTGCAATAAAAGTTTTGGAAGGTCTTGAAGCCGTTAGGAAAAGACCGGGAATGTACATCGGGGATACCGGTTCTTACGGTCTTCACCATTTGGTTTTTGAAGTTGTGGACAACTCGGTTGATGAAGCCCTTGCCGGCTATTGTACTGAGATAAAGGTGGTAATTCACCCGGATAACTCGATAACGGTGGAGGATAACGGTAGGGGTATTCCCGTTGATATTCATCCGGAGTACGGGAAACCTGCTGCTGAAATCGTTCTTACTGTTCTTCATGCGGGCGGTAAGTTTGAAAAGAAGGCCTACAAGTACTCCGGCGGGCTTCACGGGGTAGGAGTTTCCGTTGTTAATGCGCTTTCGGAGTGGCTTAAGCTGGAAATACACAGGGATGGAAAAGTTTACAAGCAGGTTTACGAGAGGGGAAAACCGGTTACTCAATTTGCTTGCGTGGGTGAAACGGGAAAGAGGGGAACGATAGTAACCTTTAAGCCCGATCCTGAGATATTTGAGGTTACCGAGTTTAGCTGGGATATCCTTGCCAACAGGCTGAGAGAGCTGGCCTTCCTTAACAAAGGGTTGAGAATAACGCTTGTTGATGAAAGGGTTGAGCCTCCCCGCCGGGAAGTTTTTTACTATGAAGGGGGTATTGTTGAGTTTGTTAAGAAGATTAACGAGAAGAAAGATCCCCTGTTCCCGGAACCTGTATACATTTCAGGTGAGAAGGACGAAATACTTGTTGAGGTTGCTCTCCAGTATAACTCGACCTATACCGAGCAGATATTCAGCTTTGTTAACAACATAAACACGAGGGAAGGCGGAACTCACGTTGCCGGCTTTAGGATGGCCTTAACGAGGGCTATAACGAGGTTCATAGAGGAAAACGGCTTAATTCCCAAGAATGCAAAGATTTCCATAACGGGAGATGATGTAAGAGAAGGTCTTGTTGCTGTAGTATCCGTGAAAGTTCCCAATCCCCAGTTTGAAGGGCAGACAAAGGCGAAGTTGGGCAATTCTGAAGTAAGGCCTGTTGTTGCTTCTGTTGTTTACGAGGGATTGTGGAGCTTTTTGACCGAACGGCCCGACATAGGAAGGAAAATTGCCGAAAAAGTAATTACCGCCGCCAGAGCGAGGGAAGCGGCCAAGAGGGCCAGAGAGCTAACCAGGAGGAAGAGCGCCCTCGAAGAATTTTCGCTTCCCGGGAAGCTTGCCGACTGTTCGGAGAGGGATCCCGAAAAGGCAGAACTCTTCCTCGTCGAGGGGGATTCGGCCGGAGGGAGCGCGAAGCAGGGAAGGGACAGGAGGTTTCAGGCCATTCTTCCTCTTAAGGGTAAGATAATAAATGTTGAGAAAGCGAGGATAGAGAAAGTTCTATCGAACGATGAGATAAAGACGATAATAACGGCTCTTGGAACGGGCGTCGGCAGTAACTTTGACATATCCAAGCTCCGGTATAACAAGATAATCATAATGACGGATGCCGACGTTGACGGTGCTCACATAAGGACGCTTCTCCTCACTTTCTTCTTCCGCCAGTTCCCAGAAATTGTTGAAAAGGGGCACCTTTACATCGCTCAGCCTCCCCTTTACAGGGTTAAGAAGGGAAAGAAGGAGATGTATATAAAGAGCGACGCCGAGCTTGAAGGCGTTGTGCTTAGTTTTGCCCTCGATTCTGTTCAGCTCCTTTCTTCTGCAGGCCTTCCCTTAGAAAGGGAGAGAGCAGAGGAGGTGGTTAAGAAGATTTCGAAACTTCAGGAACTTGTGGGCATCCTTTCAAGGCGCAGGGACAGGGACGTTATCAATGCCCTCCTGAGGGCCGGAGCCGATTACAAGGAGCTTTATAGCAGGGAGAGTGCCGAATCCCTTGCCGGTAGGTTGAGGGAAGAACTCGGTGAAGGTGTTGAGGTTGATATCCTTGAGGATAAGGAACACTGTACCTTTAAGATTGTTTGCCGGATTCCCTTTGACAGATATCTTAAGAAGGATGTCGTGGTGGACGAAGATCTCCTGATTTCTGATCTCTTTAAACAGGCAAGGGGAGTGAAGAGGAGGATCAGGGATGTCCTCGGGGAACCGCCCTACAGGGTTAAGACAAAGAAAGGAGAGAAGAGCTTCAACAGCGTTGACGAGCTTTATAACTTCTTGATAGACACCGGGAAAGAGGGAATATACATTCAGAGGTACAAGGGATTGGGAGAAATGAACCCGGATCAGCTCTGGGAGACTACTATGAACCCGGAGAACAGGACTCTTCTAAAAGTTACTGTTGAGGATGCTGTGACGGCCGATGAAGTCTTTACCGTCCTTATGGGAGATAAGGTCGAACCGAGAAGGGAATTCATACAGAAGTTTGCCAAGGAGGTCAGAAACCTTGATGTCTGAGAGGACCTCCTGATGTTCTACCACCTCCTTTTTGTTTACGGAACCCTAATGAGGGGATTTTCGGCTCACGCCTTCCTGCTGGATTCAGACTTTGTTTCCTATGGGGTGCTTTATGGTGCAAGACTGCTGCACCTTGAAGATGGATATCCGGGGGCTGTTGAGGGAGAGGGGGAAATATACGGGGAAGTTTACCGGGTTGATTCGATTACGCTGAAGGCTCTCGATCTTTTTGAAGAGTTTTACGAGGAGAGACCCGAGGATTCCTTTTACGTTAGAAAAAGGAAGTTTGTCAGGCTTATTCCTTACAACGATTTTGTTGAAGTGTGGGTTTACTTGTTGAATCCTGTCAGGCTTGAAGCTCTCTCCTTTACGGAGGTTCCCTTCGGGAACTGGAAAGAGTTTCTCAAGAAGCTCCTCAAGATGTAGTTTCCGGAGACGGAATGAGACTTAAACTCTTCATAACCGGCCTTGTACAAGGTGTCGGTTTTCGCCCTTTCGTTTATAGACTTGCAAAGGAGTTGGGCTTAAAGGGATACGTCCTTAACTCGGAGACCGGAGTTATTGTAGAGGTCGAGGGGGATGACTCAAGGCTTAAGGAATTCCTCCTGCGGATTCAGAATGAGAAACCCCCGGCTTCCAGAATCTTTTCCCTGGAGTATAAGTTCCTCGAACCTGCGGGTTATACTGATTTTGAGATAAAGAAAAGTAAAAAATCGGGCGAGTTAAAGGTTTCCGTGCTCCCAGACCTTGCGACCTGTGAAGAGTGTCTAAAAGAGCTTTTTGACCCGAACAACAGGAGGTTTAGATATCCCTTTATAAACTGTACCAACTGCGGTCCCAGGTTTACGATTATTCTTTCTCTCCCCTATGATAGGCCCAATACGACCATGCGGAAGTTCAAGATGTGTCCTGAATGTTACAGGGAATATACTGACCCTTCCGATAGGCGTTTCCACGCTCAGCCCAACGCCTGCCCGGTCTGCGGTCCTCATGTTGAGCTTTATACAGAAAAGGGTAAAGTGGCTGAGGGGGATGAGGCTTTAAAACTTGTTGTGGATATGCTGAAGCAAGGCAAGATCCTTTCAGTAAAAGGTCTTGGAGGATTTCACTTAATTTGCGATGCGACGAATGAGGAAACAGTAAAAGAGCTGAGGAGAAGGAAAAGGAGGGAAGAGAAGCCCTTTGCTGTGATGTTCAGGGATATCAATCAGGTAAGGGAGTATGCCGAAGTTTCGGAGCTGGAGGAGATAGCTCTGAGTTCTGTTGAAACTCCCATCGTTATCCTTGACAGGAAAAACGGAACCGACCTTGCCCCTTCTGTTTCTCCGGATACTGATACCGTCGGGGCTTTCCTGCCTTACACGCCCCTTCACCACTTAATACTCAGAGACTTTGGGAAACCTATCGTTGCTACCAGCTGTAACCTTACCGATGAACCGATGGTTGTGGAGAATTCGGAAGCTGTTTCGCTGATAGGGGAGCTTACCGACGGAGCTTTAGTTCATAACCGGGATATTGCAAGGCGTTGCGATGATTCGGTTGTTACTGTAATGGCTGGAAAGGTCGTTCCCATAAGACGTTCGAGAGGTTATGCTCCGCTTCCAGTGTTGCTTCCGTTTTCCCTTAAGAGGTCTGTTCTTGCCCTCGGAGTTCATATGAAGTGTACTGTGGCTGTAGCAAAGGATGAAAAAGTCTACCTTTCCCAGCACATCGGTGATGTGGATAACTTGAAGGCCGAAGAATTCTTTAAAGAAACCGTTGAGGATTTCCTCCGCCTTTTCGATGTAGAACCGGAAGTTGTGGTCTGTGACAGGCATCCGGGCTACTTTTCGACGAAATTCGGTGAGAAGCTGTTCGGAGAAAGGCTGAGAAAAGTTTATCACCACCATGCTCACGTAATTTCCGTTATGGCCGAAAACGAAATTCTTCCCGGTGAAAAAGTTATCGGGCTTGCCTTTGACGGTACCGGCTACGGAGCTGACGGAACTATATGGGGCGGAGAGGTTCTGGTTGCCGATTACCTTTGTTTTGACAGGGTTTTTCACCTTCTTCCGTTTAAGCTTCCGGGAGGTGACAGGGCTGTTAAAGAACCTTATAGGGTTGCCGTTTCGCTTCTTGAAGAGCTGGGAGTGAATCCCGATACAGTTTTAGGAACGGACAAAAAGAAAATCTTATTTGTTAGGGAGATGGTCAGGAAGGGTGTGAATTCTCCCCTTTCTTCGAGTATGGGGAGGCTCTTTGACGCTGTTTCTGCCATACTGGGCTTAAAGGAAGTGGTCAGTTATCACGCCCAGGGAGCTATTGTTCTTGAGCAGGTTGCCGGGAAATCGGGATTTGAAGGATCTTACAGGTTTGAGGTTTTGGACGATGGAAATATCGATTGGAGGCCTGTTATTGAAGAGATTCTTCGGGATAAAAGTAAGTTGAGCGTTTCTGATATTGCTATGAAGTTTCACAATGCTGTGGTAAATCTCTGCCTTACTGTTGCTGATAGAGTCAGGGAGGAGAAAGGGATCAATACTGTTGCAATGTCGGGAGGGGTTTTCCAGAACAGGATTCTGGTTGAGAAGCTTTTGCCCTCTTTCGTTGAAAGGGGATTCAAGCCTTTGATTCACCAGATTGTTCCTCCCAACGACGGGGGAATATCTTTGGGACAGGCTGTTTATGGAGGACTTTGTTGATTAAGAAGGTAAGGTTAGAGGGCATACCGCTTACTGAAGGACATTCAGGCCTCCACCTTGAGGTTGAAGGCGGGATTGTTAGGAAGGGCTACTACTACGCCTTGGTTCCCGTAAGAGGGTTTGAAACTCTGCTAATAGGAAGAAGTGCGACGGTTGCCCCCCTCCTAACAACGAGAGTTTGCGGTCTGTGTCAGATAACCCATTCCATCGCTTCTGCTAAAGCTGTTGAGAGTGCTTCCGGAATAGAAGTTCCTGAAGAAGCGGAGGTTTTGAGGGAGGTTCTCGGTCTGACCGTTAGGATTTACAATAATTTACTTCACCAGATAACCATTTCTGAAGACCTTTTTCCCGATAAAGGTGAGAGGTTCCAGTTTATAAGAAATGTTCAACGGGTAAGGAAGTTTACCGGAGAGCTTCTTGAGAGCATCGGAGGGGAAATTATTCACTCTCCGAACATAAAGGTCGGAGGAATTTCTGAGCCCGTCGAAGATTTTGTAAAAGATAGAATTCTTGAGCAAATTCCCTCGGTAGAGCTGGCTTTAAAGGAGAGTTTTGAGGAGTTTTCCGAAGCTCTGGAAAAAACCTGGGAAAGGGAGGGGCTTGAAGACGACTTTGGGAAGCATGATTTTGACTTCTTTGCTACGGATCTCTATTACGGTAAGGTTTTTGATTTTGAGAGAATTACTTTTGTGAGGCCTCAGGAATTCCTGCCTGATGATCTTAAGTTTCGGGCTACGAATCTTTATCCCCTTGTTGACGGGAAACCAGTGGAAACCGGACCCCGGGCCAGGGCAGTTCTTTTTAAAGGTTATGTTCCCAAAGGGGGAGTAAAAGAGCTTCATCTTTTGAGAGCCGAAGAGAACCTTGAAGCCCTAAAGCGCATAGAAAGTCTCCTTTCAAGTTATTCTTTTACCGGTGAGCTTTGGAATCAAACTCCTCCCAGTTCCGACGGTGAAACTTTAGGGATTGGGGTTCACGAGGCTCCGAGGGGAGTAAATATTCATGCTGTTAAATTGGACAAAAGAGGAAAAATTACATATTATAAAATTGTAGTTCCAACGGAATTTAATTTTTTTGCTGTTTCGGAATCTTTAAGGGGAGTTCCGGCGGCTAAAGCGGAGTTCGTTGTAAGAGGGTATGATCCTTGCATTGTTTGTGCAGCCCATTAGAGGATAGTTATGACGTTTCACAGGGTATCCTTTGAAGATGATGATTTAAAGCTGAAAATAGGGTTTATCCATTTTTCCAGTTGTTCCGGCTGTCAAGTTGCCTTTCTTGATATGTTTGAGGATGCCGTGGAGATATTTGATACGGTTGAACTTGTTTATTCAAACTTGCTTACAAAAAGGAAGGAAATTCCTTATATGGATGTAGCTTTTGTAGAGGGAGCTTTCTGTGCGGAAGATCCTCATCATGTTAAGCTTATAAAGGAACTATCGGAAAAGGCCGGTATGGTTATAGCAATCGGTGGGTGTGCAGCCTTTGGCGGAATGAGGAGGTTTAGTTGCGGTAGTCAGATGCCGCAGCCTTCTCATCAAACCTTCATTCCCCTAACTGAGATCGAGTCCATTAAAAGAAAGGTTAAATTTGCAATTCCCGGATGTCCCCCCAATCCGTCACTCCTTTACAATTTTTTCCTGGCTTTTCTTGAGAGAAACGATGACTTTCTACTTCCGTTTGAGTTTATAGCTCAGTCAAGGGATGCTTCCGGATTTGACCTCATAAAGGAAGTAGTTAACAAAGGGTTCTGTGTAGGATGCGGAACTTGCTCTACGGCTTGCCCTTCCAGGGCTATATCCTTTAAGGATGTTTGTGGAAAACCGAACTTTGATGCAGATCTCTGCGTTAGGTGCGGTTCCTGTCTTGCCGCTTGTCCTCAGAGCTTCAAGCCTTATCCTCAGCCTGTATATACGTGAGGGCAGGAAATGTTGGAGCTGAACAGTCGGTTTTTGATAGGGAGCTATAAAAAGGCAGTGGAGGTAGAAAGCAGAACCGGTAATAACCCTCTGGAAGAGCTTCTTTCGGTGATGTTTGACAGTAATATGATAGATGGAATTCTTTCAAGCAGGATTGAAGGTGAATTTTCCGTTCCTTTCCTGGTTGTCAAAGGAGATCGCGTCGAAGTTCCGTCTTTAAATAGATTTTTCGGTTCTGTAGCTCTTCTAAAGAAGGCGATTCAGAAGTATCGTTTAAGCAGAATTGCCGTCGTTGCTCCTTCATGTGCTATTGACGGCCTGAATAAAACCCAGTACTACGGAATAGGGTGTAACTGGGTAAAAACTGCTGTTGCTTTAAAGGTGGGTATTTTGTGCACCGGCTCTTTGACCGGGAAAGCACTAACAGCTGAAGTTCTTCACCTTACTGGTAAAGAAAAAAGGATAAAGAGATTCTTTTACGACGGCGGGCTCTTCTATCAGACGGAAGAAGGGGAACTGATACCGGTTAACCTTAGCGTTCACCACCACTACATTAATGCTGCCTGCCGCTACTGTTTAAACCTTTCTGCTAAGGGAACGGATATTACCTATTTCCCGCTGAAAGAAGAAAACAGAGCTGTTTTCATAGTCAGGAGTGAGAGGGGCTGGAGGGTAGTAGCAAGCGTTCAAAAAGAGAGGCCGGAGCTGTTTAGGTTCCGGAGATTAAAAAAGGAAGACCTTGAAGGCATCGTTTCGCTTCTTCGGGAGAAAGCTTTGCTTAACATAGATGATATACTTGAGAGGGTGGAGCTTGGCCTTCCTGTTCCGAAGTGGAACGACAACAAGCTCAGGAAGTTTTACAGGATCTGGAACGCCGTTGAGGACTATAACTTTGAAGAGGAGGTGTTCTGATGACTACCTATTACGAAGTAGATTCCGGAGAGCTTCTGAAAAAGGCAGAGCTTTTAAAGGTTCTTGGTCACCCGGAAAGGCTCGGAATAGTTCTTCTCACGATGGAAAACGAGATGTGTGTGAAGGATCTTGTTGAAGCTCTTCAGATTTCTCAGCCGAAAGTTTCCCAACACGTCGGCTTAATGAAAGAATTGGGCATACTTTCTTACAGAAAAGAAGGAACAAAAGTCCTTTATAGAGTTTGTGACCCTTCGATTAGAATGATTGTAAAGTTCCTCTTTGAATAGTCTTTTGTTCTATTCGAGTAAGGGCAATGGCTGCCCATTCTCCTTTATATAAAAATTTTCTTATCAAATTTTGTCTTTCACAATCTAAAATGCCTAAGGCTCGAATATAAAGGTTTCCTTATATTATACTTATCAATAAATTTTTCCTAAACTTCTAAAAATAGAAAATTAGCATAGCATTGACATCTAAAGATTCTTTTTCTAAAATGAAATCCAGAGCGATACAAACAATCTTGAAGGAGGGTATGATGGATAGGAGCCTCTTTATGGGGGGACTACCCAAGACCACGTCGCGTAGAGGTTTCCTAAGGGCCTGTGCCATAGCAACGGCTGCTATGGGACTGCCTATGGAGATGGTAAGTAAAGTGGCAGAAGCCGCAGAGGACCCGAAGAGGCCGAGGGTTGTTTGGCTTCATTTTCAGGAGTGTACCGGCTGTTCGGAGTCTCTGCTGAGGGCCTCTCATCCGGATCTGGCAAATCTCATATTGGATCTGATCTCTCTCGACTACCACGAAACCCTTATGGCTGCGGCCGGTAAGCAGGCTGAAGAGAACCTGGATAAGGCCGTAGAAGAAGGCAATTACCTTCTTGTTGTCGAGGGCGGTATTCCGTTAAAGGACGGCGGTATTTACTGTAAGATCGGAGGGAAGACAGCAGTTGAGATCCTTAAAAAGGCAGCAGAAAAGGCCTTGGCAATCATTGCAATAGGTACTTGTGCTGCTTACGGCGGTGTTCAGGCGGCAAAGCCTAACCCGACCGGTGCCGTCGGAGTTCAGGACATCATTAAGGATAAGCCCGTAATTAACGTTCCCGGCTGTCCTCCAAACCCCCACAACTTCCTCTCAACCGTTCTTTACTACCTGACATTTAAAAAGCTTCCGCCGACGGATAAGTTCGGAAGACCTCTCTTCGCTTACGGAAGGAAGGTTCACGACCACTGTGAAAGGAGACCCCACTTTGACGAGGGGCGTTTTGCCGAGCAGTTTGGAGATGTCGGCCACAGGCTTGGTTTCTGTCTCTACAAGGTTGGCTGTAAAGGCCCCGAGACCTACTCCAACTGCCCCGTTATCAGGTTTAACGACGTTGAAGTATGGCCTGTCTCCGTTGGTAACGGATGTTACGGCTGTACCGAGCCAAACTTCTGGGATACCATGACTCCGTTCCATAAGAGGCTTCCCAACGTTAAGATACCCGGAGGTAAGGGTATCCAAGCAAGTGCTACCGAAATCGGAAAGGCTGCTCTCGGTGTTACGGCGGCAGCCCTTGCAATTCATGCCGGTGTCGGCATAGCTAAAAAGCTTGCAACAGGATCAAAATCTGAAGAATAAAACCCAGATGGGGAGGTTAAAAGATGGCTAACAGAGTAGTAGTTGACCCAATTACCAGGATAGAGGGTCACCTTAGGATAGAGGTTGTTCCCGAAAACGGATACATAAAGAATGCCTACTCCTCCGCTCAGATGTGGAGGGGAATAGAAGTTATTCTCCAAGGAAGGGATCCCGACGATGCCTGGATGTTTACCCAGAGGATTTGCGGTGTCTGTACTACCGTTCACGCAATTGCTTCTGTTAGGTCGGTTGAAAACGCCCTTCAGCTTGAAGTCCCCTACAACGCTCAAATGGTCAGAAACCTTATAATCGCTGCCCACGCCCTCCACGACCATATTGTTCACTTCTACCACCTCTCTGCCCTTGACTGGGTAGATGTTGTTTCTGCCCTTAAGGCAGATCCTCACAAGGCGGCCAGACTTGCCGAGAGTTATCAAAACTGGAAGCTCAACGGTGCACCTGTCTTCAAGGCCGTTCAAGAGAAACTCAAGAAATTTGTCGAGAGCAGACAGCTCGGGCCCTTTGCAAACGGTTACTGGGGTCACCCGGCCATGAAGCTTCCGCCCGAGGTTAACCTCATAGCCGTTACTCACTACCTTCAGGCTCTCGATTACCAGAGGAAGGCAGACCAGGCTATTGCGATTCTCGGCGGAAAGAACCCCCACATTCAGAACCTTGCTGTCGGCGGCGTTTCGACGGCGATTAACCCCGACAACGAAGCTACACTTAACATGGAGAGGCTTGCCTACATAAGGCAGCTTCTCGAAGAAGTCAGGGACTTCGTCCACAACTGTTACGTTCCGGACGTTATCGCCATATCTGCCTTCTACAAGGAGTGGCTCAACTACGGAAGGGGTGTTGACAACTACCTTGCCGTTCCGGACCTTCCTCAGGATCCAAAGGGAGAGACTTTCGACCTTCCCGGCGGAACGATTTTCGGAGGAGATCTCAATACTGTTAAGCCGATTAAGAGCTTCAACGACCACTACTTTATCGACAACGTTGCCGAGTGTATTGCCCATTCCTGGTACAGGGGAGACTGGACGAGGCATCCCTGGGACGAGGAGACCGTCCCCGAATACACGGGAATGCCCGGCGGATACGTCGATCCGTCAGGAAAGTACTCCTGGGCTAAGGCTCCGAGGTTCAAGAAAGGTAATGACTACGTTCCGATGCAGGTTGGTCCCCTTGCACAGGTTCTTGTCGGATATGCTCAGGGGCACGCCCTTACCAAGAAATACGTTGACCAGGGGCTTGACCTACTTAAAACTGTTCTCTCAGTTCTCGGTGAAAGCTCTGAAGGCGTTGACGTTAACGCCCTTCAATCAACTCCCGGAAGGCACATTGCGAGGGCAATCAGGGCTCAGATTATCTCCGACCTTGCACTGAAGCAGTGGGAGCAGCTCGTTGACAATATCGGAAGAGGAGACCTCGAAATCTACAATCCGCCTTCCTACCCGGCAGGGGAAGTTAAGGGTTGCGGTTTCCACGAAGCTCCGAGGGGAACGCTCTCCCACTGGGTTGTCATTGAAAACGGCAAGATTAAGAACTACCAGTGCGTTGTTCCCTCAACCTGGAACGCTTCTCCGATGGACAGCAAAGGTCAGCACGGTCCCTACGAGGCCTCGCTGATCGGAAACCCGCTTGCTGAACCTGAAAAGCCCCTGGAAGTTCTCAGGACTGTTCACTCCTTCGACCCCTGTATCGCCTGTGCTGTTCACATGGTTGACCCGGAAGGCAACGAAATTACGAAAGTTAAAGTTCTTTAAGGGAGGGTTCTTCCCTCCCTCCATAAGCCAATGAGGAGGGAAACAATGGCGGCTTACGAAAAGAAATACGTCTGGAGCGTTCTCCTGAGGCTCTTCCACTGGACCTTTGCTCCTTCCATATTCATCCTTATTGTTACGGGGCTTTACATCCACTGGCCCTGGACGAATACCTGGCTCGAAGGAAGCCACCAGTTTACGATGGCCGTTATGCGCTGGATTCACTTTATTGCAGGCATGATCTTTACCTGCGCTGTGATAGCCAGGCTTTACCTGTGGTTTTTCGGAAACAAATACGAGAAAATTTGGGATTTTCTGCCGATTACTGCCAGGAACGTGAAAAATCTCTTTTCAACAATTCTCTACTACGCATACCTTACTGACCACCACGAGGAGAGGCTCGGCCATAACGCCCTTGCAGGAACGGCTTACTTCTTCACGATTCTCCTTGCAATCTGCCAGTTCATAACCGGCCTTTACCTGCTCTACCCGGAAAACGGCTTCTTCGTTTCCCTCGGTTCTGCTTTGTTTGGAACGCAGCAAGAGGCAAGGTTTATCCACTACATACTTAACTGGTACTTTGCCTGGTTTGCTCTCGTTCACATCTACATCGTTATCTGGAACGACATAAAGCATCCGGAAGGACTTATATCTTCCATCTTTGACGGATTTAAGTTTGCAAAGAAAGAACAGTAAGCTTAACTTCTTGAACTTAGGAGGGGGAGTTTTAACTCCCCCTTTTTTTAATGGAGGAAGAATGGAAAAGATAGGTTTAATGGGCGTCGGAAACGTTCTCCTGAGAGACGAAGGTTTCGGCGTGAAGCTCCTCTATATTCTCCGGTCGAAGTACGATTTTCCCGAAAACGTTACCCTGATAGATGGGGGAACTGCCGGAATCTTCCTCTCTCCGGAGATTGATTACTTGGACAAGCTCCTTATAGTTGATGTCGTTAAAGCTGAAGGGGAGCCGGGGGAGATTAAACTTTATGAAAAGGAAGACTTCTTTATTGACAGGCTTCCTTTGAAACTTTCACCTCATCAGCTGGGGCTTCAAGAGGTTCTCCTCCTTAACGAGATAAAAGGAACCTGCCCGGAGGAGGTAAAGCTTATAGGAATTATTCCAAAGTCCGTGGAAACGGGTACGGGGCTTACTCCTGAACTTGAAGAGAAGCTTATCGAAGTTGAAGAGCTTGTTTTGAAACAGCTTGAAGAGTGGGGAGTGAAGGTAAGTCCTAAGGCGGAACCCGAAGATCCCGATATATGGTGGGAAAAGAAGGTGAAGGAGGCTTAAATGTGCGTCGGAGTTCCGATGAAAATAGTTGAAATTGACTACCCGATGGCTGTTGCAGAAGCAAAGGGAGTAAGGAGGACTATAAGCCTTATGCTTTTGCCCGAGAACGAGGTGAGGGTCGGGGATTACGTTATGGTTCACGTGGGAAATGCCATAGAAAAGATAGACCGAGAGGCGGCCGATGAGATTTGGAAGGCCCTTGATGAGGTGCTGGAGGTTCTCGATAGGGAAGAGGAGGACTGATGCATGAGACTTCAATTGCCGTGGGTTTTTTAAACTCTTTAAGCCAAATGGCCGATAGAGAAAGGGCAAAAAAGGTTGTAAAAGTAAGGGTAAGAATCGGAAAGCTTTCGGGTATAGTTGTCGATTCGTTTAAGTTTGCTTTTGATTCCTTGAAGGGAGAGTATCCGAAGCTGAAGGAGACCCAGCTCCTTATCGAGGAAGTGCCGGTCAGGTATCGCTGTAACGACTGTGGTACTGAGTTTGAGGTTGAAACGGTTTACTTCCCGGAGTGTCCCAGCTGTTCTTCGATCAACCTTACGCTCATATCCGGTGAGGAGCTTGAGGTAATCGATGCGGAAATAGAGGTTTGAGATGAAGGTAAAAGAAATTTTTAACGGGAGCTTTGCCGTTTATTACGAAATGGTAATAAACAGGATAGCAAGCCCCATTCAGATAGACAGGTGGAGAAAAGCCTTGGTTCGGGCTGCGAAGGTACTTGTCCCTCATGCGAAAGTTGTTCTTGATTGCTGTTCCGGAGCCGGAAATGTTGGGAAGTTTTACTTGAAGGAAAATCCCGAAGCTTTGTTGATAAATTGTGATATAAGTACACCATTACTTAAGCTTGCAAAGAAAAGGTTCGGTAAAAACGCTTCCTACATTCGTTCGGACAACAGGTTTTTTCCGTTGAAGGAGGGATCGATTGACGTTCTCTTTTCTTCTTTCTGCGTGCGGAATTCCCCCGATCCGGAACTTACCGTTTCCGAGGCGTTTAGAGTTCTTAAACCCGGAGCTGTATGGGCGATCCTTGATTTCTTTAAGCTTGATGATAGAAGCATTTGCTCTGCCGCTAATAACTTGATTTTCCGCTCCTTCATGAAAGTGAACAGCATAGTTAACCGGGAGGCGATAGAGTACCTTTTTGAGTCGATAGAGAAGTTCTATACTGTAAGGGAGTTTGAGGAGCTTTTGGAGGACAGCGGCTTTGAAGTTACCGAGGTAAAGCGATTTATGGGAGGAGTTGCAAATACAGTTATAGCTGTCAGAAGGGAGGTTTAAGATGTGTGACGTTTGCGGTTGTGGTAATCACGAAGGGGAGAACCTATACAAGGTTTCTGATGATACCGGGAAAAGAACCGTTGAGGTGAAGGAAAAGCTCCTGAGCCGTAACGATGCTGTTGCGGAGAGTAATAGGAGGCATTTTGATGAAAAAGGAATACTGGCTATTAACCTTATAAGTTCTCCGGGTTCCGGAAAGACGACGCTTTTGGAGAGGACGGTAGAAGTCCTCGGCAAAGAAATGAAAATAGGTGTCCTGGAAGGTGACATAGAGACGGAAAGAGATGCAGAAAGGGTAAGGGCGAAGGGGGCTTATGCCGTTCAGCTTACGACCGGAGGTGCTTGCCACCTTGAAGCTCCTCTGGTTCACAAAGGTTTTCACGCACTGGAAAAGCAGATGGGGGGAGAAGCTCCCGACATCCTCTTCATTGAGAACGTCGGAAATCTCGTCTGTCCGTCTTCCTTTTATCTCGGGGAGCATATAAGGGTTGTCCTTATATCGGTTCCCGAAGGAGAGGATAAGCCGGCAAAGTATCCCAAGGCCTTTAAAACTTCCGATGTTTTTATCATAACAAAGGCAGATCTTTTGCCTTACTTTGATTTTGATGTTGAAAAGGTGAAGGAAGAAGCTCTTTCGCTTAACCCGAGATTAAAGGTTTTCGTTCTTTCTGCGAAAACCGGAGAGGGACTTGATGAGTGGTTCTCTTTCTTGAGGGAGAAGGTCAGGGAAAGGAAGGCCTGATTTTGTATCATTAGTCCAAACAATAAAGGAGAAAGGAGTGAAGCTTCTAACCGCCTTTCTTTCCCTATTTCCCCTTACTGCCTTTGCACTTACGCCTTCGGAGCTGGCCGGGCTTTTGAAGGAAAACTCTTTGGATCTTTTGATAGCCGAAAAGAAGGTTGAAAGTTCCCTTTACAGCAGAAAGGCTGTTGAGAGAGAATTTCTGCCGACTTTGAGCCTTTCTGCCGGTTTTGAAGAGTTTTACCCCGATATTCGCAAGTCCTGGAATCAGAACTATTCTGTCGGTGCTGCTGTTTCTGCTGAACCCTTGAACTTTCAAAGATTTGTAAGGCTTAAAGTGGAGGGTCTTCGCGTTGAAGTTGAGAAGGAGAGGTTAAGGGAGACTTTCCTGGAACAGCTGTACCTGGCCTTGAAGGAACTTTATAGGATGAAGGCCTATCTCTTGAGGATTTCGTACAAGAAAGGGTCCCTGGAGTCGGCAGAAAAGATACTGAAAGTGGCCGAAGAAAAATACGAGAAAGGCCTTGTTATGATAACGGACGTTCTGAAGGCAAAGTCTGAGGTCGAGAAGGTAAGGGGAGAGCTTTCCAGCCTTGAGGCAGAATATGATCAGAGCTTCAACAGGCTTAATGAACTTCTTAACTTCTCCCTGAAGAAGGGAGAAAAGCCGGAGGTGGAACTTAAGGAGGAGAAGCCCCGCTTTGAGGTTAACAACCTCGTGAAGGAAGCCTTTTCCTTAAGGCCTGAAATAAGAAGGGCGGAGAAGGAACTTGGCGTAAGCTCTCTTCAGGTGGATTACGAGAAGAGCCGTTTAAGACCTTCTCTTTCTCTTTCCCTCTCTATGAGGAGGAGCGGCACGACCTTCTGGCCTGAAGAGAGAAGTTACAGCTGGAGCGTTAATTTGAACTTTCCGTTGTTTGATAGCGGCCAGTCGACTTATAGGGCGCTTGAGAAGGACAGGGAGAGGGAGATAGCCCTCCTGAAGCTGAAAAAGCTGAAGAACCGGATAAAGAGGGAAGTCCTTGATGTTGTTGCAGATATCGAATCAAGTTACCGGAACTTAAAGTCCGACTATGCTTTCCTTGAGTTTTCAAAAAAGGCCTACGATAGGGCGTTAAATGAGTATAAACTGGGAGTTTCCGATATTGTTGCTTTAATGCAGGCTTTTGATACCCTTAAAAGAGCTGAGGATAGGTACGTTTCCTCCCTCCTTGCCTATAACCTTGCTCTCCTTTCCCTTAAGAAAGCGACCGGGAAGCTCCTCCTGGAGGTTGAAAGGTGAAGAAAGTTTTGCTGTTGATTTCCGGATTAATGGTTCTTTCCCTTGCCTACTTCTTTTTCTTTAAAAAAGAAAGGGCAAATCTCATTCCGGTTGAGACGGTTAAGGTTAAAAGAGGAGAAGTGAAAAAGGTTATCGATGCTACCGGTATAGTTAAGCCGCAGGTGGGGGCGGAGATTAAAGTGGGAGCGAGGATTTCGGGAACGGTTGTTAAGGAGAATGTTAAAGTCGGGGATTTTGTGAAAGCCGGTGATCTTATTGCTGTTATTGATAACAGGGAGTTGAAGGAGGAACTGAAGAGAGCTGAGGCCAAGCTTGAGGAGGTTAAGAGGACTTATCCGGAGAAAATTGCCTCGGCGGAGTTTAAAGTGAGGGCGGCCGAAGCCCAGCTTTCCGCAGCAAGGGCTAAGCTTAAAGCAGAGAAGGAGAATTTCAAGCTTAAAGAGTGGGAATATGAGAGGCAGAAATCCCTATTTGCCGTGGGGTATACAACCGAGGAAAAGCTCAAGAGAGCGAAGACGGAGTTTGAGCGTGCAAGAAGCTCTTTAAAGTCTGCACAGGAGTCGTTGAGACAAGCCGAGTTGAACCTGGAAGTTGCAAAGAGGGAGCTGAAGGAGCTTAAGGAGCGGTTTAAAGCGGAGCTTAAATCGGCAGAAGCGGCCTTAAAGCAGGCAAAAGTTCGTTATTCCTACTCCTACATCTACGCTCCGAAAAGCGGAATAATTTCTTTCGTTTCAACTCAAGAAGGAGAAACCGTTGTTGCAGGTCTTAACGCTCCTCAATTTGTAACTATTCTCGATCCCCGGAAGCTGGAGAACTGGATATACGTTGATGAGACGGAGATAGGTAAGGTGAAAAAAGGAATGGAAGTTCTCTTTACGGTGGACACATACCGGAATAAGGTTTTTAAGGGGAAAGTTGTCGAAATATATCCGAAACCCAAAGTGCTTAATAATGTGGTCTACTACATCGTTGTTGCGAGGGGATTTAAGGACGTGGAGCTTTTGAGGCCGGAAATGACGACTCACAACCAGATAATTGCCGGTGTGAAGAAGGGTGTTCTTGTTGTTCCGAACGCCGCTGTTAAGTGGAAGCGGGGAAGGTATATAGTCTATAAAGTTGAAGGCGGTAGGGTTGTGGAAGTTCCCGTTAAAGTAGGATGGAGCGACGATAAGTTTACCGAAATTGTTTCCGGACTGTCTGAGGGCGATGAGGTAGCTTTGAAGCTTAAAAAGGTAGGGTAATGGTAGTTTACGGGAAGAATGCTGTTCTGGAAGCTCTGAAGTCGGGGAGACCGATTGAGAAGCTTTACCTCCAGTACGGTAAGTTCTTTGAACCGGAATTCCTCAAGTTCCTTAAGGAAGCCGGAGTTAGCTTCCAGTGGGCAAAGAGGACTCAGCTTAAAAAGCTTTCCGGTACTGAGAAGCATCAGGGAATTGTTGCGGTTATTTCTCCTGTTGATTACGTTGATCCTGATAGGCTTTTAAGAGAAGTTTTAAAAAGGAAGTCCTTTTTCCTTTTCCTGGACGGTATTACGGAACCTCGGAACCTCGGAACAATTGCCAGAAGTGTTGAGGCTTTCGGAGGAGTCGGCCTGCTCCTTCCGAAGAAAGGAAGTGCTCCGGTAAATGAAGTTGCGGTTAAGTCCTCTGCCGGGGCTTTGTTTCACATTCTTGTTTCAAGAACTGAAAATCCCTTTTCCCTTCTCCTTCGATTTAAAAAGAGCGGAGGAAAGATTTTCTCCGTCGAAACGGGCGGTAAGGATATTAGAGATGTAAGGCTTTTGATGCCTGCTTGTCTTATTCTCGGCTCGGAGGGAAGGGGGATTTGTAGTGAATACCTTGAAATTTCTGATTCCGTTGTAACTATTCCGACGGTGGGCAGGACGCCGTCGCTGAACGTTTCAGTTTCTGCCGGGATAGCAATCTGGGAGCTTGTGAAAAGCAGTTTGTCACGGCTCGATTAAGGGGTTTCCTCTATAACGGCCTGCTTACCCGCTTTTGAAAAGGTCTATAACGATAATAATCCAACCGCCGAGGGTTATTAGAAAAACCGGGAAGGAAAAAAGAAAGCCCGCGCGGCGGAACAGTCCGAGGCTGGTGTAGCCGAAAATGAGGAACAGAATTCCGCTGAGTACCTGTTCGAGGAAAAAGCAGGAGGTGTATCTGAATTCCCTTAAGATAGGGTAGATTTTTTTAACGCCGAAGAAGCAGTAGAGAACGGAAGAAGAGAAAAGCAGAAATGTGGCTATGAAAAAATTAAAAAGAAGGGTGGCTAAAGAAAACCTATCAACGAATGATAGCTCTTCCCAGATTTCGGAAGGTTTCTTTTCTTCAAAAAACTTCAGCTTAAAGGGAATGAGGTAAAGGAGAGCATAAGGAACGGATAGGCTGATTACGGCGTAGAACCCCAAAGCCAGCCACTCGGGAATTTTCGCATCCATTAGGGCGCCTCCGGAAGGAAAGGTTTTGTAAGTCCTTGAACTGCAAAACCTGTTGGTTTTCTGCCTTGTTTGATTTCGTTAAGGTGTCCACCATGTATTGAACTCGAACAACAAGTTGACAAAAGGTGTTTCAAGTCTATATTATCACCCGTCACAGGTGGGCCGCTAGCTCAGCTGGTAGAGCAACGGACTTTTAATCCGTAGGTCCCAGGTTCGAGTCCTGGGCGGCTCACCATTAAAGCGTCCCCGTCGTCTAGCCAGGCCTAGGACACCGGCCTTTCACGCCGGCGACGCGGGTTCGAATCCCGCCGGGGACGCCATTCTTCGGGGCCGTAGCTCAGCTGGGAGAGCGTCAGGCTGGCAGTCTGAAGGTCGCGGGTTCGAGTCCCGCCGGCTCCACCAAAGGGGCCCGTAGCTCAGTTGGTTAGAGCATCCGGCTCATAACCGGACGGTCGGAGGTTCGAGTCCTCCCGGGCCCACCACTTGTAATCCTTCCGGAGAAGTTATGCCTTTGAAGCTCCTAAAAGATCTTATTGCAATCCCCTCCGTTTATGGTAATGAAAAAGAGATTGCCGATTTCTGCCAAAACTTGCTGGAAAAGGAAACTTCCCTGTCGGTAGTCAGAGAGGGTAACTCCATAATAGCTTACACCCGCTTCGATCCTTCAAAAAAGTGCGTGGCCCTCGTCGGGCACCTCGATACTGTTCCCGGAGAAAATGATTATACAGGGCAGGTTATAGACGGTAAGCTTTACGGTCTCGGCGCGAGCGATATGAAAGCCGGAGATGCAGTGATACTTAAGCTGGCCAAGGATCTCTCACGAGTTACGCCTAAGTATAACCTGCTGTTTATCCTGTATGAAAAAGAAGAAGGACCGTTTATCGATAACGGGCTGAGGTTTTTGTTTGAAAAGTATGAGGAGCTGCTAAAAAGGATTAACCTGGCCATTGTTCTTGAGCCTACCGATAATGCAGTCCAGGTGGGGTGTCTCGGGGTGATCCATGCTTGGTTTATTTTCAGGGGGAAGAGGGCCCATTCGGCAAGGCCGTGGGAAGGAGAAAACGCCATTCACAAGGGATATAAGCTGCTTCACTACCTTTCGAACTTAAAACCGAAGGCTTATAAGTTTGGCGGGCTTACATACTATGAAGTTCTTAGTGCAACTATGGTTGATTACGAAGGAGGGAGGAACATTGTTCCCGAAGAATTCAGGGTTAATCTGAATTTCAGGTTCAGTCCCACTAAGAGTGAGTCAGAAGCGAAATCCGAACTGATGAGTCTTGCGGAGAAAGTTGGTGCAGAAAAGGTGGAGTTTACGGACGTTTCACCGAGCGCAAAGGTTTGTCTTGATAATCCCATTCTGACGGATTTAATAACCAAGTTTAACCTTCAGGTTCAGGCAAAGCAGGCCTGGACAGATGTAGCCCAGTTTTCGGCGCACGGTATAGATGCAGTAAACTTCGGACCCGGCCAGCCGAGCCAGGCTCACCAGAGGAATGAGTCGGTGGAAGTGGAGAAAGTCTTGGAGAACTACAGAATTCTGAAGGAGTTTCTTCTAAATTAGACGCTCCAGGTCTTTAATGGAAAACTCACTGTGTTTCCTCATTTCTTCCCTTTCGTAGGGGAAGTCCTCCCTGTAGTGGCCTCCTCTACTTTCTTCTCTTCTCATGGCACTCGTGGCAATAGCAAGACCGAGTATTGCTGCGCTCCTGACTTCCCATGGGGAGTTTGACCTTACTACTTCGGTAAGCCTTTCAATGGCACTTGTTAGTCTTTTCGCGCTCCTAACTATTCCGACCTTTTCCCACATTACTTCCTTTACGTAATCGAGGGAAAAAGAGGTGTTGTTGCTCGGAGGTATACTTTTTGCCCGTATCCTGACCTCCCCGTGGGAAAGCCTAAGGTAGCGCCAGTCCCTGTACATGCCGTAGGCAGTTCTGTTGGCAAAGACAAGGCACTCCAGAAGGGAATTACTTGCTAATCTGTTTGCTCCGTGAACTCCTGTACAGGAAGCCTCACCTACTGCAAAGAGGCCGGCCAGGTTAGTCCTTCCGAAAGAGTCAACTTTTATTCCTCCTATGTAGTAATGGGCAACCGGAGTTATGGGAACAGGATCCTTCTTCGGATCAATACCCTTTTCCAGCAGCTTCTTGGTTATAGTGGGGAACCGCCGGTACACATCTATTCCCTTCTTTTCTATCGGTCTAAAGTCGAGGTAAACTTCACCGCCTGTTATTTTCTTTTGAGTTTCTATGGCCCTTGTTACAACATCCCTGGGGGCAAGTTCCCAAAGGTGATGGTAATCTCCCATAAATCTCCTGCCGTGTTTGTCGATGATTATGGCTCCTTCACCCCTAACGGCCTCTGAGATGAGGAAACAATCGTCGCCGTCGCAGAATGCTGTCGGGTGGAACTGGACAAATTCAAGGTCTTGCAGAACAGCTCCGTACCTCAGTGCCATGGAAATTCCATCACCGGTAGATGTCGGCGGGTTTGTGTTCTTCAGGTAGAGACCTGCAGCTCCGCCAGTAGCGATGGCTGTTACAGGTGCGTAAAAAGCCCTTAATTCACCGTTTACTTCAGCAATTACTCCGTAACAGCGGTTATCCTTGATTAGCAACTCCTTTGCCTTTGCGTTTTCTATTAGTTTGCCGTGGTAGTTTTTAAGTAAGGCTTTTTCGACTTCCTCACCGGTTCTGTCCTTGTTGTAAACGATTCTTGCAACGGAGTGGGCGGCTTCTTTCGTGAACTTCAGGAGTCCCCTTTCGTCGGTTTCAAACTCAGCTCCCATTTGGATTAAGTCTATTACTCTTTTTACTCCTTCTTCTGTGAGGATCCTGGCCATTTTTGTCTTTACGAGACCGGCTCCCGCCCTTAGTGTGTCGTTAAAGTGAAGGTCGGGAGAATCCTCCTTGGGCAGGGCTACGGCTATTCCCCCCTGGGCGAGCTTTGTGGAGGATTCATCTGCCCTCTCTTTCGTCAAGAGGCATACTTTAAGTCCGATTTTCTCGAGAGTAATTCCGCACAGAAGGCCGGCAGCGCCGCTTCCTACAACGATGGCGTCGTAGGACTCTGAGGGTAGGTCGAGGACGTCAAAGTCTGTAAGACTCCACATAATACCACCTCAAAGTCTAACTATGAAGGAACCTCTTAACCCTAACTTCCTGAGCCTATCTTTAAACTTCTCGGCCCTTTGGAGGCTTTTAACTGGTCCCGCCAGTACTCTATAGTATCCCCTGAGGTAGAAGACAGAGGCTTTAATTTTGAATTTCTTTTCAACCTGCGATCTAAACTTGTATGCGTAGAACTTGTTCTTAAACGCTCCGAGCTGGACGTAAAACTTTCCTGTAGTGTAGCTAACCTTGCTATAGTGGTGATTAACCCTTCTGCCCAGAGCAATTATTTTAACTTTTGCCGTTCCTTTTTTGAGCATTCCGAGCTTTTTAGCTGCGGCGTAGGATAGGTCTATGATCCTTCCTTTAACAAAGGGACCCCTGTCGTTGATCTTTACGATGACGCTCTTGCCATTTTCCAGGTTTATCACTTTCACGTAAGTACCCAGCGGAAGTGTTTTATGGGCTGCCGTCAGTTTGTACATGTTGTAGATTTCCCCGCTTGCAGTCCGGCTTCCGTGGAAGCCGGGACCGTACCAGGAGGCTATTCCGACCTGAACGAACCCCTTGTGGTCTTTCTTGACACAGTAAGTTTTCCCTTTTACCCTATAGGTATAGCTGCACTCTTCCTTGGGCTTGGTCGGGTAAACGACCACCTTCCTGTTTTGAGTACAGGAAAAAGACAGACAGAGAAGAAGTAGGGCTGTTAGCCTTCTCATAAATAGGAATTTTAGCCGATTCCGGTAACTTGTTAAAATTCGCCTGAGAAAAGTACTCGGTTTGAGGAGGTGTAAATGAAAAGCCTTAGCTTTGAGGAGTTAAATAGGGCGATAGAGGGAGTCCTTGAGGTTGAAGAGAAGGGAGTGAAGGTCTTAGATGAGAGGAAGTTAAGGGAAGAACTGATTGACGACCTTATTTACACGGCAGTGTTTGGGGAGGAAAAAGCAAAAGGGCTTAGCAGGTGGCTTATCAGGGCTGCGGCTTTGGAACTGGACATCGTTCCTTCCTCGATTCACGATCTCTACACGATCGGAATGGCCAAAGAGGAAGTGGATAGGTGGTTTACGGTTCCGGCGATGAATATAAGGGGTATGACTTACGATGTTATGAGGCAGATTTTTAAAGTGGCTAATGAGAACGACGCGGGAGCCTTCATACTGGAGATTGCTAAGTCAGAAATAGGATATACCGATCAAAGGCCTTCCGAGTATACTGCTTGTGTCCTTGCTGCTGCTATAAGGGAGGGTTACAGAGGGCCTGTATTCATTCAGGGGGATCACTTCCAGTTTAACGCCAAGAAGTACTCTCAGGATCCTGAAAAAGAACTTGAGAGCATAAAAGCCCTTACAGAAGAGGCAATTGAGGCCGACTTCTACAACATAGACATAGATCCCTCCACCCTCGTTGACTACTCTAAGCCCACGCTTAAAGAACAGCAGTACCATAACTACCTTAACACTGCGAGGATGACGGCTTTCATAAGGGAAATTGAGCCCGAGGGAATTACGGTTTCGGTTGGCGGTGAAATCGGCCACATCGGAGGTAAAAATTCGACTCCGGAGGAGTTTGAAGCCTTTATGGAAGGCTACCTTGAAGAGCTTGGTAAGTACGGAGAGAACATTCCTCACATCAGCAAAATATCGGTTCAGACCGGTACCGAGCACGGCGGTGTTCCCCTGCCGGACGGAAGAATAGCAGAAGTAAAACTTGATTTTTCTGTACTTAAGAAAATAGGAGAGGTGGCAAGGAAAAAGTACTCAATGGCCGGAGCTGTTCAGCACGGTGCCTCTACACTCCCGGATGAGCTTTTCCACAAGTTCCCGGAAGTGAAAACGGCGGAAATTCACCTTGCAACCGGGTTCCAGAACATTATCTACGATTACCTTCCTGAGGACTTTAAGGAAGAAATCTACAACTGGTTAAAGACCGAACTTAAGGGAGAGTGGAAAGAGGGATGGACGGAGCAGCAGTTTATCTATAAGACGAGGAAGAAAGCTTTCGGAAAGTTCAAGAAAGACTTCTGGGATCTCCCTGAAGACGTTAAAGCTCCGATGATGGAGGCTTTAAGGAAGAAATTCTCCTTCCTCTTTGAACAACTTGGTGCTTTTGATACGAGAAAGTACATCGAAAAGTATATAAAGCCGGTTAAGGTCTTTAAGGAAAAGCCGGAGTAGGGGATGTCCCCCTACTCTTTGCTTCCGCATACATACTTTACTCCTTCTTTCCCCACTTCTGCCCAGTGTCTCGTTCCTGCCGGAACCTTTAACTTGTCTCCCGGCTTGAGGGTGACCGTTTTCTCTTCTGTTCCGATGGTGATTTCCCCTTCCAGAATCCACCTTACTTCGTCACTTGGATGCGTATGCCAGCCGTAGCGGGTATTCGGCGGGTCAGTCCAGGTAAAGAGGTTTGTATATCCTTCGTTTTTAAGGGTTTTCTTTACTACTTCTTCATCGGTTATGCCGGTGTGTTCGACCATTTCGCCTCCCGGTCTATATAATAATTATGCTTTTTGGCTTTTTGGAGGGTTGCTTATGGCTGAGGGAATTGTAACAGAGAGGGCAGGGCAGAAGATTGCGGTTTTCGTTCCGGAGGAAAACAGAGTTTATAGGGGTATTCCCCTGGGAAAGGTCAGGAAAAAAGAGAAGGTTTACGCCGGTGATTTCGTCGAGGGCAGAGTTGTTGACGGAAATACTTTTGCTATAGAAAGGGTTAAGGAAAGGAAAAACCTGCTTGTCAGGCCTCCCATTGCCAACGTTGATAGGGTCGTGGTTGTATCAACTCTTAAGAATCCTCCGTTTCAAAGCTTCCTTTTGGACAATCTTCTTGTTGTTTATGATTTCCTCGGGGTGGAGCCTGTGGTTGTCTTTAACAAGGTTGATATTCTGAACGGGGAAGAAAAGGAGGAGCTTGAGAAATACCTGCGGATTTACCGTGAGGCCGGGTATGAGGTAGTACCGGTGAGTGCAGAGACGGGTGAAGGGTTGGAGGAACTTTCTCGGCTTATCGGTAGCGGAATTGCCATCTTTGCCGGTCCTTCCGGGGTGGGTAAGAGTTCGATCATATCGAGATTGACGGGGGAGGAGCTGAGGACCGGGGATGTCAGCAGAAAAACCGAGAGAGGGCGTCACACGACGAGGGAAGTCAGGCTTATTCCTTTTAAAAGCGGTTTTATCGGAGATTCTCCCGGTTTTTCCCGTGTGGAAGCTCTTAACTTTATGGATAAAGAAGAGGTGCGACTACACTTCCCCGAATTTCTCAGGTACCGATGCAAATTCCATGACTGTCTCCACTTGGAAGAAGAGGGTTGTGAGGTAAGGGAGGCAGTTAAGAGGGGAGAGATAGCCTGTGAAAGGTACAAGAACTACCTGAAAATGATTCACGAGTTCGTTCCTTGGCTTTCAGAGGTTGAAGCTTGTAAAGATTGAGGGATGCTTTTTTGATAGAGGCTATGCAAGGAGGCGGAGGTGAAGATTTCCTACTATCCTGAGACGAATACGTTTTACATTGAACTGAAGGGAGTTCCGAGTGTTGGGTCGAAAGAGATAGCGGAGGGGATGGTAGTTGATTACGATAAGAACGGTGAAATCGCTGGTATTGAGATTGAACGAGCTGGCGAGAGGAAAGAAGTGGAGTTACCGTTCATAGGGAAACTTCTACCGGTTTCAGCTTAAAAAGTAGGGAGAGGTGAAAATGTCCGTTACGACTGCCGATTTTCTTGAGAAGAAGAAAAGAGGGGAGAAAATAACCGTTTTGACGGCCTACGATTACCTGACGGCGAAGATTGTTGATAGTGCCGGCGTTGATGCAATTTTAGTGGGTGACTCTCTCGGTATGGTTGCCCTCGGGTATAAGAACACAATACCCGTAACTCTTGAAGAGATGATTCACCACACGAAGGCCGTCGTCAGGGGCAGGAAAAACGCAATGGTGATTTTTGATATGCCCTTCCTTTCCTACCAGACGGGCATAAGAGATGCAGTGTTAAACGCCGGAAAAGCTCTCAAGGAAACCGGCTGCGATGCCGTTAAGATTGAAGGGGGAGTAGAGCAGGCGGAGACAATAAAGGCACTTGTGGACGCCGGTATTCCTGTTATGGGGCACATCGGTCTTCAGCCCCAAAGCGTCAACGTTTACGGCGGGTATAAGCTGAGGGGTAAGGGGAAAGAAAGGGAAAAGGTAATTGCAGATGCCAAGGCGGTAGAGGAGGCCGGAGCTTTTGCCGTTGTCCTTGAGAAAATTCCGGCAGAGCTTGCAAGGGAAATAACTGAAATGCTTAAAATCCCTACGATTGGTATTGGAGCGGGCAAGTACTGCGACGGTCAGGTGTTGGTTTTCCACGATATGGTTGGCTTGTTTGAGGATTTCAAGCCGAGGTTTGTTAAGAGGTATGCAGAGCTTGGTAAGTTGGCAAGGGAAGCTGTTGAAGCTTTTATTAGGGAAGTGAGAGAGGGTAAGTTTCCGGGGGAGGAACACTCCTATTGAAGTTAGTTACCTTAGAAAGGGTTTACAAGCAGTTTCCCGTAAAGAGGAGCTTTCTCGGAAAAGTATTGGAGCGTATAAGTGCCCTGTCTGACGTTTCCCTTTCTGTCGGGAAGGGGGAGACTGTCGGCGTTATAGGGGAGAGCGGTTGCGGTAAGTCTACTCTTGGGAAGATAATCCTCGATATTGAGAAGCCGGATAGAGGGAGGGTTCTCTACAAGGGGAAAGAGATTTCCGAATTGAAGGGGAAGGAATACAAAGATTACAGGATGAATGTTCAAGCGGTTTTCCAAAACCCCCAAAGTTCCCTTAATCCAAGGTGGCAGGTGTGGAAGCTGGTTACGGAGGGGATTTCGATAAACTTCCGGTATTCGAAGGCAGAGCTTAAGGAGAAAGCCGAGGAACTTCTGAGGGTTGTAGGTCTTCCTCCTTCTTTTTCCGAAAAGTACCCCCATCAGCTTTCCGGAGGGCAGAAGCAGAGGGTTGCTGTGGCAAGGGCTATTGCCCTCAAGCCCGAGCTGATAGTTGCAGATGAACCCACCTCCGCACTGGATGTTTCTGTTCAAGCTCAGATAGTGAACTTGATGGTTGAGCTTCAGGAGGAGCTTGGCATTTCTTATCTCTTCATATCCCACTCCCTTCCCGTTGTTGAGTCTATAAGTGACAGGGTAGTAGTGATGTACAGGGGATTTATAGTTGAAGAGGGGACTTCGAGAGAGGTTTTTTCGGAGACTGCCCATCCTTATACCGAGCTTCTTATCTCCTCTACCCCCCTTTCCGGTAGAAAAGTTTCTCGGTTTCCCTACCTTG
This sequence comes from Desulfurobacteriaceae bacterium, assembly GCA_027063785.1. Lineage (GTDB taxonomy): Bacteria > Aquificota > Aquificia > Desulfurobacteriales > Desulfurobacteriaceae > JAMORC01. The sequence goes on from JAMORC010000063.1 coordinate 62,840, forward strand.
GAGAAGGACACGCTGTTTTTTCGAGATGTCCTTTTTATCCCAGGTGTACCAGAAGAGTTCCCGAGTGTAGAAGCTATGGAATGCAAGTCCTTCGACTTTCAGAAACCCACAAAGTTCGCTGTATTAACCCTATACCGAGCGGGCAACGGTGAAAAGGTATACTTCCCTCGCTCCCGCTTCTTTTAGGGCTTTGGCACACTCGTCGGCTGTGGCTCCTGTGGTGAGGATGTCGTCAAAGAGCAGAACAGTGTCACCGTTTAGTCCGGTTAGTGGATAAAAGGCGTCTTTTACGTTTTTTCTTCTTTCTCTTTTTCCCAATAAGGACTGCTTCATTATGCCTTCTTTTTTGCCGAGCACCCTCCTGAATTGAATGCCCGCTCCTTTCAAGATTTCCTCTACCGGGCTGAATCCCCTTTCTTTAAGCATTTCTTTGCTTTCCGGAACGGGAACTACCAAGTTTGCTTCTGTACGGTGGATGAAGTTCAGAAGCCTTCCCCTTATTGACTTACCTATTTCTCCGGCAACGGGCAGCAGCTTTTTCTGCTTTAATTCCCTTATTGCAATTTCTACTAACCCGTCGTAAAGGCCGAAGTAGTCAACGCCTTTGAATTCGAAGTGCTTTCCGGTTTCAACGCACTCCCGGCAGTAAGGGAAGCTTCCGGGTTTCAATTTGAGCGGGTAACCGCAGGTTTTGCACTTTACTCCCGAGTAGGGAGCAAAGTGTTCTTTCCAGCAGTCGCTACATGCAACAAAGTGATGGCTGCCCAGGAGGAGCTTTCCGCACACGAGGCAGTAGCCGGGAAAGAGGAGGTCGAGAAGTATGCCGAGCACCCCATTACTCTTTCAGCAGGTTTATGACGTCCTCTTCAAGTTCTTTTTCGAGGAAGGATAGCAGGAAGCTTTTTACTTCTTCGGGGGGTGTTTTTAGAAGTTCTTTCCCTATTTCTATTTCCTTCCTTCCGAAGTTTCTGCGCAGGAAAAAGTTCTCGAGGAAGTCTTCGAGCTTCATCCCCTTCGGGCTTACTTCGCAGCCTTCTTCTAAAAGCTTTTCTTTGGAAACTCTGAGCACGAGGGCGTTTCTCTTTATCCTGTTGAGGAGCTCGGAAAATACCTCAAGTTCGGTCTGTTTGTAGGAATAATCGATTACCACTACCGCCCTGTCCTTGCAGTTTTCAAGCTCCTCGGCTATGTCTTTTAGTTTTTCTTCGGCTTCCTCTTCCGAGAACTTCTCGACTATAAAGGGTCTCAGACCTTCAAGTTCAATTCTTTCCAGCTGTTTTTTCTCAAGGTCGAATATATTAAAGCCTCTTCTGCCCCTTCTGGCTTCCACTTTTGACCGGAATTCCGTCGCGCCGGGGTAGCTCAGTATCCCACCTTTTACTTCTTGAACGAGGAAAGCGTGAATGTGGCCTGCTGCGTAGTAGCTGAAGTTTTCCGGCAGTTCGCTGATTAGAAGCTCGTAAGCTCCTTCGTAGTCGATGAACTGGTCGATTCCCTGGTGGAAAATGAGGATTGAAGCTCCGGACTTTTCTGCCCTTTTTGAAAACTGTTCAAAAAGGTCTGACTTAAGCTCGGACATGTAGTGTTTGGAGTAGTACCTGAAACCAGCTATGTAAACGCCTTTAACTTCGGTTTCCCCGTAGGGATCTATAAGAGTCAATAGACCCAAATCTTTCAGGATTTTATGAGGCGGAACGATTCCTTTCCTTAAGGTTCTATCGTGGTTTCCCGTTATGGCAATGAAGGGGATGCCAGCCTCTCTTACTTTCTGAAGGATCTTTATCGTTTCCGAGAGGGTGGCCATGTCGGGGTGGTATGTTTCGAAAAGATCCCCCGAATGGACAATCAGGTCAACTTCCCTGTCGACGGCCTCGTCAATTGCCTTCTTGAAAGCTTTGAGGAAGTCAGCCCTTCTTTCAAGGAGCTGGTACTGGGCAAAACCGAGGTGGCTGTCAGAGAGGTGCGCTATCCTCATATTGCCTCGTCCTTTAGTTCCTCAAGGACTTCCCTTAGTTTGTTTACAAAGACAATGTTTTCCTTCATGGTTCCTACCGTGACTCTTATGTGGTCTGGAAAGCCGTATCCGTCCATAGCCCTTACTATTACTCCTTTTCTGAGGAGCCTGTTAAACACTTCCCTGCTCGGAAATCCAACCTTAACGAGTATAAAGTTTGCATAAGTGGGGACGTATTCAAGTCCCATTAGCTCAAACTGCTCGTAAAGGTACTTCTTCCCCTCTTCATTTACAACCTGGGAGTGCTTTATGAAAGTCTTATCGTCAAGGGCTGCAGCTCCACCTACTTGAGCGGGTCTGGTTACGTTGAAGGGCTGTCTGATCCTGTTCATATCCTCGATTATTTCCTTCCTTGCCACTGCGTAGCCGAGCCTCAAGCCTGCAAGGCCGTAAATTTTGGAAAAAGTCCTTGTTACGACTATGTTCTTTTCGTGTATGTACTCGACGCCGTTTTCTATGTCAAAGCCGGCTCCCACTGCGTATTCGTAATAAGCTTCATCCAGAACCAGTAAAACATCGTCGGGAAAGTCCTTCAGAAAAGCTTCAAACTCCTTTCGGGTAAATGCTGTTCCGGTCGGATTGTTCGGGTTTGCAAGGAAGACTACGGCTGTTTTGTCATCTATTGCGTCAAGGTGTGCTTTAAGGTCCATATAATAGTTATCCTTTGCTTTTACTACCCTGTGCTCTGCCCCGGCAAGCTGGACAACTATCGGGTAGACTGCAAAAGATTTCTCGCTGTAAACGGCGTTTAGTCCGGGCCTTAGGTATGCCCTGGCCAGTATATCGAGGGCTTCGTTCGAACCGAGGCCGACAAAAAGGTTTTCAACTTCCACTCCTAAATGTTGTGCAAGCTTTTTCTTCAGGTAGTAAGAATTGCCGTCTGGATACCTGTTGAGGTTTTTGAGGTCTTCAATTATTGCCCTGATTGCTGCGGGGCTTGGTCCGAGGGGATTTTCATTGGAAGCCAGTTTGACTATTTCTTTTAACCCTAATTCTCTTTTAAGTTCCTCTTCCGGCTTTCCGGGTTCGTAGACGTGGACTTTCCTTATGTGTTCTGGCAGGGAGAACATCTCGCCTCCTGGAGTTTTTTAGTTGTCTGCAACTGATAAGCCTGTTTCTTCAAAATGTTAGAATAATTATAGCTTCAGAAAGGGGGAAGTATGAGGCCGGAGTTTGAGCTAAAGGAGCTTTTGCTGGAGCGGGGATTGAAGCTTTCAACTGCAGAAAGCTGTACCGGGGGATTGGTTGCGGGCAGGATTGTAAACGTGCCCGGGAGTTCAGAGTACTTTATGGGGGGAATTATTGCTTATGATAATTCCGTTAAGATGAAGCTCCTCAATGTTAAAGCAGAAACCCTGCTAAAGTACGGCGCTGTCAGTAAGGAAACGGCGCGGGAGATGGTTCTGGGGGTTAAGAAACTGCTCGGCACCGATTGCGGAATATCCACTACCGGAATTGCCGGTCCTACCGGAGGAACTCCGGAGAAGCCGGTTGGCCTTACTTACATCGGGATGTCTGTGGGTGACCGGGTTGAAGTGTTTGACTTTATTTTTAAAGATGATGATCCAGATGAGGTTAACAGGAGAAACAACAGGAGGAGAAAGGCGGCCAAAAAGGCCATTAAGTTGCTCGTCTCAATGTTAAAAGGGGAGCTGTGAAGGTTCTCCTAATCCTCGGTTCAAATCTCGGAAACAGGGAAGAAAACCTGTTCAGGGCAGATCGGCTTTTAAACCTTTTTGCGGGTAAAGTTATTGCCAGGAGCGAAACTTTAGAGACTGAGCCTTTCGGAGTTCCAAACCAACCTCGATTTCTGAATAGAGGCGTGGTAATAGATACCTGTCACCCTCCTTTTGAGCTTCTTAAGCTGATTAAGTGGATTGAAAGCAGAGTAGGCCGCTATCCCACCTATCGTTGGGGCCCCAGGGTTATTGATATTGACATAGTTTACTTTGGAAGTCTAAAGGTAGAAACTCCCTCCCTGAAAATACCCCATCCGGGTTTGTTTGAGAGGGAGTTCTTTAAAAGGATTTATGAGGAGCTTTCAAGCTCTTTGACGACGTAGTTTATGAGCGTTCCTATTCCTTCTATCTCGATTTCAACCTTGTCTCCCTCGGAGAGTGGGCCTACACCGGGAGGAGTTCCTGTTGCCACGATATCTCCCGGAAGCAGGGTCATTATTTGGGAGATGAAGGATACAAGCTCAAAGGGAGAAAAAATCATGTCTTCGGTGTTGCCTTCCTGTTTTACTTCGCCGTTGACTTTGGTGGTTATCCTCAGCCCGATCGGATCTATGTCGGTTGCTATCCATGGACCGTAAGGGGCAAAAGTGTCGAAGGACTTTGCTCTGGTATACTGTATATCCTTCTGCTGCAGATCTCTTGCCGTTACGTCATTAAAGCAGGAGTACCCCAGTATGTAATCCTTTGCTTCTTCCGGAGAGACTTTCCTGCATTTTCTACCGATAACAACAGCCAGTTCCCCTTCGTAGTCCACCCTTTCCGACATCTCGGGCAGGACTATCCTCATCTTGTTTGCTATTACGGCAGTTGACGGTTTCATGAAGAGTAACGGTTCTTCAGGCAGCAGTTTTCCCATTTCTTCTGCGTGGGCTCTGTAGTTAAGTCCTACCGCAATGATTTTCGTCGGTCTGGTAGGGGAGAGGAACTTAACATCTTTGAATGTGAGGGTTTCATCGAGAGGAGTAACTCCTTCCATTAGCTCGGAAACTCTTTGTTCCTTTACGGGAATGATTTCCTTTCCCCTTACGATTCCGTATATTGTCCTTTCTCCGTGCTTAAACCTTCCCAGCTTCACTTTTCCCCCTCAACCAGATTTATACTGCAACACCGAACATTTTACCATTTAGAATTACTCTTTCTTCGACTTTTACATTGGCTTCTGGAGTAAGGATATTAAGTTCAAGTTCTTCTGAGTATATGTCGACAGAGTAGAGCTTCTGACCGTTGATGGTTAGCGGGTTGACTGCTGTTACTATACCTATTACTTTGTAGTTCCCCTCGTGGGGGATTATGCAGGTATCGAAGAGTTTTTCTGGACTTGCTTTGAATTCCTTGATGAGCCTTTCCGCTTCTGCTTCTCCGAGTTCCCTTTCGAGCTTCTCCGAAGCTCTGGGGTTCCCCTTTACGGCCAGTTTGAGGATTTCCCTGTTTTCATCAGCCATCTGGTCAAACCGCCCCAGAGGAGGAAGGGATTTAAGGTGGCGGGTGTATATGGAAATAGAAACGTCAAGTTCCGGGGGCAGAGTTTCGGGAAGTTTACATAGGTTGCATAGTTCGAAGAAAAAGCTATTCCCGGTGGTGACTTCAACGGCTTCGGTCATTAAAGTGAACCTTTCGAGGGATTCAATTTTAAAGTTGAAATCTTCGAAGGTCAGGATAACTCCTCCGAAGAATCCGAGGTAACAGCCGAGTTTTTTCTCCTCTACTTTGGAAAAGATAGTTCCCTTCTCTTTTTTAAGGATGTAGTTAAAGACCGCAAATTCTTCATTAATTCGGTAACTGTTACAAAGGAGCTTTTCTTCGGTATCCAGTAGGTCTTCAAATACGTAATGTTTGACTTCCACTGTTCTGCCTGAATCTTCACGGCAGTACTTTTCGTGGTCGAGGTTTAGCAGACTAAAACTCTCGTCCATTCAATCTCCGCATAAGGTTAAGGGGGGAATACTTCCCCCTAATACTGATCGTGAATTTCCATCTGGTTAAAGAAGAAAGGAATTTCGTAAGCTGCGGATTCCGGGGAGTCGGAAGCGTGGACGGCATTCCTGCCTACATCGGTTCCGTACTTCTTCCTGATCGTTCCCTCTGCGGCCTTTGCCGGGTCTGTGGCGCCGATGATTTCCCTTACCCTTGATATTGCATCTTCGCCTTCAAGAACCATTGGAACACACGGCCCTGAGGACATAAAGTCTGTAAGCTCATCGTAAAAAGGTCTGTCCTTGTGGACTATGTAGAACTTCTTGGCCTGTTCTTTGGTGAGGTGAACCATTTTGATGGCAAGGAGCTTCAGGTCATTCTCTTGAAGTATCCTTACGATGTCGCCGACTGCGTTTTTCTTAACGGCGTCGGGCTTTACGATTACCAGTGTTCTCTCAACCGCCATCCTTCTCCTCCGGAAGTTTATGAATTTCGGCTAATTATACATTTTCGAACATGCTGAAGGTAGTTGTGGGCAAGCCTTGTAGGTTCAGGCAGTCTGTATTTCTTCGACAGGTTTAACACGATTTCTGCACTTTCAGAAACGGTTATTCTATGGCCGGGAGAGACATAGACGGGTTTTACGCCTTTCTTCGTTCTTAAAGCGTAACCGATAACCTCTCCGGTTTCCGGATGGAGTATGGGTTCTCGGCATCCCCTTTCACTGCAGGGTTCTTTAAAACTTCCGAAAAGGGGTTTTTTGGCGCACCCTATCGTCGGAATTCCGGTAACGACGCCGAAATGGGCGGCTATCCCGAGCTTCCTAGGGTGAGCTATTCCGTGGCCGTCTACAATCACGATGTCGGGAGTTTCCCCGAGCAACTTAAAAGTTTTCAGGAGTAAGGGAATTTCCCTGAAGGCTAAAAACCCCGGAACGTAAGGAATTTTTATCTCCATAGTGGAGTAAATTTTCTTGACGACTTTCAGCTCCGGGTATGATAGGAGAACAAACGCTCCGATTCCCAGCGTCGGAGTTTTGAACGGGTCAATGAAGGTAAGGTCGCAGCCTGCGACAAGTCTTACGTCCCCCTTGAGGGGAGTAAGTTCTACTTTCCGAGAAAGTACTTCCTGGGCCTTCTTGGCTTTGGAAAAATTAAACTTCATGTTTCCACTCTTTCAAGCAATATAAGGCCTAAAGCTCCGTAAAAGAAAAGGGGGGCAAAGGCTGCATAGGATGGCGGAAGCACTCCGCTTTTTCCGAGGCTTAAAAAGAAGGAAATAGTAATCCACATGGCGACAATGAGAGCTGCTGCAATGGCGAGGGTGTATCCTTTCTTGTTCCTCGGGTTGTAAATCCCGAGGGGTATTCCTATGACAGTTACAACCACCGGCAGGAGTGCCATTGCAAGCCTTGAAAAGAGTTCGATTTCGAGATCGGTTGTATTGTAGCCGAGCCTTTTAAGCTGTCCGGTGAAGAGGTAGAGTTTTAAAAGTCCCATAGTTTCCGGAGAAAAACCGGTAACTTTTATATCCTTTGAGCTGACTCCGAGGTTTACTTTAAGCTTTTCGATTTTCCTGCTTTTTAGCTGGTTGAGGTTTCTGAGAAAGACGCCGTTAAGCTCCCATGTACCGTTTTCTCTTTCTATTCCCTTTAAGGCATCGATTCTCTCAACCGGCGAGAAGTCCTTTACTTTAAGGATTGATATCCTTTTTCCTTCACCTTTTGAGGTGTCCAGTTCCCAGAAAAATACAAAGCGCCCCTTTTTGTCTTTAAACCACACTCCCCTGAGAGTTTTTTCCTCTGTGACTTTTCCGATTTCTCTTTTTATGTTCCGTGCTTTCTCCATTCCGGGAGGAATGAGGAACTCTTCAACGGCGAGTGAAACTCCTGAGGTAAAGAAGGAAAGAACTACTAAAGGAATGGAAAAGCGGTAAACACTGATTCCCAAGGCCTTGACGGCAACAAGCTCGCTTGTTGCAGAAAAAGTAGAGAGGGTGACCATCGTTGAAACCAGTACGGCTATGGGTATAACTCTAACCGTATATAAGGGAACTCTGGAAAGGACGTAGGTCAGCTCTTTATAAAATCCGAGTTTCATCATCATTTCAAGGTTACTTACAAAGTCAACGATTACGAAAAGTGTGATAAATGTGAGCAGGGACAGGATGAAATACCTCAGGGCTTCCCGAAAAACATAGCTGTCTAAAAGCTTTACCATCTTGCACCTACGTTTACCGAAATCTTTTCTTCACAGGCTTTTCGGTAGAGGAACAGGGCTACTGCTCCGAAAACGAAGTCGGGGATAAAGGCAACTAAAGGGTGGCCTGTCTTCAGCGCCAGCTTCTTTGAAAAGGTGTACACGATGTAATAGGAAACGATGAGTATCAGTGAGGTGATTACTCCGATTCCTACCGAACCTCGCGGAATGGAGACCGCTATGGAAAAGGCTATTATTCCGACTATTAGAGGGGCAAGGGAAAGGGTGGTTCTTTTAACGATTTCTACCTTTGCTTCAATTTCGCCTGATGAAATAAGCTGCGGCAGTGTTTTGTACTTGGATGCTCTAAACTTTTCTTTTTCGCTGAATGTGTAGAGTTTTACTGTGTAGTCCTTGAATTTAAGGACTCTGAATTCACTCGGTTTTTTCCAGTCAACAACTTCGGCACTTCCGTTTTTTATGTCCAGGAAAACTGAATCATTTTCGGTTCTCAGTATTCCCGCCTTTCCGAAGATGGTTATGAGTTGCTCGTCTTTTTGGAGGGATACCATGAAATTCTCGAGATATCCTTTTTCCGGGAATAACCGCTCTGCGTAAAATGTAACGCCTGGAAAGTTTGAGGAAAAATTTTTCGGAGAGATGCTCATTGTAAGTTTTCTCTTCAAAAGTTCCTGAATTTCCTTCTTAACGGCGACGTTACTCTTTGGAGCCAGGAACATGAGTGAGTAAAAGGAGAAGAGGGAAAACAAAGCTCCTAAAATGAAGACGGGGTAAGAGATCGATTTTAGACTTATTCCACAGGACTTAAGGGCGATAAGCTCGTTGTTGCTTCCCATTTGGATGAAGGCGATAAGGACGGAAAGAACGAATGACATGGGGATGATTATTCCGAAGAAAGAAGGGAGGCTTTTAAGCAAGACGGAAATAAAGTCAGCGGCAGAGACACCCTGGCCGAGGATAAGCTCTGCTATGGAAGAAGCCCTGTCCATAAGGATAATAAAGAGGAAAAGTCCCGTGGATAGGGCAACTATCCTAATAATCTCGACAGATATGTACCTATACAGAACTTTCATTTTTCCTTTTTGGCATACTTGTACCAGTCAACTATCAGGGAGCTTGCTATGAAGATTGACGAGTAGGTTCCGACTACAATGCCTACAAGGAGAACAAAGGCGAAGTCGTTAATTACACCTCCTCCGAACAGGTAGAGGCATAAAACCACAAATAGTGTGGTTAAGGAAGTTATCACGGTTCTCGAAAGGGTTTGGTTTATGCTATCGTTTACAAGCTCTTCAAAAGGTTTACTTCTCAAGTACACCTTCATGTTTTCCCTTATCCTGTCATAGACTACGATGGTATCGTTTATGGAGTATCCTATAACCGTGAGGAGAGCGGCAATTACCGGGAGGCTGAACTCCCTTCCGGCAACCATAAAGAGGCCTGTTGTTGCAAGCGTGTCGTGGATGAGGGCGACGATTGCTCCGGCCGCGAATATCGGTTCGAACCGCCAGGCTGCGTAGATAAAGATTCCGATCAGTGCGTAGATGAGTGCCATTATTCCCTTTTCCCTCAGCTCTTTTCCAACCGTTGGACCTATCATTTCAACTTTCAGGATTTCTGCCTTTCCGTTAAACTTTTCCTTAAGTTCCTTTCTTATCGCGGTAACGACTTCGTTGGGATCTTTCCCCGTTACGGGAACCCTTATCAGAAACTGATTGGACTCTTCAATATTCTGGACTGTAACGCTTTCAACGCTTTTCTTGAAAAGTTCCCTGAGCTTTTCCGTTGTAATACCTTCCTCTGAAATCCTTACCTGTATGAGGACTCCGCCGGTGAAGTCGATGCCGAACTTTGGACCTTTTACAAAAGCACCGTAGAACCAGCTTCCTGCTATGAGCAGAAGAGAGAAGAGGTACGCTAGATGCCTTTTTCCTATGAAGTCAAACGTCCTTTCCATTTTTGTTGACTCCTTTTAAATCCTGAATATCTGGGGTCTATACTTAACTATGAGGTCGAGAATAACCTTTGTGACGAAAACGGCCGTGAACATGCTCGTCAGTATACCGAGGGATAGGGTGACGGCAAATCCCCTTATCGGGCCTGTTCCGAACTGGAAGAGAACGGCGGCAGCAATAAGCGTTGTGATGTTGGCGTCAAGTATTGTTCCCCATGCCCTCGAAAAGCCGGCCTCTACGGCCGAGAAAAGGTTTCTGCCCTTTTTAAGCTCTTCCCTTATCCGTTCGAAGATGATGACGTTGGCATCGACGGCCATGCCTATTGTGAGGATGAATCCTGCAATTCCGGGAAGTGTCAGCGTGGCTTCAAGTAGAGCCATGGCTGCCCAGAGAATAACGACGTTCATGAGAAGTGCCGAGTCGGCTATTACCCCTGCAACTTTGTAGTAGAGAATCATGAAGAGCATAACGATTATTATTCCGGCCACTCCTGCTTTTATCCCCTTTTCTATTGACTCCTTTCCGAGGGACGGTCCTACTGTTGTTTCCTCAATGAACTTAACAGGAGCCGGAAGTGCTCCTGCCCTGAGGACGATGGAAAGATCCCTTGCTTCCTGGTAGGTAAACTGGCCGGTTATCTGCCCTCTGGCGCCTATTGCTGACCTTATTACCGGAGCCGACTGAACTTTACCGTCAAGGACTATTGCGAGCCTGGTTCCGACGTGTTTTGATGTGTATTTCTTGAAAATCCTTGCTCCTTCGGAGTTAAGTTCGAAACTTACTGCCGGCATTCCGAGTTCGTCCCTGCTCGGGTACGCATCCCTCAGGTATGCTCCCGTCAGTATCGGTTCTTTCTTGAGAACAAAGTAGGTATACCCTACTACTTTTCCCGACTTGTTTTTTATCTCTTGTATGGAAATCTGCTGATCGTCCGGGACTGCTCCGCCGAATTTTTCGACAAGTTCCTTGATATCTTTTACTTTCAGTTTTTCTTCCTTTCCGTCTTTAACTTTGTAGAACTCTATTCCCGAAGGGCCGGGCTTTGCCTCAATGCTGATGCCCGGCGGTACGGTACCCCCCAGCTTTGTTATAAGTTCCTCGGGAGTCCTTGCGGTAGTTACAACTTCCTTAAATTCCAAGTTAGCAACTCTGCCTATAATTTTCTTTGCCCTTTCGGGGTCTTTGACTCCCGGAAGCTCAACAATTATCCTGTCCTTACCGTTCCTGACAATGACAGGCTCGGCGACGCCCAGTTCATCAATCCTGTTCCTTATGGTCTCGAGGGCCTGTTCGGTTAACCTGTCTATCTCCTTTGCCACGTAGGAGGGTTTCATCGAAAGGGTTATTGTTTTGCCGGCAACTTTCACGTCGAACATTTTTCCGTAGTTTTCTTTGATAATCGACAGGGCTTTTTTAAGGGACTCCGGCTCTAATAGGGATATTTCTATGCCGGTTCCCTTGCGGTTTACTGAAACTACGGGAATACCCTCTTCTTCCAGGAGTCTTTTTATTTCCCTTGCGGCTGCTGATGTTTCTGCTTCAAGGGCTTTTTCTGTTTCCACTTGAAGGACGAGGTGGGTTCCCCCCTTGAGGTCGAGTCCGAGGGTTATCGGCTTTGTCGCCATTACGTAGATGGATCCGAGCAGTGTAGCTATGACAAGGAGGAGTTTCCACTTTAAGTTCTTCATCCGAAGCTCCGATTCCTTTGTTTTTGAACAACTGAATGATACACGATTAGAGATCTGTCTCGTTAATTTTTAACCTGAATCTGTAACCGAGTTTTTCCGTTGCTTTTCTGCACATTTCCATTCTCGGCTGGAATATCGAAAAGTAGTCAAGTAAGTCTGATATTTCTGTGTCTATCTTTAAAACGAGTTTTACGGTTTTTTCTTTTCGGTCTATTTCAAGGTCGCTGAAGAGGACGGCGTAGTTTACCCTGTCGTGGATGTCTGTGTGAATCGTTTTCCGGCTCCTCACCCTGCTCCTGTGGACGTGGGACTTGTCGGCAATTACTAAGGCAGCGGCTACTTCTGTTGCCGGGAATCCCGTTTCTTCTTCGTGGTTGCCTATTGCAAAGGTTATCTCTGTCAGGTCGTCGTCGAGGAATCCTTTTCCCTTAAGGAGGTCGTAGGCGATAATGGCCCCGCTCTGGGCGTGGTCGTGACGGGATATAATGTGGCCTATATCGTGTAGCAGGCCGGCTACTCCTGCAAGTTCCGCTTTCCTCAGGTCTTCGGTGGTTTCCAGGAGCAGTTTCCTGGCTTTCCTTGCGACCCAGGTAACGTGGTTTATTCCGTGGTCTGTGTACCCCATCTGATCTAAAAAGTAATCAGCCCTTTTGATGTAGTAGAGGATTCTTTTGTCCCTGAGCAGTTCTCTGAAGGTCGGAAACTCAATCTCCCTCTTCAACTCTTTTTTTCCTCCCTCACGCTCACGTTTCCAGAAAAGAGCCTGACGATTCCGGAATCGGTTTCTACTATGAGACAGCCGTTTCTATCAATGCCGAGGGCTTTGCCGCAGTAAGAGCCTGTTTCTTCGATGACGGTTACCTCTTTCCCGATCATCGGACAGAATTCTTCGAACTCCCTGACGGAAAACTCGCCTCTTTCGAGCTTTCCGTAGTAGTTCAGGTAGGATTCTAACAGTTTGTAGGTGAGTTCCTCTTTGTTAAACTCGATTCCTTCGAGCTTCAGGGACGTTGCCGGCTGTTCGATATTAAAAAGCTCGTCCGCCGTATGTTCCAGGTTTATTCCGGTTCCGATTATAAGGCGGTCGGGGAGAAGCTCCGGCAGTATTCCTCCCACCTTTTTCCCTTCTATGTAAATGTCGTTGGGCCACTTTAAGTAAAACCTATCGGATAGGGACAGTAGCACTTTTACGGTTGCGACGCCGAAAGCGAGAGATGAGAGGGGAGCTTTTACGGGGTCAAGGGTGGGAAACATGACGGAAAGGTAAAGCCCCTTACCGTAGGGTGAAAGCCACCGTTTTCCCCTCCTTCCTTTTCCGGATAGCTGCCTCTTTGCAATAACTGCAAGGCCGTAATTTGGGGGGATTCTCTTTAGGTACTCGTTTGTGGAGTCGACTTCCTCCAGGATTTCCACTTTCAGCTTGATTTCCACTTTAGCCTCAGAAGACAAAGTCTACCGGTCTTCCGCACTCCGGACACTTCCCGTCCGGTGTAAAGAGAACGTCAACGTTGTAACCGACCCTTCTGACGAGAAGTGCCCCGCAGGCAGGACAGTAGGTGGACTCCCTCTCCGGCTCTATGACGTTTCCTACGTAGACGTAGTAAAGGTATTCTTTAGTGACGTCGTAAGCCATGTCAATAACCTCAACGGGAGTCGGCGGAGTGTCCATGAGCTTGTAAGCCGGGAAGAATCGGGAGTAATGAATGGGGACGTCTTTGCCGAGGTTCTCGGCAATCCACTTTCCGAACCTTTCAAAGTACTCAGGTGTAAATTGGTCAAAACCGGGAACGATAAGCTTTGTAAGTTCTAAGTGTTTTCCGGCCTTCTTAATTTCCTCACAGACTTCCCAGACGTTCGGGTTCGGGAAAGCGGAAAACTTAAGGTAGTACTCCTTGTCCATTCCCTTTAGGTCGACGTTAAAGGCGTCTATAAGGGGGAGAAGCTCTTTAAGGGCTTTTAAGTTTATGTTGCCGTTGGTGACCATGACGTTTTTGAGTCCGGCTTCCTTTACTTTTTTTGCTGCATCCTTTACGTATTCAAACCATATTATCGGGTCGTTGTAGGTGTAGGCTATACCTATTGATCCGTACCTGCCTGCGTACTCTGCAGCCATTTCGGGAGTGAACAGCTGTCTTGCCGTTTCCCTCCTTGAGATTTCCCAGTTCTGGCAGGATTTACAGTCCAGGTTGCACCCGTTAGTTCCTATGGAGAATATTACTGAACCGGGGTAGAAGTGGTAGAGCGGTTTCTTCTCGACCGGGTCGTAGTTGGCAGAGGTTATTTCGCCGTATATAGAAGTGTAAAGCTTCCCATTCTTGTTTTTCCTGACAAGGCAGAATCCCTTACCTCCCGGAGGGATCTGGCATTCCCTCGGACAAAGAGTGCATTTAACCCTTCCTCCTTCAAGCTCCTCCCAGTATTGAGCAACGATCTCCGGCATACCGACCTCCCGTTATCTTTTCCTACTAACTCAATTTAGTCCTTGGAAGAGGAAGTTAGGTTCAGGAGGAGTTCTTTTAATTTCCTGTAAAGCTTTTCGGAGTTTTCGGCTGAGACTGTAATTTCCACTTCCGGGGTTGAACGGCTGTATAGCTTATCGTAGTAGTTCACCATAAGTTCTCTCACTGCTTTTTCAAACTGTTTTTCTTTAATCAGCGCTTCAATTTCTCTGAACTTTTCATCTCCCAATATCTTTCTGATTCTCTTTAAAGCCTCTATATAAACTTCGGGCGGGAACCTGTTTACCTGGTAGTCTTCCATGGATATCTTTATCCTTTCTTCCAGGGGGAGGGTTATTAGGATTTTCCTGCCCCTTTCCATGGCTTTCCAGAAAGGCTCCGGTATGTAGAGCTTCCCTATTTTCTTGCTTTCACCTTCGACAATTACCGTTTCCGAATCCTTAAGAGTTTCAAGCTCCTGCCAAAGCAGGGCGTCAAACATTTTCTGGCTGGGCTGTGAGAGTCCTATTCCCCCAAAAACTGAGCCTCTGTGACCGGCAAGTCCTTCAAGGTCGATAACCGGAAAACCTTCTTCCTTTAATCTTCTCAGGATTCTTGTTTTCCCGACGCCGGTAGGGCCGTAAAGGACTATGAGGTTCAGCTTCTCACTTATTTTCTCTATTCTCCCCAGGATGTACTTCCTGAAAGCTCTGTAACCTCCCGAAAGCCTGCCGACTGAGACTCCGACCAGGTTACAGACCGTTGCAACGGCAAGACTCCTGAGCCCTCCCCTCCAGCAGTAGATGACTACTTCTCCCCTTTTCTCTTTAAGTTCTTTTATTCTGCTGACTATGTCGAAAAGTTTCGGGCCGACGATCTTTAGCGCGTAAAGTCTTGCTTCCCTTTCCCCTTTTTCGTAGTAGACCTTTGAGATTTTTTCTTTCTCTTCTTTTGAAAACAGAGGTACGTTAACGGCACCCGGAATCCTGAATTCTTCAAACTCTTCTGGAGTTCGGACGTCAATAAAAGTGACTCCTTTACTAAGAGCTTCTTCAACGCTCCACTCTTTCACTCTCATCCTTCCACCCTAAAAAGGGCTGCGCCGAAAGCTCCGAAAGGGGAGTTGAAGCCCAGCCGCTTTTCAAGTTTATAGCTTACGAAACTGCCGGAAGTAAAGTTAAGCGTTGTTTTAAAGGAACTCAATACCGCTTTTTTGCCGGTAATCCTGGATGCGGATAGGGCGATTCTTTGTAGTTCTCCTATTGTGAGAAATCGGGTGTAGGAATATACGGAATCGGAGAGCGCTGACTTTAAGCTCCTTACTAAGTTAAGTAGTGAGTATCTGTTAAGAAAAGCGACAACAATTCCCTTTTTAGTGACCCTGAGGGCTTCAGTAAAGGCCTTTACTCTGTCCGGGATAAATTCCAGGCTTGTAATGAAAAGCGTAAGGTCAAAGGAGTTATCTCTGAAGGGGAGGTTAAGTGCCGTTCCCCTTACGAGTTTTTTGAGCCCTTTTTTCCTTGCAATCCTTAACATATCCGCTGAAATGTCGAGACCCACCGGTTCGTGGAATCTTTCACCTTTTAATGCCTTTATCCAGATACCTGTGCCGCAGCCGACTTCAAGGATAAGGGAGTTTTTAAAGGGATTCAGTAGCTCGAGGAGTATTTCTTTTTCGAGCTTAAATACTTTTCTGCCGTATTCGGTTGAAAAGAAGGTGTCGTATTTTTCTGCCTTTTTTCCCCTGAAGGGATTATTCTCCAAGTCCCTCCCTCCCGGTAACACCGGTGGCTTTTAAGGTTTTAAGAACCCTTTCCATTTCTTCCCGGCCGATTTTGACCCTCTTATGAGCTTCTGTGAGCAGGTAGGGATAGCCGTTAATAGAGAAGCCGGAAAGGATGTTCCAGACTTCCTCCGGCGGTTTTACTGTTTCGCACTTGTAGACACCGCCTCCCGGAAGCTTAAAGAAAAAGGTTTCCAGTTCGAGTTCTCTGAAAAATTCCTCAAACTCTTCCGGGTACGAAAACTTTATTTCGCGGGTAAGCTTTGTCGAGTTTGGCCTTGAAAAACCTTCGGGGAGGTGTAGGGAAACGGCGTTTAAAACTGCAATGTCGGAAACGATTTGATCAAAACCGTAAATTCTGCTTTCCGATCTTTTCGAGACGGCGATGATTTTTTCTTTCCCTGTTTCTAACAGGATTTTGTAAGAGTGGAGATACTCAAGGTATTCCAAGTATCCTGCAACGACGGCGTATTCCCTACCGGTGAACCGCTTCTGCAGTTCGGAATAGAATTCCTTGCTGTTTATAGTGTTAGTAGAGAAGGAGGAGACCATTTCCCTGTAAATGGATTCTGCGTATGACTTTCCCTCTTCGGATATTTCGTAGTTAAACACGGCCGGCCTTATGAGGTTTCCGATTAGAGAGCCGTCAATCAGCAATACTTCACAGTCTTTTAAGGATGATACGGCCTCCTTTGCCTCGAGTATTCCCATCAGGATTCTGAGCCTTGATTCGGAATACTCTTCGGGTTTCAGGACATCGACGTCGACAAGATAGTGAGTTTCGAGCTTATCGGTATGGGGTTTGGAGAGGACGGAAGCTGCGGCAATTGCGTATACCGTGTAGCCGACGTATTCTTTCCTGTTTCTGCTTCCGTCAACTGCAGAAACGGAAAGCCCTGCCGGCTCGGGTGAAGGTTCCTTTTCTATCCAGACTTCAAGAACCTTATCAAGGTACTGTTCTGAATTTCCCGAGGGAAGGGCAAGGCCTTCCCTCCTTTTCAGGGCTTTTTCAATGAGGTGGGTAATAAGTCCCACTTTAAGTTCCCATCTCCCAGGAATTGAGGTACTCTATTTGTTCCGGTGTAAGGGTGTCTATCTCAATTCCCATTGACTTGAGCTTGAGTTCGGCCACTTTCCTGTCAAGGTGTTCGGGAACGACGTATACTTCCGGCTTTAAGTCTTTCCCCTCTTTTGTCAGGTACTCTGCGGAAAGGGCTTGATTGGCAAAACTCATATCCATAACAGAAGCAGGGTGTCCTTCTGCTGCTGCGAGGTTTACGAGCCTTCCTTCTGCGAGGAGGTAGATTCTTCTTCCGTCTGGGAGTCTGTATTCGTCAACAAATTCCCTTACCCTTCTTTTCTCTACAGAAAGCTCCTCAAGGGCCGGTATATCGATTTCTACGTTGAAGTGGCCGGAGTTGCAGACTATTGCACCGTCCTTCATTCTTTCGAAGTGCTCTTTCCTGATTACATGAATGTTACCGGTAACCGTGCAGAAAATATCTCCTATTTCGGCCGCCTTTTCCATGGGCATAACCCTGAACCCGTCCATTCGTGCTTCGATGGCCTTAATCGGGTCAACTTCTGTAACGATTACCTCGGCTCCCATTCCCTTTGCCCTCATGGCCACGCCCTTCCCGCACCAGCCGTAGCCGGCAACGACAAATGTGGAACCCGAGAGCAGCCTGTTGGTAGCCCTTAAAATTCCGTCTATTGTTGACTGACCTGTTCCGTAACGGTTGTCAAACAGGTGTTTTGTCATCGCTTCGTTTACGGCAATGACGGGGAATTTTAATGCTCCCTGTCTTGCCATTGCCCTGAGTCTTATAACTCCGGTCGTGGTTTCTTCGGTTCCACCTATTACGTTTTCTATAAGCTCCCGGTGTTTCATGTGGAGGGTTGAAATAAGGTCAGCCCCGTCGTCCATGGTTATGTTGGGTTTCCTTGATAGGACTTCTTCAATGTGTTTGTAGTAAGTTTCTTCATCTTCTCCCTTTATTGCAAAGACGGGAATATCGTAATGTTTTACCAGGGCTGCTGCGACGTCATCCTGAGTGGAAAGCGGATTTGAAGCACAGAGGTAAACTTCAGCTCCTCCTTCTTTGAGAGTTCTCATCAAGTTTGCCGTTTCTGTGGTAACGTGGAGGCAAGCTCCTATTCGGATTCCCTTTAACGGTTTTTCCTCTATGAACCTTTTCCTGATTTCTTTCCTGAGAACGGGCATGTCCATTTCTGCCCACTCGATCCTGTTCTTACCTTCGTCTGCTAAGGAGAGGTCTTTAACGTGAAATTCCATACTTTACCTCCCGTGTTTTTTCAGAATTTCCCTTACCTTTTGGTAAAGTTCGGGAAGTCTGTCAATAAGAGCTTGAATCTTTTTCCATTCTTTGTATGGTCTTGCGGGAAATCCGGCATACGTTCCCGGTTCCTTTATGCTCTTTGTTATTCCAGATTTAGCAGCAACTGTTACGTTGTCGGTAATCTCTATGTGGCCGGCAACTCCTACTTTCCCGGCCAGAGTTACGTAGTTTCCTATTCTCGTACTTCCCGATATACCGACTTGGGATACTATGAAGCAGTACTTCCCGATTTTTACGTTGTGACCCACCTGAACAAGGTTGTCTATCTTGCTTCCTTCTCCTATAACGGTTTCTCCTATTGTCCCCCTGTCTATCGTCGTGTTGGCACCTATTTCGACAAAGTCCTCAATTACGACCCTTCCTACCTGGGGAACTTTGTAAATTTTCATTTCTTCCTTGCTGAAGGCGTATCCAAATCCGTCAGAGCCTATGACTGCTCCGGCGTGGATTCTGACGAACTTGCCGATTTTGCTTCTGTCGTAAATAGTTACATTGGGAAAGATTACAGAGTTGTCACCTATTTCACATTCGTTGCCTATAAAGACTCCCGGAAATACTACTGCGCCGTTACCGATTTTTGTTCCTTTTCCGATGTAAACGTTGGCTCCTATGTAGCACCTGTCTCCTACTGATGCTCCTTCCTCGATAACGGCCCTTTCTGAGATTGAAGGGGGAGGAAGCTTCTCGGGATAGAGTATTGATAGGAGTTTTGCGAAAGCAACGTACGGTTCCTTGCATATAATTTGGGGTAGCGTTAGTTCCTCTGCGGGTTTGTCAATTATAACGGCCGAAGCTTTGGTTTTTTTTAAGAATTTCCTGTAGCGGGGGTTTGTTAAAAAGGTTATCTCCCCGGGCTGTGCCGATTCTATTTCCCCTATTCCCTTTATTTCGACGCTGCCGTCCCCTATTAGCCGGCATCCCAGGATTTCTGCAATCTCCGATAACTTCATTTCCCTGCCTGCTTGTTGTAGATATCCAGTATCTTGTCGCTGAGGTCGTACTTGGGATCGGCCGCGACGATACCGGCTTCCCTTACTTCAACTATTATCGGGATGTTGTGTTCTTTCCTGTACTGTTTAACGACCTTGACAATTTCCTGTATGATTTCCATCGTGTACTTCTGTTCCAGGTTTGAAATCTCTATCTGGGTATCCTGCTGAAACCGCTGAAGTTCCCTGATTTTCTGCTGGAGTTCAATTTCCTTTTTCTCCCTTGCTTCCTTGCTGAGGACGGGGCTTTGAAGCTCTTTCTTCAACTTTTCAATTTCCTCTTTCATCTTCTTAATCTTTTCCCTGGCGCTGTTTATCTTTGCCTCGAGAAGGCTCTTGGCCTGCTTTCCTTTTACTGAGCTGTTTAAGATCTTCTGCATGTTGATGTAGTAAACTGCAAAGGTCTGCTGACTCTTTGCTTTTTCCTTCGGTGCTGCAACTGCCGTTTCGGCGCTTAAAAGCGCAGTAAGGATTGCTGCTGTTAATAACCTCCTCATCTATTCCTCCTTTAGAAGTAGCTTCCCATTCCGAAGTGCCATTCAGAAGAGCTTTCTCCGCTCTTTCTGTCAAGTTTCCATCCGAGGTCAAGCCTTATTGGACCCATAGGAGTTAGCACTCTGAGTCCAATACCGGCGGATTTCCTCATATCTCCCAGCTTGTAGGTGTCCCACCATCCTCCGCCTACATCAATAAAGCTTATAAGTCTCAGGAATTTCGTTACATCGTAGCCGAGCTCGAAGTTGAAGATAAGTTCCCTGTTTGCTCCTTCGGCATCTCCGTCTTCGTCCTTCGGTCCGGCTTCACCCCAGCTGAAGCCTCTTACGGAGGTGTCTCCTCCCACGTAGAACCTGTAGTCTATGGGTAGCCTGCTTGTGCTGCCAAAAGCATCGGCATAACCCGCTTTTGCGTGAACGGAGGCTATGAACGGAAGGTCGAAGTCAATCGGTAAATCGTTGAAATTGAAGTAGTAAGCATACTCGCCGATGATTTTGTAGAAGTTCTTGTCCCCCGCAAGGAAGTTCCCGGCAAGCTGAGTTGTTACTTTAAAGTAGTCACCTTTATGCGGGAGGAACCTGTTGTCCCTTAAGTCCCTTGAAATGAAGAAAGTGGAGAGGCCGATCTTTTCACTTCCTTCCTCTTCCCTGACGATGTCCGGAGCGTCTTCGTCGATATCCGTAATTTTGTCCTTCTCGAAAAGGTACCCCAGTCCGACTTTCCAGTCTTCCCAGAGCCTTCTCGTTACCATGGCGGAAAAGCCGGTTTTCTTGCTGGTGTAGGTGAAGTACTCCATTCTGGTATTAAAAAGTCCAAGGGATAGTGTCTGAGGCCTGTCAAGCCACCACCTGTGGTTGTAGGTTATATTAAAGTCGAGGACTCTCGAGCCGGCTTGAAGGCTTATAGAGCCCGAATCCCCTGTTCCGAAGAGGTTTCCTTTTGAAAGGCTTACCATAGCTACGAGCTTCGATACAGAGCTGTAACCCGCACCGACCGAGAACATTCCGGTAAGTCTTTCTTTAACGTCGACGTTGACGTCAACCTTATTCCCTTCAACGACTTTCGGCTTGACGTCAACGTTCTCGAAATACCCGGTGTTAAACAGCCTTCTTACCGATCTTTCGAGCCTGACGGTGTTGAATATTCCGGTTTCGTAAAGGTCAAGTTCTCTCCTTATAGTTCTGTCCCTTGTAGCTATGTTTCCGGTTATCCTTATCCACCTGACGTAAGCCCTCTTACCTTCGTAGATGTGGAAAATAACGTCAGCCGTGTGAGCTTTAGGGTTCAGTTTTACCTCAGGTCTTGCATCTGCGAAGATAAAGCCGAGTTCTCCGTACTTCCTTACGATTTTCTTTGAGAGCTTATCAACGAGTTCTTGGTTGAAACGCCTTCCCGGCTTTAGCTTTTTCGTAAGCTTCAGAAGTTCCTTCGAGCTAAAGAGGGTATTTCCTTCAAACTTTATCTGACCGAACTTGTAAGGTTTTCCTTCTTTAACTATTGTGTAAATGACTTTGTAGCAGTTTCCTTTTTCCCTGATTACTTCCGGTTTTGCTACCTCAACGTCAAGGTAACCTTTCTTGTAGTAAAGTTCCTTTATTTTTTTAACATCCATTTCAAGGTTTTCCCTTGATAAAGGTGCGTTAAATCGAAGGTGGAGAATCGATTTTTCTTTTGTTATCAGGACATCCTTTATATCGCCGGAGCTTATTGCCCTGTTGCCTTTTATCTCTATGTCGCAGACGTTTGCTTTCTTACCTTCGTTTATGTAAAAGGTTGCAACGGCGCGGGTCGGGGAAATCCTTTCAATTGTGTAATAAACCTCGGTTCCGGGATATCCCTTCTTCAAGTAAAGAAGTTCGATCTTTTCTTTGAGTTCATCCAGGAACTTATAGTCGAGAGGCTTTCTGATCTGCTTTTCCTTCTCTTCTTCGTCTTCTTCGGAGATGAGCCCTAGTTCTTCTTTTAGCTTCTTTGAAGATATGCTTTCATTCCCTTTAAATACGATGTCGGTTATTATCGGTTTTTCTTTTACGAAATACCTGAGAACAACGCCTTTTTTGCCTTTTTTTACGTCAACGGATATGTTTTCAAAGTACCCCAGCTTAAAGAGGGTTTTTATGTCCCTTGCCACAGCCCCGGGATAGAACTTCTTCCCGGGTTTTTCTGATATGTAATAGAGAATTGTGCTTTTCGGCACTGCTTCGTTCCCTATTACTTCAACCTTTTCTATGATTTCTCCCGGTTTCTGGGCAAACGTCGCTGCTGGAGAAACAAAGAGCATTAAAAACAAAAGGAGCGCTACTAACCTACTCATTTTACCCCCGGTAAGCTTCGGTGGTGGTAATGATAGCATAAACTAACCTTTTGGCAGGTAAATCCTGAAACAGGTGCCTTTTCCTTCCTCTGACTCAACTTCAACCTTTCCTCCCATTCTGTCCGTAGCAAGCTTTACTATAGAAAGGCCGAGTCCCGTTCCTCCCAGTTTCCTTGAACGGGAGCGTTCAACTCTGTAGAACCTTTCAAATATGAACGGAAGGTGGGACTTCGGAATGCCCCTTCCTGTGTCGCATACCGATATTTCGTACTCATTCTTAAGTTCTTTAAAGGCTATTTCTATTTTCCCGCCGTCCCTGTTGTACTTAATCGCGTTATCGATGAGGTTTTTAAGTATAGCGTGGAGCATTTTTTCATCTGCCCGTACTTCGGCGTTGTTGGGGATTTTTATCTCGACTTTTAAGTTTTTCTGGACTATGAAGTCTGAGAGGTCTTTCAGGATATTCCTTACAAACGGGAGTAACTTTATTTCTACCGGACTGAGCTTATAGTCTACGCTTTCAAGCTGAGAAAGGGTTATGAGGTCCTCTATTAACTGTTCCATGTAATTTACTCTTTCCAGTGCTTTTCTTATAAAGGGAATGGCCCTCGGGTTATTTTTGCACTCTTCCTCGATCGTTTCCAGGGAGAGCTTCATAGCCGCAACCGGCGTTTTAAGTTCATGGGAAACGTTTGCTATGAAGTCTTTCTTAAGGTTTTCGTACTTTTTCATGGGGGTTAGGTCTATGAGGAGGAGGACTTTTTCATCCATGTCGGAGCCGAAAATCATCTGAACGTAGCGATCTTTTATTTTCTTTTCCTGCCAGACTCTGTACGTTTTATTGAAGCTCTCGTTTATCATGCTGACAACGTCGAAGTTCTTTATGGCTTGGTAAAAGAACTTCCCCGCATCCTCCGGAGAAATGTCGAGAAGCTCTCTGGCCAGTTTATTGGTAAAGACTATTCTTCCGTAGGGATCCATTATTACTATTCCTTCTCTTATAAGGCTTAAGGCCCTTGTCAGAAGCTTTGACTTATCAAAACCTTTACTCTCTCTGTCCCTCTCTTTTCTCCTTATCTGTTCGATCAGCTTTCGCCTTTTCTCTCTCTCTTTAATGACCAGGTATCCCAGGATAAAGATCAGGGTTGCAAGGAGAATAACGATTCCTAAAAGAATCCCTTCCAAGGAGTTCTCCTTTGAGAAACGTAGTTAAAAAGTTTATCATCTAACAAACAAAAACTCGCGGGAGGAACTATGGCCGTAAGAGTAGCCATAAACGGCTTCGGAAGGATTGGAAGGAGCTTTTACAGAATTGTTCACCACGATCCGGAGGTTGAGGTCGTAGCGATTAACGACCTGACGGATGCGGGAACGCTGGCTCACCTCCTTAAGTACGACTCAGTCCACGGTAGATTCGGAACTGAGGTCTACGCAGAGGGAAGCGAGATTGTTGTTGACGGTAAAAGGGTAAAGGTCTTTTCCCATCCGGATCCCGGAGAACTTCCCTGGAAAGATCTTGAGGTTGATGTTGTCCTTGAGGCTACAGGCAGGTTCAGGGACAGGGAAGGAGCTTCAAAGCACCTTTCTGCCGGTGCAAAAAAGGTCGTAATATCTGCTCCGGCAAAAAACCCCGATATTACGATAGTCATGGGCGTTAATGAGAAGGATTACAATCCGGATGAACACAACATTATTTCCAATGCTTCTTGTACTACTAACTGTCTGGCCCCTGTGGCAAAAGTTCTTCTCGAGAACTTCGGAATTGTTTCGGGCTTTTTGACGACGGTTCACGCTTATACAATGGATCAGAGGCTTCTTGATGCTCCTCACAAGGATCACAGGAGGGCAAGGGCGGCAGCTCTCTCCATGATTCCCACGACTACCGGAGCGGCAAAAGCCGTGGGTCTTGTGATCCCTGAACTTAAAGGCAAGTTTAACGGTATATCTATCAGGGTTCCCACCCCCGACGTTTCCCTCATTGACTTTGTTTGCCAGTTAGAAAAGGAAGTTACAGTAGATGAAGTAAACGGTGCACTCAAAAAGGCTGCGGAAGGGGAGTTGAAGGGAATACTTGGCTATACCGAAGAAGAACTTGTGTCTATTGATTTCCTCGGAGATTCCCGTTCCGCAATAGTTGACGGAAAGAGCACCGATGTTATCGGAGGGAATCTCGTTAAGATCCTTGCCTGGTACGATAACGAGTGGGGCTACTCCAACAGGCTTGTTGACCTGATTAAGTACTTGTATCGAAAGGGACTTTAATTCCTAGGGGGAGTTTTCCCCCTTCCACTTCTTAAGGTTTGAAAGCAGGTATTTTCTGGCTTTTTTCCAGTTTCCCTCAACCATTTTCCTGTCATTTTCGGGGATTAGACCGGTTGCGAATTCAAGTGCTTTGTCAATCACAGGAACGGTAATTCCTCCTATGTAGCTTCTCTTTATCAGATAACCGTCGGGAGAGAGTATTGAAACTGCAAAAACAATAATTGAAGCAATTGCTATTCCCCTGACTATGCCGAACAGGAATCCCAGCAGGTTGTTAACTATTCCGAAAGCGGTTTTGTTTACCGACTTTTCAATGTAGAAGGCGAAGTATTTAAAGGTCAGAAATACGGCCGTAAAGATGATAAACCCGGCGGTCAATACCTGGGAAAGGTCTGGTGAGGAGTAGAGGAAGTTTGCAAGGGGATGGGATAGTTTAAAGGCCAGTAAAACGCTGAGGGCCAGCCCGGATATCGATATTATTTCCTCTACGAATCCCTTGTTAAAACCTCTTACTATGTTCCATCCGATTGTAATTATGACGAGACCGTCCAGTACGTTTAAAGGATGAAGATTCATACCACCTCCATACTTACGTCTACCCAAGTTGCTCCCGTTATGATCTTGCTGGTGGAGATGAAGTCGACTTTTAATCCTTTCACTTTCTCTAAGGATTCAAGCGTTATTCCGCCGGACAGTTCAATCTTTATACCCGGTTTTCTGCTTTTAAGGAGTTCGACGGCAGCGTTTACTTCCTCAAACTTCCAGTTGTCGAGCATTACTATATCGACCATTTCAATTACCTGGAGGAGTTTTTCCAGCTGATCCCAATTTTCCACTTCTACTTCAATGCTCGCTGTTGCAGGGATAGTATTGTAAACCGCTTTGACGGCTTCTGCTACTCCGCCGTAGGCTCTTATGTGGTTATCCTTTACCATGGCGGCGTCAAAGAGGCCGAACCTGTGGTTTCTCGCGCCTCCGATCCTTGTTGCGTACTTCTCCAGCGCTCTAAGTCCGGGGGTTGTTTTCCTGGTGTCAAGTAGCGTAATTCCTGTTTCCCTCAGCCTCTCTGCGTATTTCCTTGTTTCGGTGGCTATTCCGGAGAGTCTCTGCAGCAGGTTAAGTGCAGTTCTCTCACATATAAGAATTGTTTTAAGGTTTCCGCTTACCTTTCCGATGATTTCTCCTTTTTTAACTTCCTCTCCCTCTTCCTTCCTCCAGCTAAAAGTGACTGAGGGGTCGTAAAGTTTGAAGACCATTTCGAAGAAAGGAATTCCGCAGAGAATGAAGTCTTCCTTTGCAATGACTTCTGCTTTTCCTTCCCGGGGGGGAAGGGAGGCGGTGGATAAATCCCCGATTGACGAGAGATCTTCGTTGAGAAATCGTAAAATTAAATCCCTTATCCAGGGAATCTCCACGTTTCCTCCGGAGGATAGATGATAAACGCACCTAATGCCGTTACCCTTTTAAGGGTCTTTATAGTGCCGGTCTTCATTATGGCCATTTTTTACAGGGATTTCAAGTTGGCGCTTTTCGTATTCCTTATTGCCGCCCTCAGTGATGCCCTTGACGGTTTTCTTGCGAGGAGGCTATCTCAAGTTACTGCTATAGGGATAATTCTCGATCCTATAGCCGATAAGGCTCTTATCGATTCGGGTTTTGCTCTTCTTTCGTATATAGACAGGATAATTCCCGTGTGGCTTGCCGTTATTGTTTTAAGCAGGGATGTTCTGCTGCTCTTCGGAGGGTGGCTCCTTGCAACTTTCGGAAAGCTCGATAAGATAAGGCCTACTCTTTTGGGAAAAGTAACTGCATTTTCGCAATTTTTTACCCTTTTCTTAACACTTTTGAACTTGAACTGTTCTATCTGTCCGAAATATTGTTTAAGTGGAGTCTTTTCCTTGACAGGTTTACTGACTATTCTGTCGGCATTTGACTATGCCTTCAGGGGGCTTAAGGAGATTAGCAGTGCGTAGGTATATGCCGGAACTGTACTTTATTGCAAGCCTTGCTGTTCTTCTGTTCATGCTTTTTTACCTTAAACCGGCGATAATGCCTTTCTTTGTAGCTTCGGTGCTTGCTTATATTTCTTTCCCTATTTTCAACCTGTTTATAAGAATTACGGGAGAGAAAAAAACTCTTTCTGCCCTTTTTACCCTGTTTACTATTTTTGCCTTCATTGTTATTGCCCTCTTTGTAATACTTCCTACGGTTGTAGAGCAGGTGCAGAGCTTCATAAACTACCTTCCGATCCTTGCAAATAAGCTCGATGCTTTTCTTTACAAGTTTGTCGGGAAACACTTTCCCGAGAAGTTTCACTTCGATTTTTCGAGTATCGGTGCTTTCCTCGGAAGTCTATACTCACAGATCGGAACCATTCCTATAGGTAACTTCGTCTCCAAAGTGTTTTCCGGATTCTTCTCCGCTGTTGCCCTTTTGATTAACGCCGTTCTTATTCCCCTTCTCATTTACTACTTCCTGGTAAATGCTGAGAAAATTTACAGGCTTTATATAGCTGTTGCTCCCTCTTCAATTCAAGGTGAGTTAAAGTTACTGGTAGATAAAGTCCACAGTTCTCTGTCCAGTTACCTTTTGGGGCAGATCCTTGTTGCTTTCTTTGTCGGTTTTTACATAGCCGTTGGTCTCTACTTTGTAGGCATAAAGTACTCTTTCCTTATAGGTTTTGTTGCCGGCATTCTGAATATGATCCCTTACGTAGGCTTCTTTTCCGGGCTTATTCCGTCTTTACTGCTTGCCGTGTTTGATAACGGAGAGCTTGCGGCTGTCGTCGGAGTCCTTGTTGTTTTCCTTTCGGAGGCCGGGATAGAGAACCTCCTTTACCCGGTTGTTATGAGCCACGCAACGGGGATAAATCCCCTTCTGATCCTCTTCTCGATATTCGTCGGCGGATACCTGGGAGGCTTTCTCGGAATCGTTATATCTGTTCCCGTCGCCGTTATGATAGTTCCGGTGTTTGAGAGCTTCCTCGAGAAGAAAGGAGATCCCTTTGCTGGTGGGAATAACCGGTAACATAGGTTCTGGAAAGTCAACCGTTTCAAACTTCCTGAAAGCTATGGGTTATTCCGTCTACAATGCTGACAAGATGGCCAAGGAGCTTCTCCTTCCGGATTCTCCCTGCTTTGAAGAGGTACTGAGAGCTTTTGGAAGCGAAATACTTACTCCCGACGGACTGATAGATACGAAAAAGCTCGGGAAGATAGTCTTTTCTGATCCCGGGAAGCTGAACATCCTTACATCCATAACTCATCCGGAGCTTCTTAAAAGAATTGAGAGTTTAAGGGAAAAAAGTTTAGTCTTCGTTGAGGCGGCAGTTCTCGTTGAGTACGGCTGGCAGGAGAGGTTTGACAGAATCGTTCTTGTTTACGCTTATAAGGGACAGAGACTCCTCAGAGCGGCGAGGCGTTTTGGATTTAAAGAAGCCGTAAGGAGGGATTCTCTTCAGCTTCCGTACGCGGAAAAGATAAAATACTCCGACTACCTCCTGTGTAATACGGGAGATCTACTGCACCTTAAGGAGCAGGTAAAATCAATGGTTTCTGAACTGGAGGTGCTGTGAAAGTACTCTTTGTTGGGGACGTTGTGGGTCGTCCGGGAAGGAGGGCGCTTCACATCTGGCTTGAGGAGAACAGGGACAGGTTTGATCTCTGCATAGCTAACGGGGAAAATGCTGCGGGGGGATTTGGCCTTACTGAGAAGATAACGAAAAACCTTGTAAACTACGGTGTAGATGTTATAACCGGGGGAAACCATATCTTTGACAAGAAGGATATTTACCAGTTCATAGATAAGTATCCCGTTCTGCGGCCTGCAAACTATCCTCCGGGGACTCCGGGAAAAGGATTTACTCTTGTGGATGTTAACGGAGTCAGAGTGCTTGTGGTTAATCTAATGGGAAGGGTATTTATGGAATGCCTCGATAACCCGTTTAGGGTTTTTGATTCTATATGCGAGGAGATGGCTGGAAGTTACGACCTGATGGTCGTTGATTTTCACGGAGAGGCCTCCTCGGAAAAGCAGGCTTTCGGCTACTATGCCGACGGTAGGGCAACGGCAGTTTTCGGCACCCATACTCACGTTCAAACGGCGGATCTCAGACTTCTTCCGAAGGGGACTCTTTATATGACGGACGTGGGGATGTGCGGAGCTGTCGATACGGTAATAGGTATGGGAGTTGAAGAGGGAATTGAGAGGTTTGTTAAGCAACTTCCCGTTAAGTTTAAAGTTCCCGAAAAACCGCATCTTATTCAGTTTTGTGGCGTTTTATTTGAAGTTGATGATTCGGGCAAAGTGATAAACTACGAAAGGGTCTTTGATCTTTACGAGAGGAGAGAAGATGGCAGTTATACTCGACGGTAAAAGGCTGTCCGAGAAGATAAGAAGTGAGCTTAGGGAGGAGGTTGAGGAGCTTAAAAGGAAAGTCGGTCGCCCTCCCAAACTGGTGGTTGTTCTTGTGGGGAATGATCCGGCCAGTGAGATTTACGTCAGAAACAAGGAGAAGGCTTCTCAAAAAGTCGGGATCGAGTCGGTTGTTAAAAGGCTACCTGAAGCTACCACACAGGAAGAGTTAAACAAGGTGGTATCTGAGATTAATAATGACGAAACGGTTGACGGAATAATTGTTCAGCTTCCGCTGCCCGGCGGACTTTCCTGCAGGGAGGTTGTAAACTACATCTCCCCGGAAAAGGACGTTGACGGTTTCCATCCCGTTAACGTGGGAAAGTGCACTCTCGGCCTCTACGATGAAGGACTTATGCCCTGCACACCTGCCGGCGTTATGAAGTTCTTTGAGGAGTACGGCATAGAGCTGCAGGGGAAGAACGCCGTTATGGTCGGTCACAGTAACATTGTAGGGAAGCCTCTGGCTAATATGCTTTTAAATGCAAATGCCACGGTTTCCGTCTGTCATGTTTATACCGAAGACCTCTCTTCCTATACCAGAAGAGCTGATATCCTCTGTGTTGCCACCGGTGTTCCTCACCTGATAAAGGCAGATATGGTTAAGGAGGGGGCGGTAGTAATTGATATAGGAATAAGCAGGGTTGACGGTAAAATAGTCGGTGATGTGGATTTTGATGCGGTAAAGGAGAAGGCCTCAGCCATTACTCCTGTTCCTGGCGGTGTGGGCCCTATGACCGTAACGATGCTTCTTTTTAACACGGTAAAAGCGTTTAAGATGAGGTTGGGTATTTGAAGGTTGTTCCTTATATTGATCAGGCCGGCTGTATCGGCTGCTGCATCTGCGTTGAGGTCTGTCCTAACGAGGTTTTTGTTATGAGCGGGGATAAAGCGGTTGTTATGCACCCTGAAAGGTGTAACGGTTGTGGTGTCTGTGTTGAGAACTGCCCCGTGGATGTAATAAGCCTTAAGTGGACAGACCTTTAGGAGGAAAAGATGTACTTTTTCTTGAAGTCGGCATACCTGTATGCCCTTACTCTGTGGGTGGGTGGGATTTTCTTCTTTACCGTTGTAGGTGCGCCGACTGCCTTTAAGGTTTTGCCGAAGGAAGAGGCCGGTAAGTACACCGGGTCTGTCTTTCCCAAATACTTCCTTCTCGGTTACGTGTTTGGATTGACGGCACTGATTTCTTTCTATTTTTTGGAAAAGGGGAATATAACTGTTTTCGGATGGCTTAATTTACTCCTGCTCCTTGTTATGAACTTCTTGAACTTCGTAAACGGTTTCTTCATCGTGCCGAAAGCCGGCCTTTTAAAGGCTGAATTTTACAGGAGCGGTAACAGGGATCTGTACGATAAGTTTAAGAGGCTGCATGCCGTTTCAATGGTCCTTAACGGAGCTGTCCTTTTACTCGGTTTAATGTCCGTCGGGATAACGGCGATATTTTTAACTTTTTAGCGGGGAAGCTTATGACTCTTAAGCAGAACTTTTATGCAGTTGTTATTGCAGTGATTGTTATCGGGGTCACGCTCTTTGCCCTGCATAACTTTCAAGATGTTGAAGTTACCATTCCGCTTATCGGTGTCTTCCGCACGAAGGTTTTTGTCGTTATTGTCTTTTCTTTCATTGCCGGTTTTTTGACTGCCGGGTTCCTGTCGTTGCTCTTCAAGATATTTTCAATTCCGTCAAACATCAGGAAGAAGAGGGAAAGAGGTGAGGATAGATCAATTTCTGAAGCTGGCAAGAGTGGTAAAGAGGAGAACTCTGGCCAAGGAGCTGTGCGACAGGGGAGTGGTGAAAATTAACGGCCAGGCGGTAAAGGCTTCAAAGGAAGTTAAGCCCGGTGATGTGGTGGAAATTGATACTGTAACAAGGTTTTTGAAAGTGAAAGTTCTCAGAGTTCCTGAAACCAAGAGTGTTTCGAAAAAGGAAGCCAGAGAACTCGTTGAGGTTTTGGAGGAGAGGAAAAAGGATATAAGGGACATCATAGACCTTGTTTAGGAGCGGGTGCGGTAGTGTTTCTGGACAGAGTAAGAGAGAATATAGAGTCTATGCCCGAGAAGGAAATTTTAATCGGAAAAAAGAACGGAAAGTACTTTCCTGTTACTTATAGAGAGTTTGGAAGGCAGATAGCCGCGGTTCAGTCGGAACTTGGTATCTCCCCTGAAGATAGGGTGGTCATATTTATGGAAAACAGACCCGAGTGGGTTTCTTCTTTTTACTCCGTCCTCTTCTCGGGAGGCATTGCCGTTCCGGTAGATTACCTCCTGTCTGCAGAGGAGCTTTTTAACATACTGAAGGACTGCCAGCCGAGGTGCGTTATAACCAGCAACCAGAACTACGGGAAGGTTAAGGAAGCTTCTAAGAATATAGGATACCATGTTAAGGTGATGAACGTTGATGCCCTTAAGGAAGTTGAGAACGGGAAGTTCAGGGTAGTTTCAAGGAATGCAGAGGAAGTTGCCGTAATCCTTTACACCTCCGGTACTACGGGAAATCCCAAGGGGGTTATGCTTACGCTGGGAAACTTAGATCACAACGTCAAGGCGGTGGAGGAGCTTGGGTTCTTGACGCCCGAGGATAGGTTCGTTGCTATACTGCCCTTTCACCATACTTACCCGCTGACGATTACGGTTCTTCTCCCTATGGCTTTGGGATTGCCTCTTGTTTTTATAGAAAAAATGACTCCGACGGACATACTTTCGACTATTAATGAGCAGGAAGTGACTATAGTGGTCGGGGTTCCGAAGCTCTATCAGGTAATCCATCACAACATTATGATAGAGATAAAAAGGCTTCCGGCTCTTAAACGGAGGGTTGTTCTCGGTGCTTTGAAGCTTTTTAGACGGCTTGATGTTAAGCCTATGGAAAGAAAGTTTTTTAGGCAGGTTCACGACAGGATAGGCAGGAAGCTCCGCTTTATGATAAGCGGAGGGGCTAAGCTCAGCGAAGAGGTTTGGAAGGATCTGGAGGCTTTCGGTTTTAATATACTCGAAGGGTACGGCCTTACAGAGACTTCTCCCCTGATCTCCGTTAACAGGCCTGACAGGAAGAAGATAGGGAGTGTAGGTCCTCCTGTAAAGGATGTTGAGGTAAGGGTAACTGAGAAGGGAGAGATAATAGTGAAAGGCCCTAACGTTATGAAGGGCTATTATAACAAGCCTGAAGAGACGGAAAGAGTAATAAAGGACGGATGGTTTCACACGGGTGATTTGGGTTACGTGGATGAGGACGGATTCATCCACATAACCGGGAGAGCAAAGGAAGTCATCGTTCTTGACAACGGTAAGAATGTTTATCCCGAGGATGTAGAGATAGAGATACTCAAAAGCCCTTATATTCTGGAAGCCGGCGTTTTCTACGATGGAACATTGAAAGCCCTCGTGAGACCGGATTTTGAGCTTCTCGTTGAGGAAGGTGTTAAGGACGTCAGGAAGTTTATAAAAGAGGAGCTTCACCGCGTAACGAAGCACTTCCAGCCCTACAAGAGAGTTAAGGAGTTTAAGGTCGTTGACAGGGAGCTTCCCAGAACCCGCGTAGGGAAGCTCCGGAGATTTCTACTCCCTCAAGTTTGGGAAGAGGCGGAGTGATGGAGTTCTCAAAGCTTGAAGGAACCGGGAACGACTTCATCATCGTTGATAATAGGGACGGGAAGTTTGAGAAATTTGTCGGAAAGCACCCCGTCTCTTTTGCGGTTAGGAAGATCTGTAACAGGAAAAGGGGGATAGGGGCAGACGGTCTCATACTCATTGAGGATTCTGGCCGGGCTACTGTAAAGTGGAGGTTCTACAACTCTGACGGTTCGACTGCCGAGATGTGCGGGAACGGTGCAAGGTGCGCCGCCCGGTTTGCTTATGAGAGGGGAATTGCACCGAAAAACCTGACGATTGAGACAGGAGCAGGCGTTATCTCTGCGGAGGTTAAAGGTAGAAGTGTAAAGGTAAAGCTTACCCCTCCGAGGGACTTTCTCTTTGATTTAAAGGTTGAAGGCCTTAACCTTCACTTTGTTAATACGGGAGTTCCCCACGCTGTTGTTTTCGTTGATAGAGTTGATGCGGTCGATGTAGAAGGGGTCGGCAGAAAGGTGCGGTTTAGTGAGTTTTTCTCGCCGGCCGGGGTAAACGTTAACTTTGCCGAGGTAAGGGCTGACAGAGTTGTTGTTAGGACTTACGAAAGAGGCGTTGAGGGGGAAACCCTTGCCTGCGGAACGGGGTCGGTTGCTTCTGCGCTGGTGGCTGCAAGGCTGTTTAGCATTCCCTCGCCTGTAGAAGTTGAGGTAAGAAGCGGAGAAAGGCTCAGGGTTTACTTTGATGCGGAGATGAAGGAAGTCTATCTGGAAGGTGAAACGACTTGGATAGCCGACGGCAATCTGAGGGAGGAATTTATTGGAGGAGCTTGAAAAGTTTGTTTCTTTCCTGAAACTTTTGGGATACGAGGACGTCAGGTTAGGGACTGAGGAGGCGAACTTGGGCAGTTCGGTTGATGAGCTGAAGAGGCTGGAGGAAGAAGTAAAGAAGTGCTGCAAGTGCAGGCTGTGTAAAACCAGGACGAACGTGGTTTTTGGGGAAGGAGATCCCGAAACGAACCTGATGTTTGTGGGTGAAGCTCCGGGAGAGCAGGAAGACCTTCAGGGCAGACCCTTTGTCGGAAGGGCCGGACAGCTCTTAACCCGCTTCCTTAACCTTTACGGGATAAGCAGGGACAGGGTTTACATAACCAACGTGGTGAAGTGCAGGCCTCCCAACAATAGGAATCCTGCTCCGGATGAAATAGAGGCTTGCTGGCCTTACCTTGAAAAGCAAATTGAGCTTATAGCTCCTAATGTGATTTTGTGTCTCGGTGCTTTTGCGGCAAGGACGATTTTAAACCTTCCCGAAAAAGCAGCCATTTCAAAGATAAGGGGCAAAGAGCAAAAAATTAGGGTGGGAGAAAGAGAGATATCGGTTATTCCCACTTTTCACCCGGCATACCTCCTGAGGAACAGAAAGGGAGAACCGGAATTTCAAAAGGATTTGGAAAAGGCTTTAAAGCTTGCCGGATTTTTGAATGGATGAGAAACAGCTTCTTGAAAAGATCAGGGAAGTAGCTCGTAGGCTCAGGGAAAGATATCCGAAAGCCTACCGTCCCGGAAGAACTCCCGTTGAACAGATGGTTTTTACTATCCTTAGCCAGAATACTACCGATAAAAATGCCGAAAGGTGTCTTGAAAACCTGAAAGAACTTACAAAGGGAAATTTGCTGAAAGTTCCTGAACTTCCCCGGGATAAAGTACTGGGAGCAATCAGGCCTTGTGGAATGTTTAATCAAAAACTTGAAGCCCTTAATTCTGTTCTCGGCGATTGGGAAAGACTCGAAAAGGAGCTTAAAAAACTTTCGGAGAAGGAAGCGATAAAACTTCTTACCTCTTATCCCTTTGTTGGTTCAAAAACGGCAAGGGTTGTTCTGACGTTTGCTTTCGGTAAAAACACCTTTCCGATAGATACCCACTGTTTCAGAGTTCTGAAGAGATTGGGAATTTTTCCGGAGGGTTGGAGCCGAGAAAAAATTTCTGAGTTTATGGAAAGCCACTTTGACGCGGAGTTTAACAGGAGATTTCACTACGACCTCATCCGGTTAGGAAGGGAGTTTTGCAGGGCTAGGAATCCCCGGTGTAAAGAGTGTCCCCTAAGGGATCTCTGCTCCTATCCGGCTAAAAACTCCCCCGATAGGGGGAGTTAGGTTAGTCTTTTTCTACCTTAATGAGGTGGTGAGAAAGTCCCGATTCCTCCTTGCTTATTCCGAAGGCGTAGGCCATCAGTTCCGGTAGGAATGAGGAAGGGACACCGGGAGGGTTTTCCATATTGGTCTGGTAAATGTCGAACGACTTAAAACAGAGGGGACAGGGGGTTGCAATGATGTCTGCTCCCGCTTCCCTTACGCTTCCGAGGATTTTATCGAGCTTTTTCAGCGTCATGTTTTTATCCGTGTAAAAGGAGTGGTAACCGCAGCAGGCATCCTTATTTTCGTATTCATCTATAACTTTTGCCCCGAGGGCTTTAAGGATTTCCTGAAGGGAAGATGGGTTATCGCTGTTATCTACTGCAGTCTCCCTAGGGTAGAGGACGTGGCAGCCGTAATATGCTGCTACCTTCCAGCCCTTAAGAGGCCTTTTAACGGCTTTTCTTATCCTATCGTATCCGACAACGTCTCTGAAGAAGTCCAGCAGGTGGTATATCCTGTTTGTCCCCCTGTATTCAAGTCCCTCTTCCTTCAGTAAATTGTTAATTTCCTCTCTCAGTTTCTTGTTTTTGTCCATTGCTCTCTTTGCTTTTGCTATGACCATGTAACAGGTATTGCAGGAAATAAGCATGTCTAATCCTTTTGCCTCTGCTAAAGCGATGTTCCTTGCATTTATAGCGTAAGAGAGCTTCCTGTTTTCCTCGTCAATTGTATTGCCGCCGCAGCACGTTGTTTCTTCAAGGAGTACAAGCTCAACGTCAATGGCCTTAAATGTTTTCTTCATCGTTTCAAACATGTGCGCATCTTGCCCCTGAAAACAGCAGCCCTGGTAGAAGCCGACCTTAACCATTATCACCTCCGAAAAGCCCCTTGAGCTTCTCTATGAGTTTCCCGCCCTTCCCTTCCTCGTGGACTCTGTCAACGATCGTGCAGATGTCCGCCTTGAAGATATCGCTGACCATTTTGTCGATTTTCCTGACGTGGGAAAAATCGAGGTCGAGGGCTTTTTCTTCCTTAGAGAGAATTTCAAGGTAAATATCCCTGAACTTCATAAGTCCCTTTGTGGGTTTTGGAACTTCCCATACCTCTACGCCCATTTCCTCGTAAGCTTTTGTAAGTTTTTCCCTGGCTTCCCTGTTTCCATAAACCTCTTCGGGAAGGTAGAGCCTGTTGATCTGGCCGGTTGCGTATATCCAGTCAACATAGTGCTTGAGTTTCTTAGCTCCGGGTTTATCGGTAAACCCTTTTCTTACGGCCTGGCCTCTAAGGTTCTGGATATCCTCGGCCGGCTTTACTCCCTTGGGACACACGTACAAACACTTCTGACACTGAACGCAACTCCAGAGGCCTCCCGATATTGCGTATCTGATCCTTTTTTCCTTCGCCGTCTCTATATCTCTCCTGTCTACTTGAAACCTGTAGGCTCTTGAGAAAGCGAAGGGTCCCCTATACCTCTCGTAGTCCTCGACAGCCTCACAGGCAGAATAGCAGGAGAAGCAGAGCATACAGTGGATTTGATCTTTGTAGGCTTCAAGCTCTTCGGGGTATATTATGCTCTCGTGCATCGGATCTGTGGGGACAACCCGAGGGTCGGGGACGAGCCACGGAATAAGGGTTTTCATCTTCTCAATGGGCTTATCTATGTCGACTACGAGGTCTCTTATAACTTTAAGGTGATCCAGGGGGTCAATCCTTAGCGGTTTTCCCTTCCATGTCTCCACTAACTCCTTCATGGGCGTTTTGCAGGCCAGTTTTGTCTTCCCGTTTACTTTCATTGCACAGGAACCGCAGACCTCACTCCTGCAGAATGCCCTGAAGGAGAGGGTCGGGTCAAGGTTGTCCTTTATGTAGAGGAGGGCATTAAGGAGCGTTCCTTCGACTGGAACTTCGTAATCCTGGTAGTAAGGTACTTTATCCTTATCGGGATCAAACCTGAAGACCTTTAGGGTTGCTGTTTCCATTTAGCTCCTCCTTAGTACTTCCTCTCTTCCGGCGGGAACTTGGTTATCTTTACGGGCTTCCACGAGAGCTTGTACTCCCCGTTCTTTAGCTCGACTACTGAATGCTTCAGGAAGTTTTTATCGTCCCTGTTTGGGTAGTCTCTCCTGGCGTGAGAACCCCTGCTTTCCCTTCTCTCAATTGCCGGCACTGCTACCGCCGGGGCAAGGTCAACGAGGTTTAAGAACTCCAGAACGGAGATGAGGTCGGTATTGAACCTTTTTCCCGTATCGTGGACTTTAACGTGTTTTGCCCTTTCCCTTATCTCCATGAGCTTTTCAAGGCCTTTCTTCATTGAAGACTCTTCTCTGAATACGCCGAAGTGTTTCATCATGGTCTCTCCAAGTTCTCTCCTTAGTTCGGGCAATTTTTCCTTTCCTTCTGATTCCATGAGTTCCAGAATCCGCCTCTCGTCGTCTTTCTGCTTTGCCACAGATGGGTTCGTCTCGGGGGCTTCATCGGCGTACTTGACGGCCTCGAGGGCAGTAAGTCTCCCGTAAACTAAAACGTCAAGGAGAGAGTTTCCCCCGAGCCTGTTCGCTCCGTGGACGGAGACGCAGGCGCATTCTCCTGCGGCGTACAGTCCCTTTATTCCAGTCCTTCCGAGCTTGTCAGTATCTATGCCTCCCATAGAGTAGTGGGCTGTGGGAGCGATCGGTATCGGTTCTCTTACCGGGTCAACTCCCTCGTAGAGTATTGCGTGTTCTCTCGTCTGAGGGAGTCTTTCGTTTATCCTTTCTTCCCCGAGGTGGGTGAGGTCTAAGCAGATGTAATCCCCCCGGGGACCGCACCCCCTTCCTTCGTCTATTTCCGTCTGGATAGCCCTGGCAACGATGTCCCTTGGCGCCAGTTCCATTTTCTCCGGCGCATACCTTTTCATGAACCGCTCTCCGTCCCTGTTCCTCAGGTATCCTCCCTCTCCCCTTGCTCCTTCAGTTACGAGAATTCCCGTTTTTGCAAGTCCGGTCGGGTGAAACTGTATAAACTCCATGTCTTTCAGGGGAAGACCTGCCCGGAGGGCAGCCGCTGTTCCGTCCCCTGTATTTCCGAGAGCGTTGGACGTTCTGTTCCAGTAGATTCTCGCGTGACCGCCGGTTGCAAGGATTACGGCCTTGGTCTTTATCAGGTGAACACCTCCGTTCCTTATGTCCCAGGCGGTAAGCCCTTCAACTCTCTCGCCGTTGTGGATTATTGAGAGGAGAAACCACTCGTTGAGGAATGTAACGTTGTTCTTCAGACACTGTTCGTAAAGCGTTTGGAGTATATAGAAACCTGTTTTGTCGGCGGCGTAGCAAGTTCTGGGGAAAGAAGCTCCCCCGAAGGGCCTTTGGGCAATTCTGCCGTCAGGCCTTCTGGAGAAAGGAACTCCCCTGTGGGCAATGTCGTAGATTACAGCAGCTCCCATCTTGCACATGATGTCAACGGCATCCTGATCGGCCAAGAAATCGCTTCCCTTAACCGTGTCGTAAGCATGGGCTTCCGGACTGTCTCCGATGGAGTGAGTGAGGACGGCATTTATTCCTCCTTCTGCGGCACCTGTGTGGGATCTGGTCGGGTATACCTTGGTCATAACGGCAACTTTCAGTATCGTGTTTTCCGCTGCCCACAGAGCAGCATAGAGTCCGGCTCCGCCCCCGCCGACGATTACTATATCGTACTCGAGCATCAAGCCCTCCTCGGTAAAATAATAAGAACTTTATAATTTTATAAAATCTCTTCAGCTTTAAAATTTTACAAAATTTTTACAATTCTTTAAAGGATTTGTTACTTAAAGGCTGCTCCCGTATAGGTTTTTAGAGTCTAATAAAATCTTTAAAACAAAGTTCGAAAGAACCGGAGGAGAAATGCTTCAGTACGACATTGTAATCGTCGGAGCAGGGGGAGGCGGTCTTTACGCGGCCCTTGAGACGAGTAAGAAGAAAGGACTGAAGGTTGCAGTAATCAGTAAGGTTTTTCCTACCCGTTCTCACACGGGGGCAGCACAGGGAGGTATTAACGCAGCCCTGGGAAACGTTGCTCCCGATAGTCCGGAGAAGCACTCTTATGATACGGTCAAAGGGAGCGACTTCCTTGCCGATCAGGACGCAGTAGAGCTTATGTGTGAAACGGCTCCTAAGATCATCAGGGAAATGGAGCACATGGGGCTTCCCTTTTCCAGGTTGGAGGACGGAAGGATAGCCCAGAGGCCTTTCGGGGGAGCTTCCTTCCCGAGAACCTGCTATGCCGCCGACAAAACAGGTCACGTGATGCTTCAAACCCTTTATGAGCAGTGTTTAAAGAACAACGTTACTTTCCTCGATGAGTGGTTTGCCCTCTCCTTGGTTCACAACGGAGAGAGGATTGCCGGAATTGTTGCTGTTGATCTTAAAACGGGAGAAGTTCACGGCATAAGGGCAAAAGCTGTGATCCTCGCAACTGGCGGTCACGCAAGGATTTACTGGAAAAGGACTTCAAACGCTCTTGGTAATACCGGAGACGGTCCGGCAATGGCTTTAAGGGCCGGTATTCCCCTAAAAGACATGGAGTTTGTTCAGTTTCACCCGACCGGCCTCAGGAGAACGGGAATCCTGGTAACCGAAGGAGCGAGAGGAGAAGGCGGGTACTTGATAAATAACAAGGGCGAGAGGTTTATGAAGAGGTATGCCCCGGAGAAAATGGAGCTTGCCCCTCGGGATCTCGTTTCGAGGGCAATTGAGACAGAAATCCTCGAGGGTAGGGGATTTAAGGATGATGAGGGGAATGAGTTTGTTTACCTTGACTTAAGGCACCTGGGAAGGAAGAAGATGCTGGAAAGGCTTCCCCAAATCAGGGAGCTGGCAATTGACTTTGAAGGGGTTGATCCGATTGAGGAACCGATTCCTGTTAGGCCGACTGCTCACTACTCGATGGGCGGAATAGATACCGATATTTACGGAAGAACAAGGATTAAAGGTCTATACGCCGTGGGGGAATGCGCCTGCGTTTCCGTTCACGGTGCAAACAGGCTCGGTGGGAACTCACTGCTTGATATCGTCGTTTTCGGAAAAATAGCGGGTGAGGATGCTGCAAATTATGTTTCTGAAGTTTCCTTCATTCCCTTTGAGGAAAGCAGGGTAAGGGATGAGGAGGAGAGGATAGAGTCTCTCTTTAGCGGGGATGGAACGGAGAGGTTGGCGGATCTCAGAAACGAGCTGAGCGACGTTATGACGTACGGTGCCGGGATATTTAGGGAAGAGAAGAAAATGAGAGAAACACTTGAGAAGGTAAGGGAAATAAAGGAGAGGGCTAAAAGGTTAAAGATTGAAGACACTGAAAGGGTGTTCAATACAAACCTTCAGCAGACGTTGGAGTTCCTTAACATGGTTGAGGTTGCCGAGACGATAGTCTTGGGTGCGATAGAGAGGAAGGAGAGTAGGGGAGCCCACTTCAGGCTCGATTATCCGAAAAGAGACGATGAGAACTTCTTGAAGCACTCGATAATAGAGAAGGGAGAGGACGGTGATCTCAGGATTTCTTGGAAACCCGTGAAGATAACCAAGTTCCAGCCGGAAGAGAGGAAGTACTAAGGGGGATGAAATGGAAAAGAGGGAAGTAACCTTCAGGATATTCAGGTTTAACCCTAAGCGGGATGAAAAGCCCTGCTACCGGGATTATAAGCTGCCGGTTCCTAAGGGGATGACGATACTCGAAGCTCTTCAGTTTATAAAGGATAATCTCGATCCGACACTCTCTTTCAGGGCTTTCTGTCGAAGCGCGATATGCGGTTCCTGTGCAGTAAAGATAAACGGATTTCCGAAACTGGCTTGTAAGACGCAGGTTCTTAACGAGGTTGAAAAGTTTGGGACGGATATTCTCACGGTTGAACCTATTGATAACTTCCCCGTTATAAGGGATTTGATAGTTGACTGGGAGCCGGCAATTGAAAAGCTCAGGGAAGTTTACCCCTACCTGATACCTGATCCGGAAGTAGTTCCACATACGCTTGAGGAAGAGAGCAGGGTTTATCCGGGAGAGTTAAAGAAGTTTGATATCTTCACGGACTGTATACTCTGCACTTCCTGTTACTCTGCCTGCACTGCGGTAAAAATCGATGAAGAGTACGGTGGGCCTTTTCAGCTTGCGAGGAGCTACAGGTTTGCAGTTGACCCGAGGGATGCCCTTAAGAAAGAGAGGGCAAAGGTCGGGTTGGCCTTTAATATGTGGAACTGCGTGAGATGCGAAAAGTGTGCCGACGTCTGTCCCAAGCACATAGCTCCTGTTGATGGGATCATGAAGCTGAGAGGACTGTCGATAGAAATAGGAAAGAGGGACAACCCCGGTGCAAGGCACGTTATGGCTTTCTACAAGTCACTGCTTGAGTCGGGAATGCTTAATGAGGTTCTCCTGCCTCTTAGAACTAAAGGAATTAAGGGAATTATTGAGAACCTGCCTCTTGGGGTAATGATGATTTTGAAGGGTAAAGCCCACTCCCCGATTGTGAAGCCAATAGATGAACATGAAACGCTTGTCGGAGTTATGAAAGCGGCGATGGAGGTGGAGTAATGGCTAAGTTTGCTTTTTATCCCGGATGTGCGGCAAAGGGGGCTTCTAAGGAACTTTATGAATCAACTGTTGCTGTGGCTGAAGAGTTGGGGATTGAACTTCTTGAGCTACCCCAATTCAGCTGTTGCGGTGCAGGAGTTCTCGAGGAAATAAAAGATGTTATGGATATTGCAGTTAATGCCAGAAACCTGGCGTATGCAGAAAGAGAAGGACTTAATATCGTTACTGTCTGTAGTACCTGTCTTCTCGTTCTCAGAAAGGCCAAGTTTCATCTTGATAACGACGATGAACTTAGAGAGGGGGTTAACGAGATACTTTCCCGTTTCGGCCTCAGGTATGAAGGGAAAGTTGAGGTTAAACACTTTCACTGGATTTTGCTCGATGAATTGGGAGAAGATGGGCTTAGGGAAAGAGTAAAGAGGCCTTTATCTGGCCTTAAAGTATACCCTTATTACGGCTGTCACACTGTTAGGCCTGAAAGTGTTCTCGGATATGAACCCTCGGAGAATCCTCAGTCGCTGGAAAGAATAATAAGGGCTTTAGGAGCTGAAGTGGCTTTAGGGGAGAGGAGACTTGAGTGTTGTGGTTTCCATGCCTTTTGGCCGGCTCCTCAGCTCTCGATGAAACTTACCGGAATGAACTTGAAGGATGCTAAAATTTCCGGAGCTGACTGTATTGTTACGCCTTGTCCCCTCTGCCACATGAACCTGGATGCCAACCAGAAGAGAGCATTAAAGGCAATTGGAGAGAGCTTCCAGATTCCCGTTCTTCACCTTCCCCAGTTGGTCGGAATCGCCCTCGGAATTGATGAGAGGAGGCTCGGCCTTCAGAGGAACATAGTTCCCGTTAGGTGTTAGGGGGAAGTTCCTCCCCCTAAATTTTATCGTGACCGACAACTACTTTTCCGTTCCAATCCTCCAGGATTTTGCAGGCGACATCAACGCCGCTTCCGCAGGCGGTTGCTATCATCGTTATCTCCCCGGCTGCAAGTCCTGCAACAAAAACCCCTTCAGCTTTCGGCCTTAAAGCCACCTTTCCGGGCCTTGGGGACCTGGGATGAGGAATTACTTCAACGAGTTCTGTTTTAATGTTAAAAGAGTGAAATCCGGTTGCGAAGACGACCCTCTCGGCTTCGAGTTCCCTTCCGTCGGAAAGAACGATCTTGAACTTCCCCTTTTTCCCGAAAACCTCCGAAACTTCTCCGTCGATTAGGTTGACGGATTCAAATTCTTCAACTTGAGATTTAAGAGCTTGAAGGAACTCTTCCCCGGTTGTTCCTTTCTTTATTCCTGGAACGTTGTTTAGTACAGCCTTTAGAGCGTCGGAGCTTCCAGAGTCAACTACAGCAAACCTTTTACCCCTAACTGCTTCAAATCTCTTTTCTCCGTCGGCCAAAGTCAGGGCACAGGAAAGACCTGCCGGTCCGCCGCCTATTATGACTGTTGCATACATGTTAGCCTCCGGTTTGATTTGAACTTCATAGGTTTCTATTATAGCTTCCTTTAAGGTACGTGATGGACTTCAACAGTTTCGTCTTCGGGAAGCTAAAGTGAAAAGCGCTTTCCGGCTTCGGAGGCTTCTTGTAAAATACTTCCCCGACTTTTTAGTTTTGGAGGAGGAATTTGAAAGCATACACCGAGTACCTGCTCTTTAATACCGAAAAGAGAAGGGAACTGATAAAGATTACTGATAGAGTAAAGGAGGCCGTAGAGAAGTCGGGAGTAAGGGAAGGACTATGTCTGGTCTCTGCAATGCACCTTACAGCAGCGGTGATAGTTCAGGATGACGAAGAAGGCCTTCATGAGGACATTTGGGAGTGGCTTGAGAGGCTTGCTCCTTTCCGTTCCGATTACAGACATCATTTGACCGGAGAGGATAACGGGGACGCTCACTTAAAGAATTTGTTGGTTCATTTCCAGGTTGTCCTGCCTATAACCAAAGGTAAGCTCGACCTTGGACCTTGGCAGGAGATATTCTATGCCGAATTTGACGGTCAGAGGCCGAAGAGAGTGATAATAAAGATAATCGGGGAATAGATTGAAAGAGGCGGTTTTAATTACCTATATGGGTGCGCCCTCCGGCCTTGAGGAAATCCGCCCCTTCCTTTACAGACTGTTTTCTGACAGGGACTTAATAAACTTTGGGGTTCCAAGCTTTTTTCAAAAGCCTCTGGCCTTTTTGATATCGCTTTTTAGAACTCCGAAGGTATCGCCTCAGTACAGGGCAATAGGTGGCGGAAGCCCTCTTGTTGCATACTCCCTTGAGCAGGCCGGGCTTCTTGAAAAACGGCTGGGGTTAAAGGTTTTTGTCGGTATGCTTTATTCTGAACCTCTTCTTTCCCGAACGGTTAAGGAACTCAAGGCCTACAACCCTGATATTGTTTATCATCTGACCCTTTACCCTCACTATTCGAGGGCAACGGTCGGAGCCTGTGTGAGGGATGTAGAAAGGCATATCGGGCAGGAATTCAAGATTTTCCATGTTAAGTCATGGGCTGATAATTCCCGTTATGTGGAATGGATTAGGAAGTCTTTGAAATCTGAGCTTAATAGTGCTAATCCTGAAGAAACTGTTGTTCTCTTTTCGGCCCACAGTCTTCCGAAATACTTTATAGAAAAGTTTCAAGATCCCTATGTAAACGAAGTGAAGAGGACGGTTGGGCTTGTTATGGAGAGCTTCCCCCGGTTTCGAAGCCGCATCTCTTATCAGAGCAAGGTTGGTCCGATAGAGTGGTTGAGGCCGTCAACAGAAGAGGAGTTAAAGAAAATTGCTGAAGAGGGTTTCAAAAGGGTAGTGGTATTTCCGGTGAGCTTTGTCTCTGAGCACATAGAGACTCTCTATGAGCTTGATGTTGAGTATAGGGAACTGGCAGAAGGGCTTGGCCTGGAGTTCCGCAGGGTTCCCCTTAACCATAGGGATCCTCTCCTTATCGAGGCGATGGCTATGGAGGTTGAAGGGCTTAGGAGAAATTTATAACTTAAGAATTTGCTAAATATCTTTTTCGGAGGACGTTTTGAGGGTTGCTGTTGTTGGAGGAGGTATATCGGGCCTTTCTACTGCTTACTACCTAAAGGAGAGGGGAGTTGACGTTACGCTCTTTGAGAGGAATCCCTTCCCCGGCGGGAAGATGAGGACGGTCAGGGAGAAGGAGTATATCGTTGAGACCGGACCGAACGGTTTCCTTGACGGAAAGCCGTATACACTGAACCTCGTAAAGAGCTTGGGAATAGAGGATAGGCTTTACAGAAGTTCTGATAAGGCCAGGAAGAGGTTTATATATACCGGCGGAAGGCTTGTGAGGCTTCCGGAAAACCCGATTGCTTTTCTTTCTTCGTACCTTCTTTCCTGGAAAGGGAAGTTCCGGCTTCTGGGGGAAGTTTTCGTCCCGCCCAGAAGAGATGACAGTGATGAGAGCCTTGCTCAGTTTGCAAGGAGGAGGATTGGGGAAGAGGCGCTGGAGAAGCTTTTAGATCCGATGGTTGCCGGGATATTTGCCGGTGATCCCGACAGGATGAGCCTTAAAGCGGCTTTTCCCGCCAT
This sequence comes from Desulfurobacteriaceae bacterium, assembly GCA_027063785.1. Taxonomy (GTDB): domain Bacteria; phylum Aquificota; class Aquificia; order Desulfurobacteriales; family Desulfurobacteriaceae; genus JAMORC01. The sequence goes on from JAMORC010000063.1 coordinate 107,200, forward strand.
ATATAACCTTGAAAGGCAGTACGGGGGTTTAATCAGGGGATTAGTTGCCAAGATGAGGGAGTCGAAGGGAAAGAAAAAAACATCGGGTCCGGCAGGACCGGGAGGAGTTCTTACTTCTTTTGTCGGCGGCGTTTCAGACCTTGTAAATGCCCTTGCGGTTAGGCTGGGATCTTCCCTCAGAACGGGATCAGAGGTAAAAACTCTAAAAAAGGAAGGCGGCAAGTGGAAAGTAGTTCTTCCCGAAGGAGAAGAGGAGTTTGATGTTGTTGTTCTCTCAACCCCTTCTTACATTTCTGCGGATCTCCTGAAGGACGTTGACGGAGAACTCTCAAATCTTCTCTCTCAAATTGAGTACTCTCCTATTTCCGTTGTTGCTTTGGGTTTTGAGAAGAAAGGGCTGGGGCACGACCTTGACGGCTTCGGATTCCTCGTTCCGAGGAGTGAAAAGAGGAAGATACTGGGAGCGCTTTGGGATAGTTCTGTCTTTCCCAACAGGGCCCCTGAAGGAAAGGTTCTTATAAGGGTTATGTTAGGGGGAGCCAGGCAGCCGGAACTTGCCCTTCTGCCCGAGGAGAAGCTTGTGGAGATAGCTTTAAAAGAGATAAAGAGGATAATGAAGATACGGCACTATCCGGAGTTTGTGAAGGTTTTTAAACACGAAAAGGGTATACCCCACTACACCGTCGGTCACGCAGAAAGAGTGGAAAGGGCGTTTGGGCTGGCAGGGAAGCTCGGAGGCCTCTACTTCTGCAATAACGCCTATACTGGGGTCGGAGTTAACGATTGTACAAAGGCAGCCCTTGAGACGGCAGTTAAAATTCTCCAAAACACTTGATTCGGAGGAAAGATGGTTCCGCGGTACACGCTTCCTGAGATGGGGAAGATATGGGATGAGCAGAACAAGCTAAGGAACTGGCTGAAAGTCGAAATTGCAGTTGCTGAAAGCTGGGCAGAGCTTGGTAAGCTCCCTAAAGAGGCAATTGGAAAGATCAAGGAGAGGGCAAAGCCCTACCTTGAGGGAGAAAAGGACTTTAACCTCGATAGGATACGGGAGATAGAGGAAGTAACGAATCACGACGTAATAGCTTTTCTGACCTATGTTAGGGAGATCGTGGGTGATGAAGCAAAATACCTCCATTTCGGTATGACTTCTTCGGACATGCTTGACACGGCTTTTGCCCTTCAGATAAAGCAGGCGGGAGAACTGCTACTTGAGGATATTGATAGAGTTATGGAAGCAATTAAAAAGAGGGCCTTTGAACACAAAAATACTGTTATGATAGGGAGAACTCACGGGATTCACGCAGAGCCTATAACTTTCGGTTTGAAGCTTGCCATCTGGTATGACGAAATGAGGAGAAACAGAGAAAGGCTTGAAGCAGCCCTTGAGAGAGCGGCTGTAGGTAAGATTTCGGGGGCGGTCGGTACTTTCGCCAATATAGATCCCAGGGTTGAAGAAATGACCTGCCGGAGGCTCGGTATCGGTTATGCAAAGGCCTCCAACCAAGTCGTTCAAAGGGATAGACATGCGGAATTCCTCAACGCACTTGCCCTGACGGCCTCCTCAATAGAGAAGTTTGCCACCGAAATCAGGCACCTCCAGAGAACAGAGGTAAGAGAAGTTGAAGAGCCTTTCAGGAAAGGTCAAAAGGGGTCTTCTGCAATGCCCCACAAGAGGAATCCCATACTCTCGGAAAGGCTCTGCGGGCTTGCAAGGGTTGTAAGAAGCGCTTCAATTGTAGGAATGGAAAACGTTCCCCTGTGGCACGAAAGGGATATATCCCACTCTTCTACCGAGAGAACGGTTTTCCCTGATGCCTGCATAGCTCTTGACTACATGCTTCAGAAGTTTGCAGGACTTATGGAAAATCTCGTAGTTTACCCGGAAAACATGATGAGGAACTTAAATCTCCTTAAGGGACTTATCTTCTCTCAGAGAGTTCTCCTGACGCTTATAGAGAAAGGCGGGCTTACGAGAGAAGATGCCTACGCAATAGTTCAGGAAAACGCCATGAGGGTCTGGAACGAGGGAATAGAGTTTAAGGAGCTTTTGAAAGCCGATGAGAGGGTCAGGAAGGTTCTAACTGAAGATGAGATAGAGGAGATTTTTGACCTCTCTTATCACACTAAGCACGTTGATTATATCTTTAAGAGAGTATTCGGGGAGTAGGCTGTTCCTGCTCCCTAACTTTTCGCATTAAGCTTTCTGAATAGCCAGAGGAGTTTTTCCGGTTCAAGTTCCTCGGCTCTCTTTTCAAGGAATTCGGCGATATCTTGGGAAGGTTTTTTAATTCCGAGATTCTTTTTAAGTTTTTTTCTCCTGGCAGAAAAGGCTTTTTTCAGGAAAGATTCAAAAGATTTTAATTCACTTTCTTCTATATCGAAGCCGGTAGGTGTAAGGGTAATTACGCTTGAGACTACCTTTGGCGGCGGGACGAAAGCTCCGGGGTGAACGTCAAAGAGTTTCTTAATCTTGAAGAAAAGCTGAAGCAGTGCCGGTAAGTAGCCGTATTCTTTTCCCTGCCGTGCCGATAGCCTTTCGGCAACCTCTTTCTGAACCATGAAGGTTCCCCTCTTGATGGATTTCCTGTGGTTAAGGAGATTTCTGAGTATTGAAGTGGAAACGTTGTAGGGCAGGTTTCCGAAAACGTTTAATTCTTTCCCGAGAGATGAGAAATCAAATGTTGTTGCATCGGCCTCTATTAAACGAATCCTGTTGCCAAACTTTTCCGTAAGGTACTTTACCCATTCCGGATCTATCTCAATCGCGATGAGTTCAGAAGGCTTCCTCTTCAGTATTTCTTCGGTTAAGGCCCCACCTCCCGGCCCTATCTCTACGACTCTGTCCGTTGACTTTACCTCTCCCGAGTCAACGATCCGTTTTATAATTCCTCTGTCTTTCAGGAAATGCTGTCCAAAGCGCTTTTTGAGTTTCATTCCACGACTTCCACAGATACCTTTATTGACTTAAACTTTGCCGTTCTGACAAGGATGTCGGACTCGTCGCCGAAAAGCCGATTTATTTCGCTGTCGGGGTTGTGGAAGGAAGCGAAGAGCGTTCCCTTTTTGATATGCCTGTTAAACTCAATGGGTAGTGGATTTGTTTCTCCGTATGCCGAGCGCAACTTAACCCTCTTTGCATTTTTGAGCCTTTCCCTATCCTCCTCGCTTGCATAAACTGTGTCTTCCCTGAAGGTCTTGAACTTTTTAAGCGTTTCACACTTTTCGGTTTGGTTCCTGTTATTGTAGTGGACGAGGATTCTGCCCGTTGTCAGATAAAAGCCTTCGAAATCCCCCTTTGAAATTAGTTCCTTGACCATTCCCCTTATCCTGTATTTGTTATACCTCAGCCTGGCCATGCCGTCTGCCGTGGGGAAATTTTCCATGTATAGCCTTTCGGTTCCTTTTCCCTCCATAACGGGCCACTGAGGAGCGTTGAGAAAGTTCTCCTTAAGCAGGGAATAGTCGGCTCCTCCGAACCTGATTGGAGCGTTTCTGCGTAAGTCGTTCCAGACATCTTCTGTTTTAAAGAATCCGAAGTCATATCCCATTTCTCTTGCTACTCCCGCAATTACTTCCCAGTCATCGGGAAGGTCGGAGTCAAAAAGGGGCTGAGAGAGGTGAAGCCTCCTTTCGGCGTTAACGTAGACACCTTCCTTTTCGTAGCAGCTTTTTACGCCGAATATGACATCGGCGTACTCCGTCGTTCTGCAGGGAAAAAGCTCGTTAACAACGAGCAGTTCAGCTTTCTCCAGGGCGTTTCTTACCTTATTCTGATTTGGGTGAACGTGAGCAATGTCTTCTCCCATTATCCAGATGGCTTTTATTTCTCCGCTGAGTACTGCATCAATGATTTGAGGAGTCATATATCCGATTTTTTCGGGCGTTCTGTAATCGGGCAGGAAGTAGGGAAGCATTCCGACGTCGCAGGCTCCCTGAACGTTGTTCTGTCCCCGTAGGGGTATAAGCCCCGTTCCTTCCCTTCCGACGTTTCCCGTAAGGAGGGCAAGGTTTGCAATCGCCATAACGGCTTCGCTGCCGTCCTCGTGTTCTGTTACTCCGAGCCCCCACAGGAAAACAGTTCTCCTTTCGGAAATGAACTCTGCTAACCTGTATATCTCGTCGGTAAGGAACTCGTATCCGGGGATTTTCCTGAAGATTTCCGGTTTTGATAGGTTATCGGAGAGTAGTTTTTCCTTGAATTCCTTAAAGTTCTTTACCCTCTTCTTCAGGAACTCTTCATCGTAAAACCCTTTTTCCACTACTGCCCTTGCTAGGGCGTTTAGGAATAGCAAGTTACTTTCAAATGGAAGCAGGAGCTTAAACTCTGCGAACCGGAAAAGGCCGATTTCCCTTACGTCGGCTACTGCCAGCGGAATTCCCTTCCTTGCCTGCTCTACAATTCTGTGGCTGACTATGGGGTGGGCTTCCGTTGTGTTTGATCCTATAACAAAGATAAGCTCAGCCCTGTATATCTCATCAAACGGGGCGGATGCTGCCCCCTCTCCGAGGGTTTCCCTGAGGCCTTTGAGAGATGGAGCGTGACATATCCTTGCGCAGTTATCAACGTGGGGAGATCCTATGATTTCCCGGGCAAACTTCTGAAAGAGGTAAGCACTCTCGCAGTTTGTCCTTGCCCCGCCTATGGCTGCAAAGCTTTCGGGGTTTTTTGAGGTTATCCTTTCAAGCTCTCGGGCTACAATGTTGTAAGCGATCTTATAGGGAATTTTCCTGTAGTTTTTCCGTGCTTTAAAGTCATCCGGATTGTAGCCGTATTTTCTTAAAAGTCCTTCGCGGACGTAAGCTCCCGTAAACCTTTCGGGATGGTTTATGAACTGATGGCCGAATTTTCCCTTTACGCAAAGCTTTCCTTTGCTGACTACTCCGTCTTTTAGCGGGAGTATTGAGTCGTTGCTAAAGCCTATCTCGCATCCGACACCGCAGTAAGTGCAAACGCTCCTCTTCAAGCTGTTCCTCCGAGGGAAAGTCTTCGTTAATTTTACAGCAAGAAAGATTTTGATTATTAGAACCTAAATAACATGATAACACTTGACAGGTTGTAATATTATGTCCATATTATCCGTCGCCCTCCTTCCGATTCCCATGGTGCCCTCCTTGCCGGCCTTCGGGCCGGTTTCCTTTACAGGGAACGAGCCTGAACAGGTTTTCCGGGAGTTTCTTGTTAAGCTGTACCGAAACGATTTGGTAAGTCGATTCTGTACCGTCCTCGGAGGTGGTTTTGATTGCAATCAGCTTTTTTCCCTTGAAGAATAGCTTTACTTCTTTAAAGTAGCTATCTTTTGTTCTGGGTTCTAAACTCAAGACGGTCAGATTTCCGCTCCTTTCTGTTTCCTTTAATTTGAAACTTTTGTTAAACAGACTTTCTCCTTCCAGTAGCTTAATCAGCGGAAGCAGGGTGGTTTCCTCTATGGGAAGGATTCGACATTCCTTTTCGGACGGGAAAACGGTTTCGACAAACTTTCCGTCTGAAACGATGAAAATCCTGCTGCCCCTGGTGTACTTCCAGAGGAGCTTCATCGGCTTTTTTAAGTAAAGGATTCCTTCGTAGAGGTCGACGGTATCCCCTGCTACCGGGATTTTTGTCAGCTGTTTAAACCTTACTTCTACTGTTCTTGCCTTCCAAAAAGGCGTAAGAAGCGGTTTAACGTCTCCCCTTGCAGGAGTTGAGAGGATTATCAGTGCTATTATAAGTTTCAGGAGCTTCAACTTTTCCCTCCGGGACTAAATTATTCTGCAAAGTCATAGGGGTGAGAAGATGAAAGTTACAGGAGGAAAGTACAAGGGCAGGCGGATAAAGTCAATGCCGAAGAGGTCGGATACGAAGTTGCTCAGGCCGACTACCGGAAGGGTGAAGGAGTCCGTTTTTTCCATACTCAATAACTACCTTGAAGGGGTTAAGTTCCTCGACCTGTTTGCCGGAACCGGAGCTGTCGGTATAGAAGCTTTGAGCAGGGGTGCCGGGAAAGTCGTTTTTGTGGAGAGCGACAGGCGCTTCTGCAACTTGATAAGGGAAAATCTGAAGTCTCTTAAGGTTCCGCCGGAGAAATATGAGATTATGTGTATGGATTATACTGAGGCTCTTAAGAAGCTCGGTAAGAGGGGAGAGAAGTTTGACTTTATCTACGCCGATCCGCCCTACGAAAGGGGTTACTACACCAGGATCGTGAATATGGTAAGGAACTTGGACCTCCTTGATAGGGACGGGCTCCTTATACTTGAGGAGCCGAAGAAAAACCCGTTTATTCCGGAGGACGAGGATTGGGTAGTTGAGAAAAGACACTACGGAACTACAACGGTTTCGTTTATAAACTTCCATCCGGAGGAAGAGTAGTGTTCATAATATCAAAGACCTTTGAGTTTTCGTCGGCCCATTCCGTTCATTCCCAGAGGCTTAATCCTGATTGGGCAGCAAATACCTATCCGAAGTGCAGGAGATTACCCGGGCACGGTCACAATTACAGGTTGGTGGTGTACCTTGCTTCGGAAAAGCTTGACGGTTCGCAGATGGTTACCGATTTCGGTCACCTCGGTTGGTTGAAGCGGTTTATTGACGATTGCTTTGATCACAAGCTGATCCTTGGGATAGACGACCCTGCGTTTTCAGTTCTCTTTGAAAAGCTCGAACTCCTGCGGGGTGATTTTCTACTCCTTCCCGGGAAGGCTACTGTAACCCTTGTTACTCGGGAGTACAGAGTGAGGAACTTTACTGCTGATAGAGTTCCGCTGGAAGAAATTTCCGCCTCGAGGTTTTTAACTTTTAACAACTTTTCTTCTCCGGATGGTTCACCTGTTGCCGATTTCTACCAGAGGCTTATTGACGGAATTGCACTTTTTGAAGGGTCACCCACATCTGAGAACCTGGCTCGATTTTTTTACTACTTCGTTAGGGAGAACGTTAGGCCTTTGGGCGTTGAATGCCTTAAAGTTGATATCTACGAAACCTCAACTTCCTGTGCCTCTTACGGAGAAAGATGAGGGAGAAGCTGAAGGAAGTTCCGGAGCTTCCCGGCGTTTATTTGTTTAAAGATGAGGAGGGGAAAGTACTCTACGTCGGGAAGGCCAAATCCCTAAAGGACAGGTTGTCCACTCACCTCAACTGTACAGACCCGAACCAGAAGAGTTACAGAATTGTCAAGGCTTCTGCCGATTTTGACTACATTGTCGTAAAAAACGAAAGGGAAGCCCTCGCTCTTGAGGCGGAGCTTATAAAAAGACACCTTCCTCCCTTTAACGTTCTCATGAAAGACGATAAAAGCTATCCCTACCTCGTGATAACTGATGAAGAGTTTCCTACTGTAAAGCTTGTGCGGAAGAGGGATTCGGTTTCGGGGGAGAAGTTCGGACCTTTTATCCCGGCCAAGAATGCCAGGAGCCTCAAAGAGCTTCTCCATAAAGTTTTTAAACTGAGAAAGTGCAAGGAGCTTTCAAGCAGGAGTAAGCCCTGCCTTCAGTACTACATAGATCGATGCACAGCTCCCTGCTGCGGTTATGTCTCAAAAGAGGACTACCGAAAGCAGGTTGAGGGAGCTTCTTCTTTTCTCAAGGGGAACGTAAGAAGCTACATTCAAAAACTTTACAGGGAAATAGAGGAGGCGGCGGAGAACCTCCAGTTTGAGAGGGCTGCTCTGCTGAGGGATCAGCTGATAGCCCTCAAGAACGTTTATGAAGAAGGAGCACTTCTCTTTGAAGAGTATCCCAACTGCGACGTTTACTATGTTGAAGAGAGGGGAGGTCTTTTCTCCGGCGTTAAGCTTACTGTCAGGAACGGGATAGTTTACGGGAAGGAAAACTTCAGCTTTGACCCTGTTGACCCGTGGGACGAGGGACTTTTGGAGACCGTTTTTACTTACGGTTCACCTTCGATAGATAAAGATGTTGTAGGTACCATGTGGCTTATGAACTCTGAAAGGGAAGAAGGGGTAAAAATCCTTGCAAACTTCAATCCCCTTGATACTTCCTTGAAAGTTGAGCCTATACCCGAAAAGCTTTTACCGCTAGTTAAAAGAAACAGGTCTCCTTCCCGCTACTGTGTGAGTCTCTCTAACTTAAAGGAGGAATATGAAAGGGTTTTCCTTGATGCTTTCCCCGATAGGGTTGAAGTTTTTGACATCTCCACGCTCCAGGGTACGGGAACCGTCGGATCCTGCGTTGTCTGGGAGAAGGGCGGTTTTAAGAAGGAGGACTACAGGAGGTATAGGGTAAAGAGCGTTAAAGGAGTTAACGACTACGCTTCAATGGAGGAAGTGCTTACCAGGCGCTTCAGGAGGATAAAGAGGGGAGAAGTGAAAAAGCCCGATCTTGTTCTTATCGACGGGGGAGTCGGGCAGTTAAACGTTGCCTTGAAGGTAAGGGATTCCTTCAGCCTCGACTTCAGGGTTTTCTCAATTGCCAAGAGGGAAGAAATCGTGTACACCGACGACGGTGAGGTGGTGGAGACGAAGCGTTATCCTCACCTGTACCGTTTCTTTACGTCGTTAAGGGATGAAGCCCACAGGTTTGCTTTAGCTTTTAACAGGAAAGTGAGAAGCAGGGAGATGGTGAAGAGTATTTTGGACGGCATAAAGGGGCTCGGGGTAAAGAGGAGGAAACTTATTGAAAGGCTTTATCCCGACCTCAGAGAGCTTCTTCACCTTACACCCGAGGAACTTAGAAAGGTTGGAATTCCCCTTCCCGTTGCCGAAGCGGTTCTCGAGAGGGTTAGAGAAGTTTTTGGAAAAGGATAGTTTTCAGTTTCAGGCAGTTAAGGGGAGCATTTCCCCCTGATGTATTGTTGAAAAAGGCAAGAACTTTTTCGCTCCCGGATTTCAGAATTCTGTCTGCAAGTTCTTTAATCTCGCTTTCTGAGTAGCTGTCCCTGTAAAGTTTTCTCCTGCCGTGAAACCTGAAGTAGGAGACTTCCTTTGTCGGCCTGCACTCCTTCAGCCAGTTGAGGCTTTCCGGAAAGTCTGCACAGACCACGGAGATTCCCCCGACTTCTTTAAGTAGGCTACTCCAGTCGGGATTTCTCAGTTCAACGGCGAGGAGTTCTTTAAAGTTTTTCTTTAAGTTCAGGAGGAAAGTCAGGTTTTCTTCGGAAGGTTTGAAGCTTTTTGGAAACTGGGCAAGGAAGCCGAGGAGCTGTTCTCCCATCTTTTCTTTTAGTTTGAGAAAGGGGATGATGTTTTCTTCGGATAGGTTCCGGTAGTGGGTGATGCCCCTATACAGCTTGAAGACGAACTTGAGGTCGGGGACCCTTTTCGCGTAGGAGTAAACGGAGGAAGGGTTGGGAAGCCTGTAAAAGGAGGAATTTATTTCAACGGCGTTAAAGTGCTCTGAGTAAAACTCTATCCACTTGTGGCGGGGAAGTCCCTCGGGGTAAAAGACTCCCCGCCAATCGGAATACATAAAACCGCTGGTGCCCAGAAAAAGTTTCACTCTACTTTCCCTTTAGCAGGGTTAGGACTTCCCTTACTCTTTTTCCGACGCTTCGTGCCGTCTTGATTCCCCACTCGTCGATTTCGAACTGATCCTCTACCTGTTTGGCAACGGCGGCTCCGCCGAAGTGGGCGGTCGGATCCGAGTCTGCTACGAGGATCATTCCGTGAATCAGCGCCCAGGCGTGAATAGCCTGAAGTGTGTGTTCCTGACCTCCGTGCTTCGTTGCACCGACGGCAATGGCAGCACAGACCTTGTCCTTTAAATCCCAGTTTACCCTTAGAGTCCTTGATCTGTCAAAGAGGGTTTTAAGCATTCCGGTTATTGAACCGAAGTAAACGGGAGACCCTATTATTATCCCATCGGCTTCTTTCATTTTCTGCTCGATTTCTTGGTAACCGTCCTTGACGATGCAGATGCCACCATTCCTCTTGCAAGCGTTGCAAACCTTACAATAGGCAAGCTCATAGTCACAGAGGGAGATGATTTCTGTTTCGAAGCCCTCAAGCTCCTTTAGAGCCTCTTCAAGGAGTAGAAGCGTTGAGCCTTTCCTGTGGGAGCCGTTGATTGCCAGAACCTTCATTTTACCTCCTTTCCCTCTTTTTAAAGACCAACCTTATGGGTATCTTGTTGAAACCGAACTTTTCCCTAAACCTGTTTTCCAGGAAGCGCCTGAAGGACTTAGGAATTCCCTCTGGATAGTTTGAGAACATCAGGAACGTCGGAGGTTTCGTCTTTACTTGCGTTCCGTAGTAAATCTTGACCACCTTGTTTTTATAAACGGGAGGTTGGTGTATTTCCATAAGCTCCTTCAAAGTCCTGTTGAACTCACCCGTCCTCACCTTCTTGGTGTACTGGCGGTACAGGTCTTTTATCTGTTTTAGAAGCTCGTTGAGTCCTTTCTTCTCCTTTGCAGATATGAATACCCGCGGGGCGTACGGAATAAAATCGAAAGTGAGATCAAGTTCCCTTTGAATTCTCTCCCAGTCCTTTTGATCCTTGAGCTTGTCTATTTTGTTCACGGCTATGATTATCGGCTTAAACTTCTCAAGGGCTATTCCGGCAATCTTTGCATCCCTGTCGGTAGGTCCCTCCTCTGCGTCAATCAGGAGAACAACGACGTCTGCCCTGTCTATTGCGTCGAGCGCCCTCAGGTAGGAGTAAAACTCTATGTCCTTTATCTTTCCCCTTCTCCTTATTCCCGCCGTGTCGATAAATATAAACTCATCGTCTCCTATCTTTATGTACGTATCTATGGCGTCCCTCGTTGTTCCCGGGATGTCGCTGACTATTGCCCTTTCCTCACCGACCAGGGCGTTGAGAAGGGTGGATTTTCCCATGTTGGGCCTGCCGACTATGGCGACCTTTATCGGTTCCTTCTCTTCTTCGATCAAGAATTCTTCACCGGCCTCGAGGTTCTCTGCAAGTTCCTCAAGGCCCGAGACATCTTCCCCCGAGATCAGTTTCTCCGCTCTTTCCCTTCTCTCTTCTCTTTCTGCCGCTTCCCTTGCAGCTTCTTTGAGATCTTCGGGGAGCTTTTCCAGGATTTTTTCTATCAGCGTGGGAATGCCTATCTTATGGATTGCCGATACGGGGATAATTTCTTCAAAGCCGAGCCTGTAGAAGTCGTAGATAAGGTCTTCCATGAAGGGCTCGTCGACCTTGTTTACGGCGACAATTACTGGCTTTTTCCACTTTCTCAGGATTCTGGCCACCTCTTCGTCCAACGGCGTGACTCCCTCCTTCCCGTCGACGACGAAGACGATGACGTCGGCCTCCTCCATTGCCCTCTTTGCCTGTTCTGTCGTTTCCTTTGCAAAGTCGTGAACGGAGGCGGTAGGATCAACTCCTCCGGTATCGACGAGGAGAACTTTGTGGCCGTCTAAATCTGCTTCTTGGACTATCCTGTCCCTTGTAACTCCGGCGGTGTCGTCGATGATTGCAACTTTCTTCTTAAGCAACCTGTTGAACAGGGAGGACTTGCCGACATTCGGCCTTCCGACGATCGCGACTACGGGGAGTCTTTTCATGCCTCCTCCATTACGATGTCGTATAGCCTCCGGAAAACGCAGGTGAACTCGATGTTTTCATCGTAAGCGAAGGGGACGGTTTCTATTTCCCAGATTTCCTCCCCGTTATAAAGGTACCTTGCTCCTAAAAAGGCAATATCTTCCAGTTCTCGGTAGTAATACTCTACGTCTCCTTCTTTCTTCGCCTTTTCGGCAAATTTCCTGAGTTCTTCGACCGAGTCGAAGTTTGTAGTTGTCGGTATTGTAAATCGAACTGCTGCGTAGGTGTTCCCGCACTTTCTGCACTCGCCGTAGAGCTGAGTGGCGTCAACTACCGTCCTGAACTTACCGTTCTTTACAAGTTCCTCTACCATTTCGATAAAGTCCGTAAAGGGTTCGTCTTCTTCCCCGAAGTAGAGGTTCTGCTCCGTTTCCTCTACCTTACTTGGAAAGACTTTTAGGAGGGTGGCACCGCAGTAGGGGCATTCAAGGTTTATTCCGTCCTGTCCTACGGGTTCTACAATGGCTACGAGCCTGTCGAAGAAGTCTGCAATGTCGTATTCATCGGCGAGAAGCTCTATCGGCTCGTTACACATGGAAAAATCGTACCTGTAGTTCTTTTCAATAAAATCCTCCATCTCTCCTCCCTAAGGCTTTTTAAAAGTAAATTTAAGTTTCCTGTGAGCTTATGGAAACCTGTTTGGAGAAGGGCGGCCGAAGGGCGGCCGAGCCGCCCCGGCGGTTTATGCGTTTTTGGATAAGAGCTTTTCGAGGGCGGAACTTACCTGCTGGCGGGCAAGCCACTCGAGGGACCAGACAAGGAGTGTTGGAACTGCGGCTCCGAGCGTTACTGCCTCAACGACCGGGCCGAAGATAACGGAGGATAGTATGTTTAACTCAAAGAAGGCGGCTACCAGGAACAGGAGGAAGAAGCCGAGGTAGTAGGCGTACTTGAACGGTTCAAGAACGCCGTACCACATGGATAAAAGGGTTGCAACTTCCAGCTCTTCAAGCCTTTGTGCTTTGGCCGCTTCGGGACTTTTCGCCACTTTCTCGGCAATCTCTTCCCTGTTGACATCTTCTCCTTCTATAACTTTCTCCGCCGTGTTTGATATCGCTCCGTAGCCGAATATCAGCCTGTTTGCAAAGAGCCAGAAGCCTAAAAGCCCCAGTATAAAAGCTGCGGCTTCAGGATTTGCTGCAACAGAGGCGGTCATCAGGAAAAGGCCGAAAGCTATGGTGAGAGAGAAGAGAGTTAATGCTATCCACCAAACTGCCCGTTGCATTACTTACCTCCCTTGTTCTCTTCCTTCTTTTCCGCCTTTACCCCCATTTTGAACGGATGGGCGACGGTATAAAGGTCCGGAGAGAGGGGGTGCACGTAAGTGAAGGTTGCCAGGACGGCGTCTCCCAGCTTCAGCTTTTCTGTTCCTTCTTTCAGTTTAAGCTCTACTGCCGTTATTGTTCCCGGGGGAAGATTTACGTGAACCGGGACATGAGAAACGATGTAACCCTTCTCTTTTGTCTCTTTACCGGGAGTGAAGACAAACGATTCGTTGACAATAGTTAAAGGAGTTCCTCCCGGGTTGAGGATTGAGTAAACTATGGAGTGGTGTTCTTTGTTATAAACGGCGTTGACTACTATGGGGGAGCCGGGGATTGATGCAATTACTTTCTCAACATTCCTTCCGGTAAAGAAACTTCCGATAGTCCATCCGAGTACCAGTGCAACAAAAATTGAGACAACGAGAACGATAGATGCCCTTTTCATTTTTCTTCCTCCTTTTCTTCAAGTAGTCTTAGTGCTTCTTCTTTTGTAACCTCAACCATAATTGAACCGAAGTTGAAAAAGAGTCGCCTCCCTTCCGGGAGGGACTTGACAAACTCAATTACTTTATTTTTGTTCTTCTTTTCCTTCTTCTCCACTTTCTTCCTCCCCTTTAGAGGCTTCGGACTGTCCGTGCTCTCTGATTTTCTGAGAGAGTTCCTCGACCCTTCCGTAAAGTTCTGCCATTGCTTTTTCAAGGGCTTCCCTTAAAGCCACGAGGGCAACGATTTCCTTCTCTATCTGTTCTACTGCCTCGTCAAAGGGAAGCTCGACGGATATTCCGCTACCTATGCTGATTACAATCTTCTCGACTTCCTCAAGTTTTGCGGCTACCTGAGCGATTCTTCCTACGGGCAGTAAGACTTCCTTGCCGGCTCCGAGGTCTTTAAGGTTTTTGAGGGTCGTTATGGTGCTCCTGTATTCAGAGATCAGGATGTCGATGTTTGAGATTTCGACCCTCAGTGCCTCAATCTGGGCGATGAGGCTTCTGAGCTGGCGGTTGAGGTCGGCCATTTTCTTGTCGTCCTTCTTGAGAATCTTCTTCAGCATGTTCCACCTCCCTTAATTAGAGTTTTATTTCACACCAACCGGTAGTGCACCTTTCCCGTGGAAGGAAAATGACCCTTTTTGGCCTTATGTCCGTTTTCAGCTCGGCCATAAGTCTTTCCCTCACTTCCTTTATTCTCCAGAAGAAGAGGAGGTTTCCCTTGTACCTCGTTTCAGTCCACATGCCGATCCTGAGAGGGATTTCCCATTTCTTCATATCGTTGAGGAGCGGGCGGTAAAACTCTTCGACTAAAGGGTGATCCCTCAGCATTCCCATTTCCATCCTTACGAGGGCTTCACAGAAGGAATGTCCAGCCGCCTTGAGCTTTTCCAGATGAGGCGAGGAAATCGGAAGGGTTACCGTTCCTCTGAAGGCTTCTACTTTAAACGTTTCAACCTCTTCCCACCTTTTAAGGTCGAATACTTCGGCTGTTGTTTCGAATACTTCACCTTCGCTGAGCGGAATCCTTTCGGGGACGGATAGCCCGGAGAGAACCGGGTAGCGGTCGGTTATTATTTCCGTTATTCTGTCGATAACCTCGTTGGGATTCAGTTTTCCTCCGAGCAGGTACTTCTTAACTCTGGTTTCGATATCCCTGTCTTTCTTTATGTAGTAGTAGATGACGGCCGATCTAATGGCTTCTTTTAAAGCGTTTCCGGGAAGGAAGGGTCTGCCCGCCTCGTCCCGGGGAAAACCGTGCCTCGTAAAGAGGACGGGAGTCCAGGTCAGAAGTTCCATCTCTCCCTCCTACTTGAAGGCTGCCAGTATTTTGTCCGCCTTTTCGGCGATGTCTATTTCAAAGAGAGCTATTGTCGGCAGCAGCCACGAGACCCTGAACCTGGCATTACCGTCCTTGTTTTCCCCGAAGTAGGCGAGGGCAACCCTTCCGAAACCTGCTTCCTTTTCGACCTTCTTTGCTTCCCTCAGGAATCGCCTGGCGACGTTCGGGAGTTTTTCGAAGGGATACGGTTTGCCTTCCTGTCCCCTCTGTTTTACAAGCTCAGTTGCCGTTCCGACGTTTCTTAATGCTTCTATCAAGTGATGAAGTCGGTGTTTCTTGAAGTAGGCCAGCAGTAGTGAAGCAGCGGGAAGCCTCAGGATCTCAATGTTCTGGTTATTTTCCCTCAGCTCTCCTACTATGTAAGCCCTGCCCTCTTCCATTTCTATGTGGGCGTAGAGCTTCTTGTTCTTCGGCATTTCTGTAAGGACTTCATTTACCTCGTACTTAATACCGGATTCTTCGTAAACATCTCCTGCCCGCCTTTTACCGTATTCGGCAACAAAGTAGGTTTCCACTCCTCCCTTTTTTCCGGCGATAAGGTCAAGACCCCACCTCTTGAGGGACTTGAACTTGAACTCCCTTTCTTTCTCGGGTTGTCCGAGAGTTTCGAAGACAAGTGTGTTTAAAGCCTGTATTTCTCTCAGCTCGAGTAAGTTCATCTCTCCTCCTAGGAAATTTTATAACTTCTAAATAAAAAATTTATTTCTCCTAAATGATTGTGTCAAGTAATCTACAATGAAACTTTAAAATAAGTGGAGTGCTTCTATGAAGAATTGAAGATTGATCCGGTATTTGCGGGTTGTTCAGTCTATTACCTTTACTTCAAGGGGAAGTGAGATGCCGAAGTGGTAGAGGACTTTTTCTCTGGCGATATCAATTAGCTTGGAGAAGTCGTTGAAAGTTCCCCCGTAGTTAACGGCGAAGTTTGCGTGTTTTTCGGAGAACCCGACGCCTCCGACGCGGAATCCCCTTAGTCCGCATAAGTCGAGGAGCTTCCCGGCGGGAGCAGTTTCGGGATTCTTAAACGTTGATCCTGCGGTTTTCAGGTAAAAGGGAGGTTGTTTTGAAAGTCTCAGGTTTACGAACCTTTCTATTTTCTCCTTAATGAAAGTGTCGGGGGTTGTTTTAAACGTGGCTTCGACAACTGCTCCGAGTTCCGGAAAGGGGGAGGAGCGGTAGGAAAATAGGGAAAAGTTTTTTAGTTCTTTTAATTCACCGC
Organism: Desulfurobacteriaceae bacterium; assembly: GCA_027063785.1. Lineage (GTDB taxonomy): Bacteria > Aquificota > Aquificia > Desulfurobacteriales > Desulfurobacteriaceae > JAMORC01. The sequence continues at coordinate 123,019 of JAMORC010000063.1, forward strand.
TCTGCCTGTCCAGGTACTTTACGGAAATCAGGACATCCTTAACTTCCCTGCCGAAGGCTCCTGCGTTTTGAGCTACTATTCCTCCGATGGTTGCCCTGGGAATCCCTGCAAGGAATTCCAGGATTGAGATTTTCCTTTTCACTTGAAACCTTAAAACTCTTGAAATCGGTGTTCCGGCGCCGACTGTGAGGTTATCTCCTTCCTGCTTGATGTATGAGAACTTTTTTAGGGATATAAGGGGTGTTTTACTTTCTGACAGTATGACGTTTGAGCCTCCTCCGATGATGGGATAGCCTTTGAGGAGCAGTTTCAGAAGCTCTTTAACGTTTTTCGGGAAATAAACAGGCCTCGGGGATCCGAGGCCGATCGTTGTTATCCTTTCCGGGGAAAGAACCTTAACTTCCAAAGCTCTCCTTTAACTCTTTTGCGGCTTTTACGAAGTTTACAAATAGCGGATGGGGAGAGCGGGGTCTTGACTTAAACTCCGGGTGAAACTGGACGGCAACGAACCATGGGTGATTCTTTACTTCTACGATTTCAACGAGCTTCCCGTCGGGAGAAGTTCCGGCAATCACCAGTCCTGCCTTTTCCAGGATTTCCCTGTATTTATTGTTAAACTCGTACCTGTGTCTGTGGCGTTCGGATATTTCCTTTGTTCCGTAGGCCTCGTAGCTGAAAGTTCCTTCCTTGAGGATGCAGGGGTATGCGCCGAGCCTCATCGTTCCACCTTTCTCTTTTATGCCCTTTTGCTCTTCCATCAGGTCGATAACCGGATAGGGAGTTGAAGAGCTAAACTCGGCACTGTGGGCGCCTTCAAGCCCGGCGACGTTCCTTGCAAACTCTATGACGGCGCACTGCATTCCCAAACATATCCCGAAGAAGGGTATTTTGTTTTCCCTTGCGAAGTTTACCGCTTTTATTTTTCCCTCAACACCCCTTTCGCCGAACCCTCCGGGAACGAGAATGCCGTAGACGTCGGAGAGGAACTCTTCCGGACTGCCGTCGTCGAGTTCCTCGGCATTTACCCACTTTATTTCTACCTTAACGTCGTTTGCGGCTCCGGCATGGACGAACGACTCTATAATGCTTTTGTAAGCGTCGGGAAGCTCGACGTACTTTCCGACTACGGCAATTTTTACGCTTCCCGAGGGCTTTTTAACCTTTTCAACAAAGGCTTTCCATTCGGATAGTTCGGGTTCTTTTGTAACGGGAAGCTGGAGTTTATCTATTATCAGCTCGTCAATCTTTTCCCTCTTTAGAACAAGGGGGACTTCGTAAATGGTCGATAGGTCTTTTGCCGTTATTACCTCGTGTTCTTTGAGGTTTGCAAAGAGAGCGATTTTCCTCTTAACCGACTGGGGAATGCTTCTTTCTGCCCTGCAGACGATTATGTCCGGTTGAATACCTATCGCCCTCAGTTCTTTAACCGAGTGCTGGGTCGGTTTTGTCTTCAGCTCACCTGCCGCTCTTACGTAAGGAACATAAGTTACGTGAACGTATATTGCGTTGCTCCTTCCGACTTCCGTTCCGAGCTGTCTGATTGCTTCGAGAAAGGGGAGTCCTTCTATGTCTCCTACCGTTCCTCCTACCTCTACGATAACGACATCTACGTCCGAGGACATAAGCTGCCTGATTTTTTCCTTTATGAGGTTAGTTACGTGGGGTATTACCTGAACGGTTCCTCCCAGGTACTCTCCTTTTCGCTCCTTCTGGATTATTTCAAGGTAGATTTGGCCGGAAGTAACGTTGTTGATTCTCTTCATCGTTGCAGAGGTGAACCTCTCGTAGTGGCCGAGGTCAAGGTCGGTCTCTGCTCCGTCGTCGGTGACGTAAACCTCCCCGTGCTGGTAAGGGTTCATCGTTCCGGCGTCAACGTTGAGGTAAGGGTCGAGTTTCTGAATTGTTACCTTGAGGCCTCTGCTTTCTAAAAGCGTTCCTATCGAGGAGGCAGTTATTCCTTTACCTATCGAAGAGAGAACACCGCCGGTGACGAAAATTAGCTTTGAAGCCATCGATTCTCTCCCTTTAGCATTTTCTCTGCAAGTTTCAGGTCTTCTTCGGTGTCTATTCCGAAAGTTCCTTCCTTGACTACGGAAACGTGAATTTTGCGACCGTTTTCTAAAATCCTCAGTTGCTCGAGTTTTTCGGCTTTTTCGAGTTTGCCGACCGGCCACTTGACAAACTGTTCGAGCGACTGCCTCGTGTACCCGTAAATTCCGATGTGTTTTAAGCACATGGAGAGGTTCGGCTCTCCATCCCTGAAGTAGGGGATGGGGCTTCTTGAAAAGTAGAGAGCGTGACTGCTGTTGTCGACCACAACTTTAACTTTTGATGGGTCGTGAAGCTCTTCAATGTCCTTAAGGAGAGTGGCAACTGTTGCGTACTCTTCTCCCTTTAAAAGGGCCCTTACTATGGGGAAGACATGTTCTTCTTTCACAAAAGGCTCATCTCCCTGAAGGTTAACTATAAGCTCGGCTTCGATTTCCTGAACTGCCCTGTAAACCCTGTCAGTTCCGCTCGGAAGGTCTGATGGCGTAATGATAGCGGCGCCGCCGGCCCTCTCTACAATTTCCTTTACCTCTTCACTGTCGGTTGCAACGATTACGGAGTCCGTTATCTTCCTGGCGGATTCAAGAACCCAGAGTATCAAAGGCTTTCCTAATAGATTGACGAGCGGCTTTCTCTTAAGCCTCTTGGAACCTATCCTTGCAGGAATAACTATTGTGAATTCCACAGCCTCTCCTTAAGCTTTGAGAAGAGATTGAACTATTGATTGAAACATTTTGAGGCCGTCGGTAGATCCCAGTATAGCTTCTGAAGCCCTTTCCGGATGGGGCATGAGCCCGAAAACGTTGCCCTTCTTATTGCAGATACCGGCTATGTTGTTAAGGGAACCGTTGGGATTGAACTCTTCGGAAACTTCACCGTCCGGTGAAGAGTACCTCACGACGACCTGACCGTTTTCCTCTATTTCTCTTAGAGTTTCCGGCGGGCACGTATAGTTACCCTCGGCATGGGCTATCGGGATTGAAACGACTTCTCCTTTCTTGTAGAGCGAAGTAAACGGAGTTTTGTTGTTCTCAACTCTCAGGTTTACGAACTTGCAGATGAAGGAGAGGGTCTTGTTCGGGAGCATGGCTCCGGGAAGAAGTCCTGCTTCAAGGAGTATCTGGAAACCGTTGCATATTCCCATAACGAGGCCGCCTCTCTCTGCAAAATCACATATGGATTCGGTGACCGGAGAAAGCTTCGCCATCGCTCCGGCCCTGAGGTAATCGCCGTAAGAAAATCCGCCGGGGATTACAATGCAGTCGATTCCGGAAAGGTCTGTTTCTCTGTGCCATAGATACCTGACTTTCTGGCCGAGAACTTTCTCAATAACCCAGCCGACGTCCCTGTCGCAATTGCTTCCGGGATATACGGGTATTCCGAATACCATCACTTCACCTCTTCAATCTCGTAGGTGTACTCCTCGATAACGGGATTAACGAGGAACTTCTTTGCCATCTCCTCAATTTCCTTTCTGACTTCGTTCTCTGATTCGGCTTCAATCGTCATTGTGATGTACTTTCCCACCCTGACGTCGGTTACTTTTTTAAACCCCAGCTGGTGAGCGGCTTTTTCTACTGCGACGCCTTGAGGGTCAAGAACCCCTTTGCGGTAAGTTATGAAGACCTTGACGGAGTACTTAGCCATAGTGTCTCTCCCGGAATAATTTTCCATCAAATTATAATTGATGGAGCTGTCTTGAGGCTGAGAAACTGCGAAACGTGCGGTTTCATTAGGGCGTACTTTTTCATTTTGATAGTTGTTGCCGTTACTGTAAGGTTTCTTCCGGAGTATTCGGCCGGTATTAATACCCTCGTAATGGTTGTAACTTCCACCCTTATTTTCAGGAAAAGTCCCGAGGAACTCGGCTTCAGAAATTTCAGAGCCGGCCTGAAGTGGGGAATTACGGCTTCCCTTCTGATTCTTCCCCTTTACTACCTGGTGTGCGGAGGGAAAAGCCTTGAGCTGGAAAGAGCGATGTCCCTGTTTTTGTTTTACTTGGTTGTTGCCCTCGGTGAGGAAACATTCTTCAGGGGCTTGTTTTACTCGCTTTCGAAAAATGAGCGGCTTGTCGGTTTTCTTTCAAAGAATAACTTTGCCTCAAGCCTTCTCTTTGGAGTTGCCCACGCTCTTATCTATCAAAATCCGTTGATGTTTAAGGTTTTCTTTCCCTCCCTCGTTATGGGGTGGCTTTACGAAAGGACGGGATCCCTTTTTGCCCCGATCCTTTTCCACGCCCTTGCAAATGTTGTTTATGCCTTTGCTCCCTGCTGAGTTCTACCGGCTTTATCTATGATCCTATTTCTGTCATAAATTAAAGCACAAAATTTTGCCGGGAGAGACCGTGAAGCTGTTTTTTCTTACTACTTTTGCGATATTTGCTCTTGATAGGATTTCCAAGGTTTTGGCCGTGAAACTTCTCAGCGGGAAGGTTAAGGTTTTAATTCCTGGTCTCCTTGACCTTAGGGTGGCTGAGAATAAGGGAGCGGCTTTTAGCCTGCTTTCGGAGGGCAACGAGCTTGTAAGAAAGTTTTTCCTGATTGCGGTTCCTGTTTTTGTCCTCCTAGGAATTACGGCTTATGTATTAAAGAGAAAGCCGGATAGTTCTGTGAAGTTTGCTCTCGGCCTTATTGCCGGCGGGGCTATGGGCAACCTCTACGACAGAGTGGTTTACGGGAAGGTAGTGGACTTTATTGACTTTCACCTCGGGGGGTGGCACTACCCTACCTTTAACGTTGCCGACATGGCTGTATCGTTGGGAGTTCTGATCTTAATCATTTTTTTCAGGAATGAATCGGTTGGTAGAAATTGAACTGGTAAAGGAGTGTTCACACCTTCAGTTGAAGCCTGGGGATTTAAAGGTCTGTCTTATCTATCCAGGAGAGAAGAAAGCCGGCCTTTCCAGTTTGGGAATCCAGCAGGTTTACGCCATACTGAACTCCTTAGAGGGTGTTAGCTGTGATCTCTACTTCCTCGACTCTGAAACCTCCCTGTTCCTCGATTGGAAACTTACCGATTTTGATGTGGTTGCTTTTTCCGTTACTTATGAAGATCACCTTTTCGGAGTTATAAAAGTTCTGAAAGAGGCGGGAATTCCGCCGCTCAGGGAGGAGAGGGGAGACGGTTTTCCTTTGGTTCTCGGCGGCGGAATGGGTCTTTACTACAACCCAGTTCCCTTCTTTCCTGTTCTCGATGCGGTTTACCTTGGCGAGGCAGAAGGGAGAATAGAGGACGTATTTATCAGTCTGCTTTCGGATAGGAAGCTTTCTGCCCTCTCCGCCTTTGATAACGTTATGATCTCTCAAGCCTACCGGTTCAGTTATGCTGGAGAAGTGACGCTTTCTTTTGAAGGGGAGAGGAAAAAGATTTATCGTTCAAAGATTTTTCCTGTAGTTCCTTCCCATTCCTGCTTTCTTTCTAAGGAAACGGCCTTCAGTGAGATGTTCTTGATGGAGCTTAACAGGGGATGTACCGAAAAGTGCCGGTTCTGCGTGGCTTCTTATATGGGGCTTCCTTACAGGGAAAAGGAAATAAGTGTGATTAAAAAGGAAGTTGAGGTTGCTTCCCGATATGTTAATAGGGTCGGGCTGATTGGGGCGGGAGTTACCGATTATTCCAAGATGGAAGAGCTTTATCAGATACTTAAGAAGTGCGGGGTAAAGGCTTCTTTCTCTTCGATGAAAGCTTCATCAAAATCCGATTTTATTTTCAAAATTTTGGAGGAATCAGGACAGAGAACTGTGACGATAGCTCCGGAAGCAGGCAGTGAGAGGCTGAGGTTTGCGATAAACAAGAAGGTAAGGGATGAAACGTACTTTAGTTTTGCTGAGGAGGCTTTTAGACACGGGGCTGAGAACTTAAAGCTTTACTTCCTGATAGGTCTTCCTACCGAGGAGGAAGAAGACCTGAAGGCAATAGCCCGAATGGTAGGGAATTTTAGGGAAATAGCTCTTCCTTTCTGGAGGGAAAGGAAAAGGGCGGGTGAGATCCACGTAAGCGTAAATCCCGTAATAGCCAAGCCGTTTACGCCGTTCCAGTGGTACGGGTTAAACAGGAAATCGGTGTTGGAAAAGAAGCTTCGGTTCCTTTCGAGAGAACTTTCGAAGATTCCGGGGGTTCGATTCAGTTATGAGGGTGTAAGAGAAGCTGTTTTTCAAGCAGTTGTATCAAGAGGAGATACGAGAGTCGGAGAGGCTGCTGTAAGGAGCGTAACTGAAAAGATCAACTTCAGGAAAGCTTTAAAAGATCAGGGGCTTGACTTGGAATCCCTCTACTCCCGGGAAAGGGAAAGGGATGAGCTTTTCCCGTGGGAAGTTGTTGACAGCGGTATCAGGCGGGAGTACCTGTGGAAGGAATACAGGAAAACTTATGAGGGAGAGTCTTCTCCGGCCTGTTTCCCCGGGTGTCGGGCTTGCGGTCTCTGTTAGGTCTTTTATGCAATATTGCAAAAAGACGTAGAGATGGTTGGGTAAGTTTCTGTGAGTTTCAGAATATAATCAGCGATAAGATAAGTCAGGAGAGCTTCGGATGGAAGTCTACCAGAAGACTATAAAAAAGGAAGTAAAGTTCAGCGGTATAGGCCTTCACACCGGAAAGAAGGTAAACGTCAAGCTTGTCCCGGCCATGGCCAATACGGGCATTGTTTTCGTAAGGGAAGATCTTAACGGCAAGGAAGTGAAGGCCTCACCAGAAAACCTGTCGAGGCTCTTCTACGCCACCAACCTTTCCAACGGAGAGGTTTCGGTTCAGACGGTTGAACACCTTATGGCGGCTCTTTCTGCCTTTGGAATTGATAACCTTTACGTCTACCTTGATTCTGAAGAGCTTCCGATACTCGACGGAAGTTCTGCTCCCTACATTTACCTTTTTGAAGAGACCGGAGTTAAGGAGCTGAAGGCAAAAAAGCGCTATGCCAAGCTTAAAAGGACGGTCATCGTAGAGTATGAAGGGAAAAGAATAAAGGCGGAACCGCATGAAGAGCTGGTGATAGATAATACGATATCTTTTGACCATACTTACAGGAAGGTCAGGTTTCAGAGACTTGTTTACAGGCATAGTTTGGAGAACTTCAAGGAAATAGCCAGGGCGAGGACTTTCTGTTTTTATCATGAGGTTGAAGCTCTCAGGGCTGCAGGGCTTGCAAGGGGAGGGAGCCTTGATAACGCTGTAGTTATAGACGATTACGGTATACTTAACGAAGGTGGCTTGAGGATGGAAAATGAGTTTGTAGCTCATAAGACCCTTGACCTTGTTGGAGATCTTTACATTTTGGGTTATCCCTTGCTGGCGAGGATAACCGCTTACAAGACCGGACATGCCCTTAATGCTGCTCTCGTTAAAAGGATCTACGCTGAAAGGGCTTTTGAGATTGTGGAGTTGGAGGAGCCTGAAGCTCCCGAAAAAGGCCTCTCGCTTGGGGAAGATGGACTTCCGGCAGTTAATTGAGAGGAACCTCTTTCCCCTCGGCCTCTTTATTTTCTTCTTCGTTCTGATCCTCTTTGTCCCGGTATTCTTTGAAGTTCCCGAAGTAAACCTCAGGCTTGAGGTTCTCTCTACTAGGTGCCTTTTCCTTGACCTGTTGGTTGCCGGAGCGTTTTTCCTGTATAAAAACGGAATCTATTCTTACCTCCTTCCTTTTCCCGTCTCAGGTTCTCTCTTTTCAGCAATCTACCTTTGGAAAGGTTGGGGATTTCTACTTCCCTTCTGCCTTGCCGGGACGGTAAGCTCCGTGATGCTTTCCTCCTTTGTTCTCTTTGTATCGATAAAGGTTAACTTCGGAGGCTAAATGGGAAGTTCTACTACGAAAGTGTTGGGGTCAACTGTGTAGATCTTCCCTCCGTGATCTTCTACTATCTTCTTTACTATTGAAAGTCCCAGTCCCCAGCCCTCTTCCTTTGTAGAGACGTAAGGTGCAAATAGTTTTTCCATTACCTCTTCCGGAATGCCCGGTCCGTTATCCCTGAATACAATGAAAGCCTTTCCGTCTTTTGTCGTTGTTGAAACTTCTACTTCGGTCGCTCCCGCCTCTATACTGTTTTCTACAAGGTTTATGAAAACTTCCCTCATCAGGTTCCTGTCAACCGGCACTTCGGGTAAATCCTCAAACTTGTATCGGATTTCTATTCTGTTCTCATAGGGTTCAAGGGTGTCTTTAATGAGTTTATTGAGATTACTCATCCTCTTTTCCGGCAGCGGGAGCCTTGCGAACTTCCTGAACTCCTCTATGAGCCGTTTTATCACTTCAACCTCTTGGAGAATGCTATCAACTGCCCTGTCGATAACCTCCTCAAGGTTCGGGTTCTTCCTCTTAAGTTGCCTTCTTATCCTTTCTGCGTTTAAAGTTATGGGGGTTAGGGGATTCTTTATCTCGTGGGCTATCCTCTGAGCTACTTCCCTCCATGCTTCAGACTTTTTTGCTCTTACAAGGTTTGTTACGTCTTCAACGATAAGTATTCTGTCCTCAATATCCGGGGGTGATACAAGCTCTACCGTCAGGAACTTCTCCCTTCCTCCAATTTCTTCCCTTACCTCAATTGAGCTGACCTTTCCCGATAGGAGTTTTTCTACGGCTCTCTTTAGTTCTGGATAAGGCTGGAGGAGATCTCTTATGTCCTCTCCCCTGTGTTCTCCTAAAAATCCGAGCAGTCTTCTGGCACTTTTGTTGCAGGATATGATTTTTCCCGAGTAGTCAATCGTTATTATTGCCGGGGAGATGCTGTTTAGGACTTCTTCCAGGTATCTCCTGCTCTCTTCGAGGTTCTTCTTCAGGGCTTTGAGCTGTGAGACCATGTGGTTAAAGCCATCGATAACGTGTTTTAGTTCATCGGTTCCTTCTTCCTCTATTCTGACGTTGAGGTCTCCCTCTGAAATCCTTTTGGTTGCAGAGTGGAGGGCCTCTATCGGGACGGATATTCTCCTTTCGAAGTACCTTGCAAACCAGAGGGCACCGAAGAGGACAGCAAGACCCACAATTCCGAAGCTGAAGGTATACAGTGTTTTTATCGGGGTCTTGTAGGCAACAAGCGTCTGATAGTTGGAGTGAAGTTTTTCAACCTTAACAACCTGACTGTATAGTTTATCGGGTAGCCTTTTTGAGACGCAAACGGTTTTATCAGAAATTCTCTTGCAGAAAACGAGTTGTTTTGTTTCTTCATCCAGAAAGGCGTGTTTTTCCTTCCTTGCTATTCTCTCAACTTCTTTCTTTTCAAGAGGGAAGTTTCCCGATCGGTAAAATTCCTTTTTTGATAGCCTCGCGTAACCGTCAATTCCGTAAGCTTTCAAAGTATAGGGGTAAACATTTTTTCTTGCCGATAGTTGAACTGCTTTCCTTTCAAGGTCTTTGTAGATGAAGTTTAGGAAGCTTTCGGCAGTTGAGTGGGAGATATCTACAATCCTTTTTACCTGAATTCTCAGTAGCCTGTCGAGTCCCTGGTTTATTATTCCCGATGCGAAGAAAATGGAAAAAAGGGCAGGACCGAGGATTAGTAGCAGGAAGGCTGTGAATATTTTTATCCTGAGTTTGGTCTTAAAGTGAGGGAAAAAGAAGAGCACCAAGTTCCTGACAAAGAGAGCAAATAGTACAGTAAGGATCAGCAGTATAAGAACGAACAAAAGGTGAAAAAAGGGATTGTTAAGGTAAAACTCCCCCGCCCACCGGGAGAGAATTCCTACTCCGAAGTAACCGATTGCGAGAAAGCCCGAGAAAAAAACAAATGCTAAAAAGGCTTTTTTATACACCTATAATCTCTTTCAATTCTGTTACAAAAGCCCATTTAGATCTTCTGTGGTTTCTCTCGGCTTCCTTTAGTGTTTTGATGGCCTTGGGCAGAAAATCTATGAGGTCGCAGGCTTTCATTCCCTCTTCTGTCAGTTCCCCGGCTGCCAGATCTCCGGATAAAGAGTGCAGGAATACTGAAAACTTGGCGGAGTCCTCTCCGTCAATGCCCATTCCCAGCATGGCACCTATGATTCCTGAAAGAACGTCCCCGGTTCCGGCAGTTGCCATTCCGGGATTTCCGATGATGTTAACGTAACTTTTCCCGTCGGGAGTTGCCACGACGGTTCTTCCGCTCTTCAGTACTACGGTTACCCCGTGGCGGTTTGCAAACTCGACGGCGTGCTCAAAAGGTGCTTTGAGGATTTCTTCTTTTGAAAGCCCCGTTAACCTTGAAAATTCCCCGACGTGCGGGGTTATGACGACTTCTTGTTCTTTAAGCTTTAAGATTTCAGTTGAACCGGCAAGGGCATTAAGCCCATCTGCATCGACTACTACCGGTAGCTCAACGGACTTTAAAACCTCCCTTGCGAACTCGTAAGTTTCCGGTTCCGAACCCAGTCCCGGCCCGATTACAACTGCCGAAAACTTACCGTTTTCAATGACTTTTAGGACTTCATCTACAGCGTCTATTCCGAAGTAGCCCTTACTGCCGTCCCTGATTGGTACCGTCATTACTTCCGTAAGTTTCGTTTCAAAAGTCGGGTTGAGGCTTTCGGGAACGATTAAGGTAGAAAGTCCTCCTCCTGCTCTCAGGGCGGCTTCGGCCGCCATTGAAGGAGCCCCCGTTTTTCCCTTTGATCCTCCTATGACAGCAACGTGGCCGTACGTATACTTATGGCTCATTACTTCCCTTTCTGGAAGGGTGAAGGCAACCTCGTCCAGGGTGAGCATGAACCTTTGGGGGCCCAGAAGAAAGGGAATATCTTCGGGTATGGAGATGTCAACGACGAAGAGCTCTCCTACGTAATAGCATGCTGGAGGCATTACGTGGGCGACTTTCGGAAAGGCGAAGGTTACGGTTAAGTCTGCGCTTATGTGGGGTCCTATTACCTCTCCGGTGTCGGAAGAAAGCCCTGATGGTATATCAACAGAGACTATCTTTTTGGCTCCTTTGTTTATTATTTCTATGAGGCTTGCGTAAAACCCTTCGGCAGGTTTTGAAAGTCCTGTTCCGAAAATGGCATCAACGACGAAGTCGGCCTCTTTGAGGAGGCTGTAAACCTCAACCAGCCTGTTCTCTTCCTTTACTACGTGAACAGGAACCGGAAGCTTCGATAGGATCTCAGCGTTGGTTCTGGCGTCGCCCTTCAGTTCATCGATTTCGGCGGTTATTACGACTTCGACATCGTAGCCCAGATTGTAAAGGTTTCTGGCAACCGCAAGTCCATCTCCGCCGTTATTACCTTTGCCGCAGACTATTACTGCCGAAGTTCCGCTGACGTTCCTGTATATTACTTCTGATACTCCTCTGGCGGCATTTTCCATCAAAACAATTCCCGGGATGCCGAGAATTTCAATTGCCTCCCTGTCCAGTCTTTTCATCTCATCGGCTTTTACGAGTCTCATTTCTTACCTCTTTGAAGCAGTTTTTCTCTCGTATTTCCTCTTTAGCTTTTTGAACTTTTCCAGGGCGAGCCTTTTCTGGAGAGGAGAAAGCCTGTCTATGAAAAGGATACCGTTTAGGTGATCGATTTCGTGCTGAAGCGCTCTTGCCAGCAACCCTTCGGCTTCGACTTCGAATTCCTTGCCCTCAAGGTTTTGGGCTTTTACCTTTACAAATGCTGCCCTTTTAACCTTTTTGTAAAGTCCGGGAAGTGATAGACATCCTTCTTCCTGGACGACTTCTCCTCTTTCCTCAACAATTTGGGGATTTATAAAGACCATCTGTTCTTTTCCTTGCTTTTCCTTCCCCGAGTGGAGATCTATAACAACCACTCTTTTAAGAACGCCGACCTGATTGGCTGCGAGCCCGACTCCTCCCTTTTCATACATTGTTTCGAACATATCCTGAACCAGCTCTTTAATTTCCTTTCCGAATTCTTTCACCTCATCTGCTCTCTGTTTAAGAACTTCATCTGGGTATATCCTAATTTCCCTAACCATCCTTTCCTCCTTAGCGTTCTGAGGCTTTCCTCTATTCCTTCTGGAGACTTGTTTTCGAGGTTAAATATATACTTGTGCTTAATAGTATCTAACAGGGAGAAGAACTCATCAAATTTTACGTTTCCTTTCCCTACGGGGGCATGTTCATCCTTTTCGCCGCTGTTATCGTGAACGTGAAACTCGTAAATCCTTTCTCCCAAGGAGTCAAACCATGAGCTGAGGGGTACCTTTGAGAAGAGGTTCAAATGTCCCAGGTCTATGCAGACGCCGACCTTTTCCGGTAGCCTCTCCATAAACCTTTCAAGGACTTCGGGGGTTTCATCAAATACGTTTTCCAGGGCAATCGGACAGGGCGATTCTTCGGCAACCGTGAGGAATGTTTCAACCGCTTTTTCAAACCACTTGTTAAAAACGGGATCTACTTTCGCAGGATGATATCCCGTGTGGAAGACTGACATTTCAGCTTTTAGAACCCTTGCAACTGTAAGAGCTTCGGAGAACCTATCCCTTGTTGCTTTCAGAATGTAAGGATCAAGTGCTCCGGGATTTAGATCCATGAAGGGAGCGTGAACGGTTAAATGAGCTTCCCCGGCCTTTTTCCTGATCTTTCCAAACTCTTTTAGGATTAGACTATCAAGGACGTCAGATGTCAGCTGAATCTCGACTCCTATTCCGAGGGATGTTATTTCCCTTATGTTTTCGGGATCTTTTATCAAATTTCTGCCTGAGAGGTGACCTACAATCATTAAAACCCCGTTAGCTTTAGTAGAATTGTCAAAACTTAAAACTATTCGGGAGATGCGATGAAATCAATAAAATCAGTTCTCCTATTGCTTTTGTTTTTTTTAGTTCAAGGAGCAGAGGCAGCAGTTGGAATATCCGGGGAATCGGGGTTTTACCTGTTGAGGTCCCTGAAAAAGTACGAAAGACAGGAAGGATACGGTCTCTGGAAGGGCAGGAAGAGTGGTTTTTACTATGACCTCGAGATTTCCCTCAAGCAAAAGGTAACGGGTTCAACGGACTTTAACCTTTCGGTGATTACCGGAAATCCTAAGATTTCCCTTCTCAGCCTCTTTACCTCTCCAGAAGATAGGATTTCCCCTTATTCTTCGAAAAGCTTTAATGTTAAGGAGCTTTTTCTAAGGAAGAGACATTTCATCTTTGAGGATTTGGAGCTTAAGGTGGGAAAGCAAAAAGTTGATGTCTCTCCCCTTTTTTCTGACTACCTTTGGGGCGGCAGCTTTAGTTACTTTTTCTCGTCGGAACTTTCCCTAACCTGGAGACAGCTTGCCGGTTATGAGGGAAAATATCTCTTGGGAAGGGGGGAGGATGAGGATGATATTGATATCTTTAACTTGGAACTTGGCTGGAGAAGTATAAAGCTGGGCTTTTTCAGAATTTCAGATGCGAGGGGAAATCAAAGTGGTGTCGAGAAAAATGCCCTTTATGCGAATTTATCCTGGAACTTTTACGGGGCTGATGTGGGGCTGTCTGCTGCTGTCCAGAGCGGTAAAAATGCAGAAGTGGTTTCCCTGTCTTTGGGAGAATTTTCCCTCGACTGGGGACATTCCGAGAGAGGATTTACTTCCTACGGGTTTGGGGAAGGAGAGAGGGACCTCGGACTTCTTGCAAAACCCAAGTTTTCCGGTGTTTCTTTTTTGAGGCTTTCTTACAGTTTTGCGGCAAGTCCTTTCAAGGTAAAAACCTATCTGCTGGAGCTTAACTCTCCGGAAGGAACCGAGGTGGGCGGAGAGGTTAGCTATCCGTTTCTTTACGGTGACTTGTTTCTGAGGGGAGCGAAATCGGGAAAAGATTACCTGATAATGGCCGGTTACCGTTGGGGATTGAAGAATAGGCTTTCTTGCGGTAGTTGGAAGGTAGAAAACTTCTTTTCCCTTTCGGGAGAGTACACCGATATGCCCGTCAGGGAGTACGTTCCGCAGGCCGGTTACGAGGGATGGGAAAAGGCGAGACACGCGGGTTTCTGGCATACGACTTACAGGATATCCCTTCAAAGGGAAGGAATTAACGTAAAAGTGGCCACAGGTCCGAGTTCAAAAAGGGACTATATAGTTTGGGGCAATACGGCAGAGGAGTTCAAATATCAGAGGAAACACGGGAAGCTGTGGCATTTGGAGGAGCTTTACTATTCCCGGTCTTCCTGGCAATTGGGAATTAAGACGTATTCTTTTCCGGGATACTTTGAGGATGAGATGGCCGGTCTTTTTGTTCAATCAAAAGGCGTTTCGGCTGCTCTCGCTACCGACGATGACGATCCAGATGAAAGGGCACTTTACGCTCTTTTGGGTTTTTCAAGGAAGCCGTTTAGTGTTAATTACGTTGCGAGGAGTAAAAACGGAAGCAGAGTGTCAACCCTGTCCGTTTCTGTCTTTACCGGATATTTTGGACTGAACCTGCTTAAACAAAGCGGAAGCGGTTGGGGAGCGAGGATTGATCTTTCGAAACGGGTTTGCGGAGGAAAGTTAAATCTTGCCTATGCGCTTTACTCTAACAGCTTCAAAACCTTTAATCTCAAGGAGTATTACAGGAATACGGGTCTTACGGTTAGACCCTCGGAGAGGGATATCAGGATAAAAGAGCTTTCCTATGATAGGGATCTCCGGTTAGGTTGGAAAAAACTAAAGAAGTTGTCTCCTTCTGTTAGAATTTTTTACAGGAACTTCCGCAGGTATTCCGGCAGTTACATTACAGATGAGGGCGGTGTAACTTTTTCGATAAAGCCGGGAAAATGTTGTAGCCTTTCGGTAACCGGTGCTTTAGGGGCAGGAGATACCTTCTACGAGGGTCTTACTTTCTCTGTTGTCTGGTAGTGTATAATCTCTCGCCGTTGAGAGGTAGTGGATGAAAATGGAGGTTAATAGAGATTTACTATCATTGGTAGATTTTGGGAAATCGGGAGGGCTTGTTCCCGTTATAGTCCAGGATGAGAGGACGGGTGAAGTTTTGATGCTGGCTTATGTGAATGAGGAGGCTTTGAAGAAAACCTTAGAGACCGGTTATGCTCACTATTACTCCCGTTCGAGGAAGAGTTTGTGGAAAAAGGGAGAGACTTCGGGGAACATTCAAAAGGTTAAAAGGGTTCTTCTTGATTGTGATGGCGATACCCTCCTTTACGTCGTAGAACAAAAGGGTGTTGCTTGTCATACTGGACAGTACAGTTGCTTTTTTAGAACAATTGCCGAGAGGAAAGATGAGTAGTTTGTGCCGGGTTCTTGAATCCCTCTACAAGATTGTGGAGAGAAGAAGGGAGGAATTGCCGGAGGATTCCTATACTGCGAAGCTCTTTAGGAGCGGAGAGGATAGGATACTCCAGAAAGTAGGGGAAGAAGCAGTAGAGACAATACTGGCTTTGAAGTCGGGTAAGAAGGAAGAGGCTGTTTACGAAACTGCCGACCTTCTCTATCACCTCCTCGTTGCCCTCGTGGATAAGGGGATAACCCTTGAAGAGATTGCTCATGAGCTTGAAAGGAGAATGAAGTAGTGGGCAGTCTGGGGAATTTATATAAGTGAGGGAACTTGAAACTTCCCCGAGGAGCTTTTCGAAAATGCCCTCGGGGCGGTAATTTTGAGATATATGGAGAAAAATTAACGGCAGACCATCGGACCTAACGGCTTTCCACCTAATAGGTGGAAATGTAAGTGGTAGATTTCCTGTCCGCCGTCCCTGTTGCAGTTAACCAAAACCCTGTAACCGCTTTGAGCTATTCCCAGTTCTTCTGCAATTTTTTTTATAACGAGAAAGATGTGGCCTATAAGTTCTTTGTGTTTTTCTTCCAGGTCATTTAGAGTTTCTATGTGTTCTTTGGGGATTACAAGAATGTGAATCGGGGCTTGCGGATTTATGTCGTGGAATGCCATAACCTTTTCGTCTTCGTATACTACTTTAGCGGGAAGCTCTCCCTTAACTATCTTGCAGAAGACGCACATCGCTCTCCTCCTTTTTTTCTTTCAAGTTTAACAAATTCTTCGGCTGCAACGGCGGAAATCTCGTAACCCGAGATATAGTAAGTCCATCCATTAACGGCAACCGAGGAAAAGGCCAGTTTCTTACCGTTAAGTTCCAAGAAACCGGTAAACCACTCGCATCTTCCTTCCGGAAAACTGATTTCCGAAAGAGTACCTGTTTTCCCTCCTATTTTAAGTTCTGGGAACTTGTAGGAAAGTCTCTTGAAGTATCTCTTATCAGAGACTGTTCCAACTTTCGGCGTTAGAAGCATCATCTTTTTGAGTTTGTCGGCAGTATCTTTTGATATAACCTTTCTGAGGATTTTAGGTTCAAACCTGAAAATTTCTTTTCCCTGTTTTAAGTCAAAGACCGACTCTACGATGAAGGGTTTCATCATTATTCCGCCACTTTCAATAGTTTGGGCTATTACGGCTTGATGGAAAGGACTTGTTGTAACGTCGCCTAACCCGGCTGCTGTTGCTGCCAGTTCGTAGTCGTCGAGGGGTTCCCTCAGAATTCCCCACGGGAAGTTATAGATGCGGCTGTTGAAACCGAACCGTTTTGCGTATTCCAAAAGAACGGCCTTTCCTAAAAGTCTTCCGAGGTTTCCGAAGAAAGGGTTTGCGGAAGTTGCGAATGACCTGTCAAATACCCTTTCTCTTCTGTAAGAACTGTTAAGCCAGACGTAGGGAGAACAAGAATCTCCAAGCCCTCCACACTGGAGGACTGTTTTCGAATCAGCAAGGCTTTTATCAAGAGCAGCAGCGGCGGTTATTATTTTAAAGGTTGAGGCTGTAGGGTAGGAGTTTTTTAGCGTAAGGTCCGGAACGTCGGTGCTTGATACGGCAGCCATGACTTTTCCTGTTTCCGGGTCTATGGCAACATAGGCACCGTACTTGACCTTAAACTTCTTAAAAATCTTTTTAACCGCATTCTGAAAATCCGGCCTTACGGTGAAAGTTACCAAGTACCTGCCTTCCCTCAGGGTAAACTTATCTCCGTTTCTAACTGCCTTTTTAAAAAGTCTGTACTGAAACCGGAAGTCATTCTTTATTCTTTCGATGAATGGATTTGTCCGGTTGTTTTCCTTAAACAGAGCTTTTTCTTTTCTGTTTGCCTCCTCTCTGCCGAAAGTTATTCCGATAAGTAGCCCCAGGAAAAGCAGGGGCAGGAGGAAAAGGGGCTTTTTGAGTTTCAAGTTCTCCTCCTACCCTTTTTTGGTCTTGGCTTCTCTAACATTTCCGGTTTCTGGATCGTATTCAATCCTTGGGAAGAGAATTCCTCCCTTTTCCAGTTCCGCCTCCGGTTCCATTCCTCCCCAGGAGGAGAATTCCTTAATCCTCCACTCATTTACCGGCTTTTTTATTTTTAGAAGTGAGGCCATCTTTTCCGCGGAGTTTGGCATATAGGGATAAAGGAGGGCGGTTATAAACCTCAGGGATTCCACCATGTTGTAAAGGACGGTATCCAGCTCTTCATCCCTTCCTTCTTTCCTCAGCGTCCAGGGAGCCCTTCTGTCTATATAGAAGTTTACAAATGAAACAAACTGCCAGATTTCATCTAAGGCCTTTGAAAGCTCTCCTTTGGGGATTAACTCAATAACCTTCTCGACGGTTGCATTTGCTTTTCTCTTTATTTTTGCGTCAAGTTCGTCAAATTCCCCTTTTGGAGCAGGGAGTTTGCTTCCCCTGTACTTTTTTAGCATGGAGAGCGTTCTGTTAAACAGGTTTCCTAAGTCGTTGGCAAGTTCTCCGTTAATTCTCTGGACGAGCTTCTCAAAGCTAAAGTCTCCATCAAGTCCGAAGGAAACCTCCCTGAACATGAAGAACCTGAACTGATCAACGCCAAACTTCTCGGCAACCTCAAAGGGATTTATGACGTTTCTTTTTGACTTGCTCATTTTTTCACCGTTTACAGTCCACCACCCGTGGGCAAAGACCCTTTTTGGAACGGGAAGTCCTGCAGACATCAGGAAGGCGGGCCAGTAAACGGCGTGGAACCTCAGGATATCCTTACCGACAAGGTGGAGATCTGCGGGCCAGTAACGGTTAAGCCTTTCCTCGTCATCGGGATAGCCTACGGCCGTTAAATAGTTGGTAAGGGCATCGAACCAGACGTAGATAACGTGTTTTTCGTTTATCGGCACGGGAATTCCCCAGGAAAAGCTTGTCCGACTTATAGATAAGTCCTTAAGGCCTTGTTTGACAAAATTTACTACTTCATTTCTCCTGAACTCGGGAGCTATGAAGTCCGGATTTTCTTCGTATAACTTAAGGAGCTTCTCCTGGTACTTACTGAGCCTGAAGAAGTAGCTCTCCTCCTTAACTTTTGTAACTTCTCTGCCGCAGGCAGGACAGAGCTTCCCTTCCAGCAGATCCTTTTCCGTGTAGTACGTCTCACAGGGAATGCAGTACCATCCCTCGTACTCTCCCAGGTAGATGTCTCCGTTCTCGTAGCATTTCATAAAAATGTGCTGGACAGCCTTAACGTGGTCGGGGTCTGTTGTCCTTATGAACCGGTCGTAAGAGATGTTCAGCAGTTTCCAGAGATCTTTAAATACGGGGACGAGTGAATCAACAAACTCCTTTGGGGACATACCTTTTTTCTCTGCGGCCTGTTGTATTTTCTGGCCGTGTTCGTCTGTTCCCGTTAAGAAAAAAACGTCCCTGCCCAGGAATCGGTTAAACCTGGCAATTATGTCGGCGGCTACGGTAGTGTAAGCGTGGCCTATGTGGGGTTTATCATTTACGTAGTAGATGGGAGTAGTGACGTAGAACTTCCCCATAAAGGAGCCTCCTGAAAAGTTTAGTTACCGAGGAAAATTATAGGAAAAGGGCGGAAGGCCGCCCGAAGTTTAAACCGGAACGTTAAATTCCCTGAGGACTTCGTTAAGGGAAGTTTTCTTGTCGGTTGACTCCTTCCTTTTTCCGATTATAAGGGCGCATGGAATGTGGTATTCACCTGCGGGGAATTTCTTCACCCTTGTTCCCGGTATGACGACGCTCCTTGCGGGAATTCTCCCCCTGTACTCTACCGGCTCGTCGCCGGTTACATCGATGATCTTTGTGGACGCTGTTATGACTACGCCTGCACCGAGGACTGCTTCTTCCTCGATTATTGCCCCTTCGACTATTATGCATCTTGATCCTATGAAGCAGTTGTCCTCTATTATTACGGGAGTAGCGTTGGGGGGTTCGAGAACTCCTCCAATTCCCACGCCTCCGGAGAGGTGAACGTTTCTTCCGATTTGCGCGCAAGAACCGACCGTAGCCCATGTATCAACCATCGTTCCGGAGCCGACATAGGCACCTATGTTGACGTAGGAGGGCATGAGGATGGCGCCCGGTTCAATGTATGAACCGTACCTGGCCGTGGCCGGAGGAACCACCCTTACTCCTAACTTTTCCCATCCCTTCTTGAGGGGAATTTTGTCGTAGTACTCAAAAGGTCCTACTTCCATAACTTTCATCTGTGAAATGGGGAAGAACAGGAGAATTGCCTTCTTTACCCAGTCGTTAACCTTCCAGTTGCCCACGCTTATCCTTTCGGCAACCCTCAATTTCCCCTTATCGATGAGATCAACAGTCTCCCTTACGGCTTCGGCATACTTTTTCTCCTTCAAAAGTTCCCTGTTTTCCCATGCTTCTTCTATCATCTGTTTCAGCTCTTCCATGTTACCTCCTATAGTTCAAATTTTGCGTAAACTGGGGCGTGGTCGGAAGGAAGAACGTTTCCCTTTTTTCTCCTTGCCTCAACGTCAATGTCGCACTCAGTGCACCTTTCAAGGAGGGGTTTTGTAGCAAATATATAGTCAATTCTCAAGCCCCTGTTTCTGGTGAAAGCTCCGGTTTCGATGTCCCACCAGGTGAACTGAACCCTTTGAGGATTTTTCTCCCTGAAAAGATCGTAGAGACCGAAGGAAAGAAGTTCCTTCATTGCCTCCCGTTCTTCTTCCATGAACCCTGGCCTTCCTTTCCATATCATCGGGTCGTAAACGTCCTTATCCTCAAGGGCTACGTTAAAGTCTCCGGCAACTATAACGGAGTCTTCGGGGGAAAAGTTTTCTTCGAGGAAAAGTTTAAGTTTCGTTAGGAAATAAATCTTGTAGGCGTGTCTTTCCGTTCCCTTTTCTCCTCCTCTGGGAACGTAAACGTTGATTAGAGAGAATTCTTTAAACCTGACGGTTATGATCCGCTTTTCGTCTTCCTCCCCGTCAGGCCATCCTTTTAAAACCTCCATAGGTTTTAGCCTTGTACAGGTTGCAACGCCGTTGTAGGCCTTTTGCCCGTGCACGGAGCAGGAATAGCCGATTGAAGAAAATGATGAGTAGGGATAAAGCTCTTCTTCCACTTTTATTTCCTGAATAGCTAAAGCATCTACTGAGTTTTCTTTGAGCCATTTAATAACAAGCTTTTCTCTTACCCTTATAGAGTTGACGTTCCAGGTTGCTACCGTTATCACTTCTCCAGTCCTTTAAAGTTGTTGGCAAGGAGTACTCCAGCTACTTCAATTTCTGAAGCTATTCTGTCGAGCTTTTTCTGAAAGAGGTTGTATGCAACGATTGCCGGGATTGCGACTACAAGTCCGAAAATTGTTGTAAGGAGTGCCTCTGCTATTCCTGCCGAAAGTTGCTGTGGATTTCCGATTGACGTTCCCCCCATGGTGAGGACCCCGAAGATCTTAACCATGCCGAGGACTGTTCCTAAGAGTCCCAGAAGGGGAGAAACTGCTGCTATTGTTGAAAGGAGGGCGAGTCCCCTCTCCAGTGTTGAAAAAGACCTTCTTGCCACGACTTCGAATGCGTTTAAAAAGTTTTCTCTGGTGGGCTCTCCGAGGTTTTTCAGGGCTTCCATAACTACTGTGGTAAGGAAGTTCTTCCTTTTTTTACACAGCTCAACGGCGTCTGCCAGGTCTCCCTGAGACAGGAAGGTTATGAGCAGTCTTAGGTCTTCTTTTGGGACGATCCTTCCCATCCTGAGCGTTAATATCTTCTCTATTATTATTGCCGTTGAAACTATTGAGAATAGCAGAAGTATGTAGCCCACTATTCCCGACTTATTGATTATCTCAAGTCCTTCCATTTTCCTCTCCCCCTATCTTCCTGGCGAATATTAGGTAAGCCGTGTGGGCAGGCATTCTGTCTTCCGGTCGGAACCTGTCCGGTACTGTCTTATACTTCCTGAGGAGCAGTTCGGAGACTTCAACGTCAATGAAAGGCAATTTCTCCATAGCTTTCAGGGTTTCTATTACCTGGTTGGCGGTTGGGACGAGAATTCCCATCATTCTTCCCACTTTTAAAGCCTCGTAAGCCCTGTCAAGGTAGAGCCAGGGTTCCCTTACGTCCAGGAATAGAGCATCGACATCCTTTTCGTCAAAGCCTTCGGCAATATCCCTGTGCTTTACCTCTACTCTTTTCTCAAGTCCGACTTTTCTGAGGTTGGAGAGGGCGTTTTTTATAAATTCCTCCCTCCTTTCGTAGGATATAACCTTTCCTTCCGGGCCGACTGCCTGGGCAAATACGGCAGTCATAGCTCCGCTGCCTATTCCGCTTTCAACGACCGTATCCCCGGGCTTAACGTCTAGCCTTAAGAGTATGTAGGCGGCATCCTTTGGGTAAACGATCTGTGTAAGCCTGTTAAGTTTGTACATTATGAAGTCGTAGAGCGTGCAAGGGAGGAGCAGGTATTTGAATCCTTTATGGGTTTCAACTTCTGATCCGTAGGGAATGCCTGTGAGATCTGAAAGCTTAATCCTTCCCCTGTCGGTATTGAACTCCCCTTTTGTGACGGATAGGTTGATAAAGTACTTCTTGTTCTTCTCCCTATCGTAAAGAATTACTGTGTCTGTTTCTTTAACCTTGGTCATTTTTCCTCTCTTTAGAGAGCTTAACAATTAGGAGGGTCTGTCCCCTGTATACGACTCCTCTCCTGAGACTGTTAAGTTCTTTTATCAGTTTCGGTTCAACGCCGAACTTCTTCGCTATATAGGAGACCCTTTCAGCTCTTCTGGGTACGTAAATGTATACTTTCGAGGAACTTACGTATTTTAAGAAATCCTTTCTTTTAAAGTGTTTGGAAGGAACGTAAACGTAATAGCCGGCTGGCACGATGCCCCTTTTGAATGTTCTGTTGAACCTTTTCAGGAGGGGATATGAGATTGAAAGCTTTTTTGAAATTCTCCTGAGGTAGGTTCTGGAAACAACTTTTACTTTTATAAGGTTCTCACTCGGTTCTTTTTTAAGAAGGCCGCTCTTCTTAATAACGTTCAGGACTGCGTAAAACTTGGGGACGTAGTTTAGTGTTTCGTCCGGGAGCTTCGTTAAGTCCCAAAATTCATCTGCTCCCAGCTTTTTCAACCTGTTTTCAATTCTGCCCGGTCCTGCATTGTAGGCGGCAATAGCTAAATCCCACCTGTTGAAGAGGCTGTAAAGGTACTTGAGGTATCTTGCTGCTGCCCTTGTGGATTTTTCCAAATCAAACCTTTCGTCTATGTATCGGTTAACCTTTAAACCGTATTTCCGGGCTGTTGCGGGCATAAGTTGCCACAGGCCTGCGGCTCCGGCTTTTGAGACTGCATCGGGGTTGCCGTTGCTTTCAACTACGGCAAGTAAAGCAAGGTCTTCGGGAAGTCCTTCTTCTTTAAAAATCTTCTTTACAGTAGGATAGAAGAGTTTAAAGTTGTCAACATAGGAGAAAAGCTTGAGCCTGTTCCACCTGTTTCGGTAATAGGAGCGCCAGAACTGAAAAGAGGGTTCGTTCCAAGGGATGTCGAGGTATACTGATGAGTCCCCGCATTTTTCCTTTGTTATGCAGGAAAGGAGAGCTGCTGACTCCTTCTTAACGGTACTGTAAATCTCACCAGCCTGTGCCGTGAGGAGGCACAGGGCCAGTAGGGGTTTAAGCATTGTTCATAACCTCTTCGGGCATGTCAAAGTTTGAATATACTTCCTGAACGTCATCAAGGTCTTCAAGAGCTTCAAGAAGCTTCAACACTTTCTGAGCGGTTTCCCCTTCTACCCTCGTGGTTGTTGTTGGGATAAGGTCGAGTTTTGCCTCTTCAACCTCAATGCCCGCGTCAATCAGCCCTTTCCTTACATCCTCAAGCTCCGACGGTTCGGTGTAGACTACAAATTTTTCATCTTCCCTTACAACATCCTCTGCACCGGCCTCAATTGCCGCCATCATGACTGTCTCTTCATCAAACTTATCTGCAGGAACTGTTATTACGCCTTTCCTTTCAAACATCCATGAGACGCACCCGGATGTCCCCAGGTTACCGCCGTGTTTGGAGAAGGCGTGCCTTACCTCGGATGCAGTCCTGTTCCTGTTGTCGGTTAAACATTTTACGATTATTGCGACACCGCCGGGTCCATACCCTTCGTAAGTGACTTCTTCGTAGGACTCCCCTGCAATCTCCCCAGTTCCTCTCTTTATTGCCCTTTCTATGTTTTCTTTGGGCATGTTGAACTTCCTGGCTCTCTCTATTGCTGCCCTCAGCCTCGGATTTGATTCAGGGTCTCCCCCGCCTTCCCTCGCGGCAACAGTAATTTCGCGAGCAAGTTTCGTGTAAATTTTCCCCCTCTTTGCATCCTGAGCTGCCTTTCTATGTCTAATGTTTGCCCACTTTGAGTGTCCGGCCATCCCTTTACCTCCTTAAAAGTTTCATGGAGAAATTTAAGGCTCTATTCCGGTGAAGACTAACTTACCGTGTTTTACTCCTTTTAGGGAGATAAGCTTATCTGCCAGAGCTTTGATTTCCTTTGCTTTCCCTTTAACGGCAATCGTTTCAAGGCAGTGGTGGTGATCTATGTGGATATGCATGGTTGATATGATGTTCTCAAGGTAACTGTGTTCAATTTCCGTTATCTTTTCGGCAAGTTCCCTTTTGTGGTGGTCGTAGACAATTGTAAGAGTTCCGAAAACTTCACTCTCTTCGTCCACGCTTTCTTCTATGAGCGCTGCCCTTATCAAATCCCTTATGGCTTCGGAACGGCTGACATAACCCTTCCTTTCCAGGAAGGAATCAAATTTTTCCAGAAGCTTTTCGTCTATTGAAACGGCGAACCTTACTACTCTTCCCATTTCTTGAACCTCTTAAACTCCCTTATTTTAAAGGGAACTCCGAGCTTTTCGGATAGTTCTTTGAAGCTCTTCTCGTCAAAGCCCGGGTACCTGACCGCTGTAATCTGGACGTTAAATCCCTTTTCCTTTACGTCTTTTATGAACTTTAACAATGAGTTCCAGCTTTTCTCCCCGAACTTTGGCTTGACAATCCTGCGGTATTCCTCCGGAGTTCCTGCATTAACGCTGATGCTGAATGAATCAACGATTCCTTTAAGCTCGTCTAATATATCTTCTCTACCTGTTATTAAGTATCCCAGTCCGCAGGTATCAACCCTAACCGGTGTTTCCTTTGAGAACTTCTTGATCCACTCGGCTACTTTTTTAAGCTCTTCGAACCTCTCAAAAGGCTCCCCGTAGCCGCAGAAAACTATTTCTTCGTATACTCCGGGATTTTTAATCCTGTACATGTACTCTTCGGCTATCGGTTCTCTTGAAAGTTTCAGTTTGTAACCGAGTATGAAGTCCTCGTATCCCCTGAAGCAGAACTTACAGTTACACGGACATTTTGTTGTAAGGTTAATGTAAAGCCTGTTTCCTACTTGATATACCAATTTTTCTTTTGATTCCTCACTGCTTAAGGGAAGGTTAAAGAGCCTTTTAGCGTTGACTGATGTGATCCTGTCTATGTCAGAGAACTTTAAACCCAGGAACTCTGCAATTGCCCTTGCTGTGTAAGCAACGAATATTGGCTTATTCCTCTTACCCCTTACCGGCTGGGGGGCAAGGTATGGGGAATCTGTTTCAATGAGCAACCTGGAAGAGGGTACGTACTTGAGCGTTTCTCTGAGGGATGAGTTCTTCGGGTAGGTAACTATCCCGGAATAAGAAATGAACAATCCCGTGTCAAGTGCTGCTTCTAAAAGCTCTTTCTCTCCGCTGAAGCAGTGGACTACTCCTTTAACGCCTTCAAAGTGCTTCCTTATAAAATCTGCCATCTCTTTTGCTGCGTTTCTCGTGTGGATAATGACGGGAAGCTTAAGTTCCTTGGCAGCTTCTACCTGCATTTCAAAAATCTCATACTGCTTTTCCTTTGGTGAGAGGTTCCTGTAGAAATCGAGGCCGGCTTCTCCTACTGCAACGACTTTGGGGCTTTTGGCGAGGTTTATTAGTTTATCGTAGTCCTTTTCAGAGTAGTTTTTTGCTTCGTGAGGGTGTATTCCGACAGTGGCAAAGATGTTCTTTGAGTTTTCGGCAAGGCTGATCGCTTTTCTGCTGTCTTCAAGGTCACAGCCAACGGTTATAACGGCTTCCAGTTTTTCTTCGCATTCTTTTATGACTTCTTCCCTATCTTCGTCAAACTGCGGAAAGTGAAGGTGAGCGTGGGTATCTATCACTCTTCCCTCCACTTGAGGATAGAGTCAAAACCTTTCCTCTTGAGTTCTCTCTTAACTGAAAGAGCTTCCTCCTGTGAATCAAAATATCCCACCACTACCCTTGTCCTGTCATCGAAGAACTCTGTTTTTGCATCAAACCCCTTTGCTTTAAGCTCCGATGCAAACCTTACAGCATTTGACCTGTTTCTGAAAACGCCGACCTGAAGGTAGTAAACTTTCTTGGGAACAACTTCGTTTGTAGAAGGTGTAGCTTCTTCTTCTTGAGTGGTATTTGAGGATTCAGCGCTCTTTTCCGTTACATTTTCACCAGATGTGGCGTTTTCTTCGGCGGTTTCTGCCGTGGCGTTTGTCAGACTTTCGCTGTTTTTCTCTGATTCCTTAGCTTCCGGTTTTTCCTCTTTCGTTACTTTCTCCTTTTCTTCTCCGACTACCTTATTTTCTACCTGTGGCTGGGGTCTTGAAACGGGATTGACTTTCAGCAGTGCTTTAAGAAGCCGTTTCTTTTCAACTTCGCAGATCTGCTTTTCCTCCTTTTTGCCCGCCTGCTTTCCTATGTAGTACCCGACGCCGTAGGAGAAAATTACAACTACGACGGCAATTGCCGCCAAAATCAGGTTAAGTTTCCTATCCCCTTCCATCACATCCTCCTCGGTGCGTTTACGTTAAGTATTCCAAGTCCTATTTCTATTACCCTTCTGATTCCTTCTATCAGGAAAAGCCTTGATTCGGTCAGTTCCTTGTTCTCTTCGTTGACGACCCTGTGCTTGTTGTAGAACCTGTGGAGGGCGGAGGCAAGTTCGATAAGGTAGTAAGTGAGCCTGTGGGGTTCCCTTTTAAGAGCGGCTTCTTGAAGCTCGTACCTGAGCATGTAAGAGCGGAGAATCAGTTCTCTCTCTTCTTCTGAACTCAGGAGGTTTAGGTTTTCCTTTGAGGGCTTGAATCCCCTTTCCTCGGCTTTATCCAGAATGCTGCATAGGCGGGCATGGGCGTACTGAACGTAGTATACGGGGTTTTCACTCTTTGTGGAGATGGCCAGGTCAAGGTCAAAGTCGAGGGGCGTATCGTGACGTTTTAAGAGGAAAAAGAACCTTACAGCGTCAACTCCAACTTCTTCCATTAACCACCTTAAAGTAACGAAGTTTCCTGCCCTTTTTGACATTTTAACTTCTTTTCCTTCCTTGAAAAGCTTTACCATTTGAATGAGCACCACCTCAAGCCAGTCCGGATCTTTCCCGAGGGCTTGAATGGCCGCCTTAACCCTCTGTATATACCCGTGGTGGTCGGCGCCCCAGATGTCAATGCCTCTATCGTAACCCCTTTCAATTTTGTCGTAGTGGTAAGCTATGTCGGAGGCGAAGTAGGTGTATTCTCCGTTTGAGCGCCTTACTACCCTGTCCTTGTCGTCCCCGAAAAGGGTTGTCTTGAGCCACAGGGCACCTTCCTTTTCATAAAGGAAGCCCTTTCCCTTTAGGATCTCAAGGACTTTTTCTACTTTGCCGCTTTCGTACAGGCTTTTCTCGCTAAACCAGTTGTCGAATTCGACGCGGAGTTCTTTTAGGTCTGATTCTATTTCCTTTAGAAGCTCTTCCTTACCGAACTCGGCACAGATTTCTATGGCATTTTTTGGCGGAACTGATAGGATATCCCTTCTCTTGCTTAAAAGCTTAACTGCCAGTTCTTTTATGTACTCTCCTTTATAACAGTCCCTGCACTCCTCTTTTTCGTCGACGGCATCTGAGCCAATAACTCCGGAGCTTATCAGCTCTTTTAAGGTTTCTTTCGGATTACCGCCCGAGGCTTCAACTGCTTTTAAGAAAATGGAAAGTCCCAGGAGCTTAATCTGCCTTCCTGCGTCGTTTATGTAGAACTCCCTTTCGGGTTTGTATCCTGTAAGTTTCATGATCCTGTAAAGCACATCGCCTACGACTGCTCCCCTTCCGTGTCCGACGTGAAGGGGACCGGTGGGATTTGCTGAGACATACTCAAGGAGGACCCTTTCGCCTTTCCCGATGTTGGAGATGAAAAAGTCCGTTTCTACAACTTCCCGTAAGAGTTGGCTGTAAAGCTCCTGGCTGAAGGTAAAGTTTATGAACCCTCCTCCTGCTACTTCTACCTTTTCAAACTCTTTGAATGACCTTAGCTTGTTGGCCAGCTCTTCTGCAATTTGCTTGGGGGATTTTCTGAGATCCCTGGCCAGCAGGAATGCGACATTTGTTGCTAAATCTCCGAATTCCTTTCTCTTTGGCTTCTCGAAAGAAGCTCTTTCAACGCTTTGATTTACTGCTTCTCCGTAAAGTTCCCTGAGAACTGCTTTGACCCTTTCCCTTACAAATTCCTTCATCGGTATCTCCTTGGTTAGTTGAAAGCTCCACGGAAATTATCCTAAAACTGAAGGGTTAAGTTAAGGCCTGAAGAGTTCTCTATAATCTCCTTCACTATTTATATCTGGAGGTGAAATTGAAAGGACGTTTTGTCCTTTTCATCGTTTCGGGTGTTATTGTAGGTTTTCTTTTCGGCGGTTTCCTGCCGGGTCTTTCCTTAAAGCTCTCCTTTATCGGTGAGCTGTTTGTGAATGCCTTGAAAATGGTGGTTCTGCCCCTGATCGTTGTCTCAATAGCCAACGCCATTTTAAATATGGAGACGATAAAGCAGTTTCAGTTGGTAGGTCTAAAGGCCCTTTTCTACTACACGATGACAACTGCTCTTGCTGTTGCAACCGGGCTTGCCGTTGTTTACTTCCTGAGACCGGGAGTTGGAGTTAGCTTTGCCCCGCAGGGGAAAGTCGGTAAGGATGTTTCCTTTAGCCTTCACGACCTTATAGTTTCCCTGATTCCGCAGAACTTCTTTAAAGCCCTTGCCGAGTTTGATGTTCTTCCGGTGATTGTTGCGACGGTGCTTTTTTCCTTGGCAGTTTTGGCTGTTGAGTGGAAGGAAGAGCTTACGGTTAAAAGGATTCTGTCAGAGCTGGACGTTAGTATTTTGAAGTTAACGGATTGGATTATAGGCTTTGCGCCGCTGGGTATTGCCTCGCTGATTGCTGCAAAAGTTGCTGCAATGGGAGGAGCGGAAGCAATTCTCCCTATAGTGAAGTCCCTTTCAAAGTATATGGGAGCAGTTCTTCTGGGTCTGGCCGTTCATGCTTTTTTAACCCTTCCGCTTATTTACCTGATCTTTGTCGGGAAAAATCCCTATGAGTATATAGGGAAAGTGAAAGAGGTTTTGATTACTGCTTTTGCGACGGCCTCGTCCTCTGCAACCCTCCCTGTGACGATGAAAAGGGTCATTGAGGCGGGAGTGAGGAGGGAAGTTGCCGAGTTTGTCCTTCCTCTCGGAGCAACAGTTAACATGGACGGAACGGCCCTCTACGAGGCGGTGGCTGCGGTTTTCCTTGCGCAGTGTTATGGAATAGATCTGGGGTTTTCTCAGTACTTGACAATTTTCTTTACTGCAACCTTGGCGGCCGTTGGGGCAGCCGGGATACCGGAGGCCGGACTGGTAACTATGGTGCTTGTTCTTGAATCTGTGGGGATTCCGACGGAGGGAATCGGAATAATACTGGCAGTGGATTGGTTCCTTGATAGATGTAGGACTGCTGTTAACGTTCTCGGTGATACAATCGGTGCTGCAGTTATAGCAAAGAAAATGGAGGTCTGAATGTTAGGGTTTCTCCTCGACCTTGAAGGTACGTTGGTAAAAGATAAGAGCTATACTCCTTTTGAAGAAGCCCTGAAGTTTACGGAGCTTTTGGACGAAAGGGGTATTCCCTGGATAGTTGCTACGAATAACTCAACCGAAAAGCCGGGGAGGCTTATAGAAATCCTGAGGGAAAAGGGATTTAACGTTAATGAGAAGAAGCTTTTAAGTCCTTCCCTTCTTGCAAGGGATTTTTTAAAGAGGGAAGGTGTTAACTCGATCTATTTTATGGGAACCGATAGCGTTAAGGAGTTCTTTAAAGAGGAGGGCTTTGAGGTCAGGAATGACCACAATGTCGATGCGGTTGTTGTCGGGAGGGACAAGGAAATTAACTACGCTAAGCTTAAAACAGCAACTTCGGCTCTTGTCCTCAATAACGCAAAACTTTTTTCTTTTCATATGAACCGTCTAATTCTTGACCCTGACGGTTTGGTAGGCCCGAGCGTGGGGGCAATTACAGCGGCTCTTTCCTACGCTGCGAACAAAACTGCGGTTTCGCTCGGTAAACCGTCGAAAGAATACTTTAGTAGGGCGTTTGAACTTCTCGGAATTAAAGAGCCCGAAAGGGTTTACATGATCAGTGACGATCCCTTTACCGATCTTGCAGAAGGGAAGAAAGTTGTAGGCTTTAAGACGGTATTTGTTCTCAGCGGTAAGTATAAGGATACTTCAGTCCTCAATGGGATACCCCGGGAATTTCACCCCGATTTTACCTTTAACAACATAGGAGAGTGTATAAAGCTTATAGGAGAAAAGGAGTGAGGGTGGTCAACAGGATAAAAACTTACATGGAGCTGATAAAAGTAGAGCACACGATTTTTGCCCTGCCCTTTGCTCTTACGGCTGCTTTAATGGCAGCAAAAGGATTTCCTCCCCTTTACCAGGTTTTCTGGATAGTTGTTGCCCTTTTTGGAGCCAGGACGGCGGCAATGGCACTGAACCGGGCGATAGATGCCGAGATCGACGCGAGGAACCCGAGAACAGCTGGCAGGCATATACCGAGGGGACTGGTTAGGAAAGGGGAAGCTTTTGTATTGGCAATTATCGGCTTTGCACTGATGATATTCGCGGCCTACAAGTTAAATCCCTTAGCCTTTAAGCTTTCCCCTTTGGCAGTGCTGATCCTATCTATCTATTCATTTACCAAAAGGTTTACTTCCCTGTGCCACGTTGTCCTCGGAATTGCGGTGGCCTTAGCCCCTCTTGGAGCTTGGATTGCCGTGGAAGGTCGGTTTGACTTTACTGCTCTCATTCTCTCGGCTGCTGTTGCATTCTGGGTGGCAGGCTTTGATATTATCTACGCCCTTCAGGATGTGGAGTTTGACAGAAGGGAAGGTATATACTCTATCCCTGCCAAGTTCGGGGAGGATAATGCCCTTTTTATCTCCAGGTTTTTCCATCTCCTTACCCTTATCGGCCTCATCTGGGCCGGAATAAGGGTCGGAATGGGGTTTTTTTACTACCTCGGCCTGTTTCTTTCTGCTCTTTTGATGCTCAAGGAGCACAGGCTCGTTTCAAGAGATAGGGATAAGGTGGCTTTTGCTTTTTTTAACATGAACGGTTATATATCTGTGACCGTTTTCCTCTTTACCCTTCTTGATTTCCTGTGGAGGAGATATTGGGGCTTTTAAAGTATACCGTCTCCCTCCTTGTAATTACGGATCCCATCTTTGCTGCTCTAATGGTGGCGGGGATGGTTTCAGCTGAGAAAGTCAGACGCGTTGCCTTTAAAAGTTCTATGACAGTTCTAATCTCCTCGGCGGTTACCGTTTTAACGGGGGATAGTCTTTTAAAGCTGATGGGTGTGAATATTTACAGCATAAAGATTTTCGGCGGACTTATACTTCTGCACATGGCGTTTCAGATGCTTCAAGCCCATCCGCCAAAGACCAAGCATACTGATGAAGAGAGTCAGGCCGCGGCTTCGAAGGAGGATATATCGGTAATTCCTATAGGAATTCCCATACTCTTCGGCCCCGGAGCTTTCACTACCCTGCTTATATTCAGGGAGGAGTCAAGGGGAAACCTGTTTCAGTTTGGCGAGCTGGCAGTTGCAATTCTCCTGACCGTAGTCGTTATATACTTAACTTTGCTTAACTCAGCGGCTATTTCGAGAAGGCTTGGAACTACCGGGATGAACGTTACAGTCAGAGTATTTGGCCTTTTCGTCGGTGCTTTGGGAGCTCAGTTCGTTGTTGACGGAGTTAAACACCTTTGGGTTCAGGGGTGAGGTATGAAGGTTTGCATTCAGAGAGTGTTATCGGGAAAGGTAGAGGTTCTCGGAGAGATTGTGGGGGAAATAGGTCAGGGAATTGTTGCTTTAGTTGGTTTTGAGAAGGGCGATTTAAAGTCCTACGTTGATAAGATGGCTTCGAAGGTGGTTAACCTCAGGATTTTTGAGGATGCTTCCGGGAAGATGAACCTTTCACTGAAGGATATAAACGGAGAGCTTCTCGTCGTCCCCAACTTTACCCTGGCGGCGGACTGTAAAAAAGGAAGGAGGCCGAGCTTCCAGTCCTCGGAAGATCCCACAAAGGCTGAAGAGATGTTCAACAGGTTTGTGGAGAAATGCAGGGAAGAGGGAGTGACGACAAAGACGGGAATGTTCGGTGCCGATATGAAGGTCTATATCGTTAACGACGGTCCGGTAACTTTTATTCTTACCAATGAGGAACTGTGATGAAGGGGGCGGTAGAGTATCTTCCGTGGTTAAAAGTGGAGTTGGTAGTAGCCGTTCTTTTCTTTGCTCTATCTCTTGCTTCTCTGTGGAGCAGAAAGCTTTTTAGAAAAGTGCTTATAAAGTTTTTCATGAGGGATAAGAGGCTTTCAAGGGAGGAAAAGCTCTTTATCAGCCTTTCAAGCTGGCTTTCTTACTTCCTGTTTTTCCTCTTTCTTAACCTCTCGGTGGCTCAGTTTTCCATTCCACCTAAAGTTTCAAAGTTCATTAGTCTAATTTTCTTCATAATCTATACGGTTATATTGACCGTTATTTCAATAAGGCTTGTAGATCTCTTTCTTGAGAAAATTTCACAGAGCGTTAAGAAAAAGGTTGCTCCTGGGGAAGCTCCCCTGGTTGATACTTATTACTCGATGATTTCAAAGATAGTAAATGTTTTTGTGGTTCTCATAGCCGCCATAGCGATTCTTGACAGATTGGGATTTAACGTTACTTCTCTTGTGGCCTCTTTGGGAGTTGGTTCTCTTGCCGTCGGCCTTGCGGCAAAGGATACGATAAAGAACTTTATATCGGGTATTCTCCTGGTAACGGACAAGCAGTTCAGGATAGGTGATAGGGTTTACATAAAGGATATTGATGTTGAGGGGTACGTGTACGACATAGGCCTCAGAACGACAAGGATAATTACGATTTCTGGTAATAACCTCATAACAGTTCCCAACTCAAAGCTTACAGAGGGAATTATAGAAAATGCCCTCTATCCGGATCCGAAAGTAAAGGATTCTGTAGAAGTGGGTGTTGCCTACGGTTCTGACCTTGAAAAGGTGAAGACCCTGTTGCTTAAAGCTACCGAGGGGATAGAGGGTATTTTGAGAAATCCTCCTCCTTCAGTTTACTTTGTCCGGTTCGGGGATAGCGCCCTTCTATTTAAGCTAATTTACTACGTTGAAAAGAAAGATCTGGCTTATGGGATAAAGTCCCGACTTCACGAAAGGATCAAGGAGCTTTTCGAGAAAGAAGGCGTGGAAATTCCCTTCTCTCAGAACGACGTATGGTTTAGAAATCCCGTAAAGGTGGAGGTTAATGGAGCTTTTCAGCGTAAAGATGAGGAGCAGTAGGGAGGAGGAACACATTTCGGGTGCTGAGACCATCGTTGATAGGGCCGAGCTCGTAGAAGTTGTTGGCTCATTTGTGAAAAGGGCTTTAAACCATACCAAAGGGGAACCTGACTTTATAAACGTAAAAATAGAAAAACTTAAGGAAAAACCTTTAGAGCTTGTAGCCCTGCCGGTTTATGATCTCATGACTCCGGTCGACGAGGAGACATTACGGAAGCTTTTCGGCCTTATGGGTTTCCCTAATGAAAGGGGAATTGAACTCTACAGGGAAATTCTCAGAGGAGCGGCTCCCGGCGGGAAAGTTATGAGAGGGGCGATGCTGGTAAAGCTGCCTTTCGGAGAGAGGGTGGAGCCGGATAGAGAAAGGGGAGTACGAGTTTCTACCGTAGGTATCGTGAAGGAAGCCGAGGAAAGGCTGAAAAAGCTGGCAGGAGATAGATATACGGAGAACTTAAGGGATGCGTTGGTGCTGGCAACAAAAGTTCTTAATCATCCGGCAGTTTTAGGAGAGCTTTGCGTGTCCGATGATCCCAACTACACAATCGGTTACGTTACTGTAAAAGGGCTCGGTTATGTGAGGTTAAGGGGGATAAAGGAGAAAGGGCTGAGGAAAGGAGGAAGGGTTTTCTTCCTCAAGGAAAACTGCGATGTGGAAGAGTTGATAAACTACCTCGAAAAGAAACCCGTTATCATAAAGGAAGTTTCTTCCTACTCTTCGGTTGTTGATGTTAGGGAACTCCTTTCCTCTCCCATGAGGTAGTCTCCGCACTTAAAAGTTCCTTCGACTGAAGCTCCCTTTTCTATTGAAAGTTCCTTGGCAAGAACTTCCCCTTTAACTTTAGCCGTTGACATTATTTCTACCGAGTCTGCCTTCAGGTCTCCTTCAAGCTTTCCCATCAGAACGACCTTGCTTGCCTGGACTTTTCCCTTAACTACCGCGGTAGATCCGAAAATGATAGTGTCACCCGTAACATCCCCGAGGACTTCGCCGTCGATTCTGATTTTCCCTTCCGACTTTAAATTCCCTTCAATTTTAAGCCCCTGGGCCAAGATGCTCTTAACCTCGGTGTTATTCTCCTCTTTTTTCCTTAACATGATAGGGAGCCTCCATGAAGATTTCTGGGTTTACAAATTTCCTGCCCACCTTTATTGCATAGTGAAGGTGAGGGCCGGTGCTCCTTCCCGAATTTCCCATTATTCCTATTATTTCTCCCCGTGTAACCTTTTCTCCCTTCCTGACGAGGACTCTTGCCAGGTGTCCGTAAAATGTCCGGATGCCGTCCTTATGTTTCACTTCTACGCACTTACCCAAGAGGCCGCACCAGCCGGCCTTTATTACGGTGCCGTCACCGGTTACCCTTATCGGTGTTCCCCAGTGGTTGGCTATGTCAACTCCGAGGTGAAACTCGAGCCTTCCGGTTATGGGATTTCTTCTGAGGCCAAAAGGAGAAGTTTCCCTGCCGACTGTCGGGTATCCTATGGGGACGCTTTTCAGTTTGATGATGTATCCGTCTATGCTTCCCACGAGGGAGTCAAAGTCAACTTCTTCTGAAGTAAGGATTGATTCTAAGGGAATAGCAAGACCTCCTTCTCCGGAACCCTCTTTGAGGAGCCCCACTCTTTTCATAAGAGTATCTATTATCTCAATTCTCTTGGCAAGCTCCTCCACGGTTTCCTTCTGTTTTTTCCTGAGTAGAGAGACTTGCCCCCTGAGTTCCTCGTTCTGTTTTTCCAGCAGTGCGAGCCGTTTCTTAAGTTCTTCTGTTCTCTTCCTTGATTCCTTTAGTGACGGTAGGATGGAGAAGAAACTGTAAGTAAAGAAAAGAAGCATTGACAGTGCGGCGGTAAAAAGACCCGAAGCAATAAGCAGTCCCTTTTTTGAGACGGAAAAACGCTTATAGTCGCCGAGTTCGTTCTCTATTACGATCAGCTGGATCCTGTCCTTTTTCCTGTCTTCCATCCTTACTTTCCTATGCAGAATCGGGAAAAGATTATATCAAGCATGTCCTCAGTTGTCACGAAGCCGACGATTTTCCCCAGGTTTTCCAGAGCTTCATCTATGTCCATTGAAAGAAATTCGGGGGACTCAAAACCGGAGGAGAGAGAGTCTATGGCGCGTTTTATCGCTTCCGCTGCTTTCTGCAATAGCTCTCTGTGCCTTTCACTGGTAATGATTACCTCACCGCCGGAGACGACCGAGTCAGGATCTAAAAGGAGAAGCCTGGAAATCTCGCCTGCAAGTTCATCTATCCCTTTTTTCCTTTTTGCGGATACTTCAACGCAACCTGCAAATTCCTTAACCCGATTACACCGGACTTTCAGCCCGAGGTCCGACTTATTCAGGACGAGAATGACGTTACCCTTTTCTTTCAGGAGTTCCTCTATTTTCCTGTCTTCTTCGGTGAAACCGACGGAACCGTCAATTACGAAGAGGACTACGTCTGACTCTTTGAGGCTTTTGAGGCTTCTCTCTATTCCTATCCTTTCAACGGTATCGGCGGATTCCCTTATTCCCGCCGTATCGATTAGCCTGAGCGGTAACCCTTTAAATGTTACCGTTTCCTCTATGATATCCCTCGTTGTTCCCGGGATTTCCGTTACTATCGCCCTTTCTTCTTCCAGAATAGCATTGAGGAGTGAGGACTTACCGACGTTCGGCCTTCCGATTATGGCAACTTTGATTCCTTCCTTTATGAGTTTTCCTTCTCTGTAGCTCTCGATCAGTTTTTCGATCTCTGAAAGTACATTTTCCAGTTTTTCCCTGACGTGTCCTGATTCAACAATCTCAACGTCCTCTTCGGGAAAGTCCACGGCTGCTTCAATGTACGCCTTTATTTCCAGAAGTCGATCCCTGAGTTCCTTGATCTTTTTAGAAAGGTCTCCCTCGAGCTGTTTAAGGGCGAGTTTTGCAGAAGTTTCGGTGGTTGCTTCAATGAGCTGGTTTATCGCTTCGGCCTGGACGAGGTCGATTTTTCCGTTGAGGAAAGCCCTCATTGTGAACTCGCCCGGTTCGGCAAGCCTTGCTCCGAGCCTGAGAACTTCCCTGAGTATTTTCCTGATGACGACTATTCCGCCGTGGCTGTGTATTTCAACTACATCTTCTCCGGTGAAAGTTTTCGGAGCTTTCATGTATACGGCAAGGACTTCGTCGACGGGTTCTCCGGAAGAATCAACGAAGATGCCGTAACGGAGCTTCCTATCTTCAAACTCTTCCACTTTTTTGCCGCTTTTTGTCCTGAAGGCCTTTTTGAGTATCGGCAGAGCGTCTTTTCCGGAAATCCTTACTATGCCTATTGCTCCCCTTCCGATAGGTGTGCCTATGGCGGCTATGGTGTCCTCGCACAAGTAGTCCTTCAACTTTTCCTCCCGTTCCTGTTATACTTTCAGGGAAATTTAAGCCCGGGAAGGTCTCCATGTGCGGAATTGTCGGCTATACGGGAAAGGATGATGCAAAAAGGATCATAGTTGACGGACTTAAGAGGCTGGAGTACAGGGGATATGATTCTGCCGGTATTGCCCTGCTGGTTGACGGAAAGCTGGTGGTTTTGAAGAAGAAGGGAAAGATCAGAGAACTCGAGTCTGAAGTTACCTGTCTTGATTTAGTTTCTCATACCGGGATAGGTCATACCCGCTGGGCAACTCACGGACACCCGACAGAAGAAAATGCCCATCCTCATACGGACTGCAGAGGAGAGATTGCCGTTGTTCACAACGGCGTTATAGAGAACTATATGACTTTAAAGGAGGAGCTTCTCCGGAAAGGGCACCGTTTTAAGTCGGACACGGATACCGAGGTCGTGGCACACTTAATCGAGGAAGAAAGGAATGTCTGCAGTGATTTCTTTGAAGCTTTCCTAAGGGCTGTTAGGAAGCTTAAGGGTTCCTATGCCTTGGCTGTTATAACGACGGAGAGTCCGGACAAGGTTTTCATTGCCCGAAAGGACAGTCCTTTGGTAGTCGGTCTCGGGGACGGAGAAAATTTCGTGGCTTCCGATATTCCCGCTTTCCTTCCCTATACCAACAGGGTTATTTTCCTCGAGGACTTTGAGGCCGGTATAGTGGAAAGTGACTGTGTTACAGTTACCGATTTTAACGGAGAAAGGAAGGAGAAGAAGCCTGTAACGGTTCCTTGGAGCCTTGCTCAGGCCGAGAAGGCCGGATATAAGCACTTTATGCTAAAGGAGATATTTGAGCAGCCGCGGGCGATAGCCGATACTATCAGCGGAAATCTTCCCTGGCTGAGGGGAGAGTCGGAAATAGAGGGATTGGAGCTTGACGGGATAAAGAGAATTCAAATAGTTGCCTGCGGCACCTCTTACCACGCTGGGCTTGTAGGAAAGTTCTACTTTGAAAACCTGACCCGTATACCTACGGAGGTTGACTATGCATCGGAGTATAGGTACAGGAATCCTGTGGTTGATGAGAATACCCTTGTCGTATCTATAACCCAATCGGGGGAAACGGCTGATACCCTGGCCGCCATGAGGCTGGCTAAAGAAAAAGGTGCGAGGTTGTTAACGATCTGTAACGTGATCGGTTCAACGGCTACGAGGGAAGCTGATGCTGTCCTTTATACGTATGCTGGTCCCGAAATCAGCGTTGCCTCTACCAAAGCCTTTACCACTCAGCTGACGGTTCTCCTGATGCTTTCCATTTTCCTCGCGAAGGTTACTGGAAGGGATGAGGGAACGGAGGACTTGCTTTCACAACTTCTTCAGATTCCTTCAAAGGTAGAAGAGTTCCTGAGGTTAGAGAAAGAGTCTGAAAGGGTAAAGAAGATAGCCCTGGATCTCTACAGGGTTAAGAATATGCTTTACCTGGGCAGGCATGTGAACTATCCCATAGCCCTTGAAGGAGCTTTAAAATTAAAAGAGATTTCTTACATTCACGCTGAAGGTTATCCCGCCGGAGAAATGAAGCACGGTCCTATAGCCTTGATTGATGAAACGGTTCCGGTTGTGGTAGTCGCCACGAAGGGGAGGGTTTACGAGAAGGTTCTTTCAAACCTTGAAGAGGTTAAGTCGAGGAAAGGGAAGGTCGTTGCGGTTACTAACGAGGGGTGTAGGGAGGTTAAAGAAAAATCGGAGTTCGTTATAGAAGTTCCGGAGGTTGAAGAGTTTATATCTCCGATAGTAAACGTGATTCCCCTTCAGCTATTTGCTTACTACATAGCTGATTTCCTCGGTTACGACGTTGATCAACCCAGAAACCTTGCCAAAAGCGTGACGGTGGAGTAGTGATGGAAACGGCCATTCTCCTTATTTCCTGTCCCGATAGGAAGGGAATACTGGCGAGAATTACGAGCTTCATTGCCGAAAACGGCGGTAACATCCTTCACGCCGACCAGCATATAGATTTCCAAAAAGAAATTTTCTTTATGAGAATTGAGTGGACTTTGGACGGCTTTAAGATTCCTAAGGATAGGATAGAAGAAGCCTTTTCCCCCATTGCCCGTGAGTTCTCTATGAACTATCAGCTCCACTTCAGTTCGGAAGTGCAGAACGTTGCCATTTTTGTTTCCAGGTACGATCACTGCCTTTATGAGCTGCTTTACAGGTTTAAGGCCGGGGAGCTTAAAGGAAATCTGAAGTTTGTGGTAAGCAATCATACGG
Organism: Desulfurobacteriaceae bacterium; assembly: GCA_027063785.1. Classification (GTDB taxonomy): domain Bacteria; phylum Aquificota; class Aquificia; order Desulfurobacteriales; family Desulfurobacteriaceae; genus JAMORC01. The sequence continues at coordinate 161,472 of JAMORC010000063.1, forward strand.
ATCTTCGGTCGGTTGTTGAAATGTTCGGGGTTCCCTTCTACTATTTTCCGAAAACGAAGGAGAATAAGCTTGAGATTGAGGAGAAGGAAATTGAACTGCTGAAGGGAGAAGGGATAGACCTTATAGTCCTGGCAAGGTATATGCAGATACTCAGTGAAAGGTTTGTAAATGAGTTCAGGAACAGGATTATAAATATCCACCATTCCTTCCTTCCCGCTTTTGTCGGTGCGAAACCTTACCAAAGGGCTTATGAGAGGGGAGTGAAGATAATCGGGGCGACGAGCCACTACGTAACGGAGGAGCTTGATCAGGGGCCCATTATTGAGCAGGATGTTGTCAGGGTAAGCCACAGGGATACGGTGGATGACCTCATCAGGAAGGGAAGGGACCTCGAGAAGATAGTTCTGGCAAGGGCTGTCAGGTGGCACCTTGAGAACAAAATTCTGGTCTACGACAATAAGACCGTGATTTTTGATTAATCGGAGTATCCCCGAGGAATCTTCAGACCTATCCTTTTTACCAGCAGGAAGAGTGACAGGGCGGGGACGAAGGTGAACTGAAAGACCATTACTGAGAGAATTGCAAACTGGATTACGGCTGCTTTTAGCGGAAGAACTCCTGCAATTAAGAGGCCGACCATAACTCCCGGGATATGGACAATTCCCGCAGAACGGAGCATGTCCCTTATAGGAACGGTTATGTCGTCTATCAGCTGTCTGAATATGAACTTGAATATCTCGATATCGGAAGCTCCGAGAGCGGCCATTCCGAGGATTATTTCCTCAAGATCGAGCAGCCTTGTCCTGAAGTATTTGAAGGCGAGGGATAAGCTCCTCATTCCTGCAGCCGTTACTATTCCGGCAAGGGGTATTACGCTGTTGGCTTTGGGCTTTAGGATTCCTGCCAGCCAGAGGAGGAGCAGGCTGAAGGAGGATATCAGGGAGATGGAGAGGAATACTACTAAGAATGTTGAAACTTTTGGGTACCCGCTTACTCTGAACCTTCTAAAAGCTATGAGGGAGCCGTTTACGTAGAAGAAGATAACAAATAGGACATTTATGAGCGGGTGTTTGAAGTTCAAGAAAAAGAGGATTGCAAATCCTATAAGTATGAGCTGAAGAAGGGAGAGAAGGGAGGAGGTGAGAATTTCCCTCCACATTCCCACCGAGAACTTCCTGTCAAAGAGAACGACTGCAAGGATGAACAGGTAAGAAATAACTACCACCAGCAGGTAGTGTTTCATCAGCAGATCCTTGGTAAGGGGTCTTCCTCCAGGAGTTCAAGCCTTCTCTCCCCGCCGACTGATGTAACGAGCGTAACTCCCTCCCCTTCCGTTACCTCTCCGATTACAGAGGCATTCTTTCCTAAGGGATGGGAGTGAAGGATTTTTAAGACCTCTTCAGCGTGTTCTTCCGAGACGACAATAACTGCTTTTCCCTCGTTTGCAAGGTATAGGGGATCGTAACCCAGCATTTCGCAGACAAACTGTACTTGTTCCCTTACGGGAATTTTGTCCTGGTAGAGCCTCACTCCGAGGTTACTGGCTTCGGAAAACTCAATCAGGACTGTTGCTATTCCTCCCCTTGTAGGATCCCTCATCCACCGGAGTCCTTCAACGTTAAAAAGGGGAACGAGAAGTGAGGAGAGGGGGGCACAGTCGCTCTCAACCCCTGTTTCCACTTCAAATCCTTCCCTCGCAATTGAAATTGCGATTCCGTGGTCTCCCACGTAACCTGTTACGATGATAACGTCACCGGGCTTTGCATGCTCTGGGGAGAGTTCCCTTTCCAGGTATCCTACTCCCGTTGTATTGATGTAAACACCGTCGCAGCTTCCCTTTTCCACGACTTTTGTATCTCCGGCAACTATTGAAACTCCTGCTTCCTTGGCCGTTTCGGCCATTGAGGATACTATTGATTCAAGTTCTTCTATGGGGAGTCCCTCTTCAAGGATAAAACCGGCGGAAATAAACTTGGGAACTGCCCCGCTTACGGTAAGGTCGTTGACCGTTCCGGAAATTGCCAGCTTTCCGATGTTTCCTCCGGGGAAGAACCGGGGCCTTACTACGTAGGAATCTGTCGTGATTGCGATTTTGCGGTGTCCGGGGAGGTAAGTTGAATCCTGAAGGGACTTTAACTCGGGGAAATCAAAGTGCTTTAAAAACAGGTTTTCTATTAATTCTTTTGTTAGTCTACCGCCGCTTCCGTGACCTATTTCTACCTTTTTCACTGGAGACCTCCGAAAACTGCAAGGAAAGGTGCTACGGCAATTGTGCTGTCAAGTCTATCAAAAACACCGCCGTGTCCTGGGATTAGGTTCCCTGAATCTTTAACTCCGGCTCTCCTCTTGAGAAAGCTTTCCATAAGGTCTCCGAGCTGGGCTATTACAGTAAGTGTAAGGAGCGTTACGATCTCTGCTATGTTTCCTTCAAGTATGCCGATTTTCTGTCCCAGGATGTAGGAGATGAGTACGCCCCCGATAGAACCGCCGATAGCTCCTTCTACTGTCTTTTTGGGGCTTATCTGCGGCAGTAGCTTCTTCCTTCCGAAGTATTTCCCGACCAGGTAGGCGAACGTGTCCGTAGACCAGACAATGCTGAGGAGCAGCAGGAAGTAGGGTTTTGAAAGCTTACCTATAGATATAAATCCCATAATTATGTAAATAAAAACTCCCGTAAAAGTCCAAAAGACTTCCGGAACTTTTCCTTCGGAAATCAGGAAGTAGGCAAACAGGAAGACGGCTGCTGCTGTCGGGATTAATAGGTAAAGAGAGGAAAAGGATACTCCTGCGTAGTAAAGGAGTGAGAAGAGGATTACGGATGCAACAGGTATGGTGTTTAGCTTGAACATCTGGAGGACTTCGTTGAGGACGGCAGTCCCCAGCAGGTAAACGAGGGCGATGTAAATGTTCTGGGGAGAGATAACCATAAGTAGGGCGTATATGAGTACGATTGATGCGCCTATGAGCCGCTTTCTCATTTTATCCCACCGAACCGCCTTTCCCGGCGGGAGAAATCCTCAAGGGCTACTCTGAACTCGTCAACCGTAAAGTCCGGCCACAGGGTTTCTGTAAACCAAAGCTCGGTGTATGCTGACTGCCACAGGAGGAAGTTTGAGATGCGAAGCTCTCCGCTTGTTCTTATAAGGAGGTCGAGGTCGGGCAGTTCGGGAATGTAGAGGTACTTCCTGATGGTGCTCTCATCAAATTCCTTTATGCCGTCTGCAACTGCCCTGTTAACAGCATCTATTATCTCCTGCTTCCCTCCGTAGTTAACGGCAAAAACGGCTGTCATGCTCCTGCAGTGTGCAGTTTTTTCCTCTATCAATTTAAAGCCTTCCTGGAGGTAGTCGGGAAGTTCCCATAGCCTTCCCATTGCCCTGAACTTGACATCATTTTCTAAGAAGAGCTGAAGTTTCTCCTTTACGTACTCATACATCAGGTTAAAGAGGAATTCCACTTCCTCTTTCGGCCTTCTCCAGTTTTCCGTCGAGAAGGCATATAGGGAAAGATACTTTATACCCATCTCCTTTGCAGCTACAACTATCCTTTCTGTTACCTTGGCTCCCTCCCTGTGTCCTTCGATCCTTGGAAGTCCTCTTTTCCTGGCCCACCTGCCGTTCCCATCCATTATTATTCCTACGTGGATGGGTAAGTTAGTTCTTTTCATTCCCTCTCCCGTTGTTCCTTAGGTAATCTATGAAGTTGGCAAGCTCCTTCACTTTTCCTACCAGCATAAAGTGAATGCCTTTGCCGAATTCATAGATGCCTTTTGCAAGGTCAACGACGTACTCCCAGCCGTAGCGAGCCGGATCACTTGACCTTTCCAACCCTTCTACTAAGGAATCTGGAACTGAGGTCGGGTTCAGCTTCTTCATGAAGTTTGCCATCTTGAGGCTCTTTATCGGTAAAAGGCCTATTATAGGGTAAGCACCTGTAGAAGAGATGAGTTCCGATACTTCCTCTGCAAGCTTTATGTCGTATATTGGCTGGGTCTGGATAAACCTCGCTCCTGCCTTAACCTTTTTCTCAAGTTTCCACACTTGAAGTGTTTCTGGACCTGCGAAGGGATTGAAGACTGCTCCGATACAGAAGTTTGTTCTTGCGTCGATTTCCTTTCCGTTCATCAGACAACCTCTGTTTAACGAAGAGGCAAGCTCGATAAGCTGGACTGAATCAAGGTCGAAGACCGGTTTTGCGTCGGGCTGATCCCCGAGTGTTGTAAAGTCGCCGGTCATGAGGCAAATATTCCTTATCCCCAGTGCGGCTGCTCCCAGTAGGTCGGACTGGAGGGCTATTCTATTCCTATCCCTGCACGTTAGCTGGAGAACAGGTTCAAAACCTTCTTTGAGCAACAAGTGGGACATAACGAGGGAAGACATTCTGACCATAGACCTTTGACAGTCTGTAACGTTGAAGGCATCGACTTTTCCCTTAAGTGGTTTCAGGCCTGATAGGACTTTGTGGTAATCGATTCCCCTCGGTGGAGCGACCTCTGCAGTTATTACGAATTTTCCTTTAGATAGCTTCTCGCAAAGCGTCAACTCCTGCCCTCCAGGTTCAGCTCCCGCGGGTAGATACAGGATCTGTGGTCCTTTGGAGGCATGGTTTTCCTCAGCTTCTCAATCTCTCCGATCTCTTCCATTCGGGAGGCGATTTTATACCAGATGCAGGGTATTGACGGATCAACTTCACACTTCCCGGCTATTGCCCCGCCACAGGGACCGTTAACAAGCGATTTAGGGCACCTTGCTATGGGGCAAATCCCTCCCGTTTCTGATATCACGCACTCACCGCAGGCTATGCAGTATTCATCAAAATGTTTTCCCTCCCTTTCGACGCCGATGAACAGCGTAGAAACGCCTGTTAGCACCGGGATGGAGACGTGTTCTGCTATCAGCTGGGTTCCGGCTCCGCATGCAAGGGAAAGGATAACGTCCGAATTCCTCCCGGCTTCCCTGAGAACATCCTTTGATGTTAGCCTTTCAAGGATGCAGGTTCCCCCGGGGCTTTTTACACCAGACACTTTTATTCCCTTTGATTCCAAAAATCCTGCAACCCTGTAAGCCTCTCTTAGTCCTCCGTTTTTACAGCGGGCAGAGCCGAGCTGACAGCCGAAGATAAAAACTTTGCCGTATCCGCTGACTTCTCTGAGAATGTCCTCTAAGGGCTTCAGCCTGACGACTACCAAGTCGGCCTCCGGTTTTACATGTAGACCTTTACGCTTGCGCTTCTTCTAAGCTTATCGATATAGTCCTTTAGGGCTTTCTGGAATTTCTCCATGTAAAGTTTCTGTTTAATCTTATTCCTGTCACACACTCCCTTCTCTTCCGACTTAACGTAAACTATGTAGTAACCGTTATCCGTTTTAATGAGTTTGTAGGAGCCGGGTTTCATGCCCCATACAGCCCTGTCAAGTGGTTCTATAAGGGAACCTTTGGTAACTTTTCCCAAGTATCCGCCGTTAGAGGCTGTTCCCCTGTCTTCAGAAAGCTCCCTTGCCACTTTTTCGAAGGGAATTCCTTGTGATAGGAGCGTCATCGCTTTTTCGGCTTTTTCCTGGCTTTTTGTATAGATAAAGAAGACATCCCTCAAAGGCTTGCTCTCCACCTTGCGACAGTACTTTTCAACGTCTATACCGGTAACTTCTACTTTTGACTTGACTTCCCTGTCTATGAGCTTTGCAACCATCAACTGTTCCCTCAGCTTTTCCTTAACGTCCGATAGGCTCATTCCCTCTTTTTTCAAGGCCTTCTCAAACTCACTTTTTTCCTTGAAGCCGAGCCTTTTCATTAAGTCCTTTAGTGCTCTCTCCACTTCCTTGTCACTGACTTTTATTCCCTTGCTCTCCGCCTCTGTAAGGAGGATTTCCCTCTCTATTAACCTGTCCCTTGCAACTTTAAGGTCGGGGATTCCGTTTTCTTTTGCGTACTCAACTACCTCACTGTAGAGGACGGGTTTTCCGTTGACGACGGCTGCTATGTAGTCAACGACTTTAGCCTGAGAGGGAAAGGAAAAAAGAAGAGTCAGAAGAACTACCAGTCTTATCATGATTCCTCCTACTTTGATAGGAGTTCTATTTTTGAATTCTTTTCAAGTTTTGATATGTAAGCCTCTATGGCTTTTTGAGCTTCTCGAGATCTCTTTTCCTGCTCGAGGGCTTGTTTAATTATCGGTTTCAAACTCTCAAATGGTACCGGTTTGCCGTTTGGGGCGACGAACTTATCCTTGTTCTTCTCGTAGTATTCCCTGACTTCCTTTTCGGTAACTTTTACCTGAGGAACTTTCACGTGCTTCTTGAGAAGTGCCTGGATGTAGAGCTTCTTTTTCAGCAACTCGAGGTTTTCCAGGACTTCGGGATCTTTGTCTATACCCTCTTTCAGGGCTTGCTGGTAAAGAATTTCGGCATCTATCATGTTCTTAAGCATTTGTTGCCTGAACTCTTTGTTGTTCTTAAGGTTCCGGTAGTTTGCCGGAAGTTTTGAAATTTCCTTGTTGAGCTGGGATTCTGTTATCTCCTTTCCGTTAACCTTTGCCAGGACTTTGTCGGAAGCTTTAGCCTGGAAGGTCATTGCCGCGAGGGCCAGTGGTAAAATGAGTAGTGTCTTTTTCATAAAATCCTCCGGTTCAGTTTTGTAAGGTAAACTTAAACTCCTCCTCCGGAATTTGCAAAAGGAAAAGCCGAGCATATTTTATCCAGCGAAATTTTGCCAATCTTATCACAGAGAGGAGAATGAAGAGGAGAATAAACCTAAGTGAGGTTACGGTAAAAGAGCCGATAAAGGTAGATACGGAGATACAGCCTTCCATACTGGAGCTTCCGGAAGGAGAGGTAATTCCGGCTTCTCCTTTTAAGCTTCACGTGGAGGTAAGGAAAAAATCCGTCGGCTATGAGGTTTCCGGTAGGATTGAAGGAGAAGTTGAACTCAGGTGCAGCAGGTGTCTTAAAAGGTTCAGTGAGAGAATTAATAAAGACTTCTGTTATGAGATTATGCCCACTTCGGAACTTACCGGTGGTGAGATAAAGAAAGGCGACCTTGATGTAAAATTCTCCGACGAAAGCATTCTGGATCTTGCCGAGGTAGTTCAGGAGCAGATACTCTTGAACCTTCCCGTAAAGCCTATCTGCGGTGAGGAGTGCCGAGAGGTGAGTTTTAGCGTTGGAGAAGCTCCGGTTGAGAGCAGTGGAGACGACAGGTGGAGTAAGCTTAAAGAACTTCGCGATAAATTAAGGGAAAAGGAGAAGTGAGATGGCGGTTCCAAAGAGAAAAGTTTCAAGAACGAGAAGGGACAAAAGGAGAACTCACTGGAAGGCAAAGAAGCCAGCCATTTCCGTATGTCCCAATTGCCAGAGTCCCAAACTTCCTCACAGGGTTTGTAAGTACTGCGGCTTCTACAAAGGGAAGACCGTAGTAGAGGTTGAAGCGTAAATGAGGATTGTCCTTGATGCCATGGGGGGCGATTTTGCTCCCCGGGTTCCCGTAATGGGAGCCGTACAGGCTGTGAAGGATTTTGACGTCAGCGTCGTGCTTGTCGGCGATGAGGCTGTTATCAAAAAAGAACTTTCAAAATACAGCTATCCGCCGGATAGGATAAAAATCCTCCACGCTCCTCAAACTATTTCTATGGAAGAGCAGCCCTCGAGGGCTTTAAAGAAAAAGGATTCTTCTGTTCACAAAGGGATTGAGCTGGTTAAGAACGGTGAGGCAGATGCTTTTGTCAGTGCCGGTAATACCGGTGCTGTTATGGCTGTTTCCCTATTTACTGCCGGAAGACTCAAGGGAGTTGAAAGGCCGGCAATTTCGACGATACTTCCGAACCTTACCGGTTATACCTTCCTTCTCGATGTGGGAGCCAACGTTGATTGTAAACCCCATCATCTCCTTCAGTTTGCCATAATGGGAAGTGCCTATGCGAAGTATGTTTTAAAGGAGGATAATCCAAAAGTTGGTCTGCTTAACATAGGTGAGGAGGAAGGAAAGGGAAACGAGCTTGCTAAGGAAGCTTACAAGCTGTTGAGTAAGGCAAAGGAAAAAGGATTGAACTTCGTCGGGAATGCCGAAGGTAGGGATATATACTCGGGGAAATTTGATGTTATAGTCTGCGACGGTTTTGTAGGAAACGTTGCCCTTAAGCTCAGTGAGAGCCTCGCCAAGATCCTTGCAAAGATTCTAAAAGAGGAAATAGATAAACACTTTATTTCAAGGATAGGTGCTTTAACCCTTAAACCTGCTATAAAGGGCTTTAAAAAGAGGATTGATTATGCCGAGTGGGGAGGAGCACCCCTGCTGGGAGTAAAAGTTCCGGTTATAATTTCTCACGGAAGCTCTAATGCGAAGGCAATAAAAAATGCCGTAAGAATAGCTGCAGAGTTTGCAAAAAGCAAGCTTAACGAACACATAGTTGAAGATCTGGAGAGGTTTGGGAAGGCAGATGGGGATTAAAATCGTTTCTACTGGTTCTTACGTTCCTGATAGAGTTCTCACCAACTTTGACCTTGAAAAGATTGTTGATACCTCCGATGAGTGGATAACTACGCGAACTGGTATAAGGGAAAGGAGAATCAGTGAAGGAGAAACGACTTCCGATATGGCGACGGAAGCGTCTCTTAAGGCCTTAAAAGGTAAGAATCCTGATGAAATTGAACTTATAGTAGTTGCAACTGCTACTCCCGATGCCTTTTTCCCTTCTACCGCCTGTAAGGTTCAGTCAAAACTTGAGAACAGGAAGGCAGTGGCTTTCGATATTTCCGCGGCTTGTACGGGTTTTATTTATGCCCTTTACACCGCCGATTCCATAATGAGATCTAAGGGAATAAAAAAAGCTCTTGTAATAGGAGCTGAACGGTTTTCGAAGATAGTAAACTGGAAAGATAGAACGACCTGCATACTGTTTGGTGACGGTGCCGGGGCGGTTGTCCTTAAAGAGAGCGAGGAAGAGGGAATACTTGGTTTTGATCTTGGAGCCGACGGGAGTTTCGGAAATCTTCTCTACGTGCCTTCGGTTGGTTCAAATGAGGAGTATCCTTTTTACGTTAGAATGAGGGGAAATGAGGTCTTCAAAGTTGCCGTTAGGACAATGGTTGAGTCGGCAAAGCGTGTTCTGGAGAAAACCTCCCTTTCTCCGAAAGATATTGATCTTTTGATTCCCCACCAGGCAAACGTTAGGATAATTAACGCAGTTGCAGAAAGGTTGGGGATAGAGGCTTCAAAGGTTTTTGTGAACCTCGACAGGTACGGTAATACGAGTGCTGCCTCTATACCGATAGCTCTCGATGAGGCTTTAAGGAAAGGATTGGTAAGAGAAGGAAGCACAGTTCTGATGGTAGCTTTCGGCGGTGGTTTTACGTGGGGTTCCTGCGTTGTCAGGCTTTAGGGGATAAACAGGTATTGTCTGGAGGGAGATTATGATAAGAACCAGAATTTGCGACATCCTCGGGATTGAGTATCCGATTCTTCAAGGGGGAATGGCCTGGATTGCCGATGCTGAGCTTGCAGCGGCCGTTTCGAATGCAGGGGGATTGGGAATAATCGCCGGTGGAAGCAGGTCTGCAGAGGAACTTCGTCAGGAAATAAGGAAGTGTAAGGAGCTAACCGACAAGCCCTTTGGCGTTAATGTTATGCTGATGATGCCTAATGCCGAAGAAATAATACAAGTCTGTCTTGATGAGGAAGTTCCGGTAGTAACGACGGGAGCCGGAAATCCCGGGAAGTACATTCCTGCCTTTAAAGAAAAAGGGATGAAAGTTATTCCGGTAGTTGCGAGTGATGCCCTTGCAAAAAGGATGGAGAGGATCGGTGTTGATGCCGTTATTGCGGAAGGAATGGAAGCGGGAGGTCATATAGGTAAGTTAACGACAATGGTTCTTATTCCTTCAATTGTTAGGGCGGTGAGCATTCCTGTGATAGCTGCCGGAGGAATAGCCCTCGGAGAGCAAGCGGCGGCTGCTTTTGCCCTCGGAGCAGAAGGTATTCAAGTGGGAACGAGGTTCTTGGCTGCCAAGGAGTGTAACGTTCATCCTAAATATAAAGAAAAAGTGCTTAAAGCCCGTTTCAATCAGGTTACCGTTACCGGGATAACGACGGGCCATCCTGTAAGGCTCCTTGAGAACAAACTCACCAAGAAGTTTGCTGAGCTTGAGTTTTCGGGAGCTTCAAAAGAGGAACTGGAAGAACTTGGTAGGGGTAGACTCCGCCTTGCAGCAGAACAGGGGGATGTCGAGTGGGGATCTGTTATGGCCGGACAGGTTGTTGGTTATGTTAACAAGGAAGAAACGGCGGAAGAGATAATAAAAGACATAATGGAAGGTGCCGAGAAAACTTTGAAAAACCTCTGTAACCGGTTTTTTGAGTAAGTTGAAACTTGATTAGAAGAGAGGAATAACGGATGAGGATTCTTGAAGGAAAGCTTTCGGCCGAGGGTGCAAAGTTCGCAATAGCCGTTAGCAGGTTTAACTCGTTTATAACCGAACGGTTGCTTGAAGGTGCTCTTGACTGCATACGCAGGCACGGGGGAAAAGAGGAAGATATAACTGTTGTTAAGGTTCCCGGAGCTTTTGAGCTTCCCCTCATTGCCAAGAAACTTGCCGAGAGAGACTATGACGCTGTTATCGTTTTAGGGGCTGTAATAAGGGGAGAAACTCCCCACTTTGACTACGTTGCTGCTGAAGTGAGCAAGGGAGTTTCTGCCGTTTCCCTTGAAACGGGAAAGCCTGTCATATTTGGCGTTCTTACTACCGATACGGTAGAGCAGGCCATAGATAGGGCTGGGGCTAAGGCCGGAAACAAAGGATGGGAGGCAGCTCTTGCCGCAATAGAGATGGTTAACCTCCTCAAGGAGGGAGGATTTTAATGGGTCTTACAAACAAAGATAAGAGGAGGGCGAGGGAGCACGCCTACCTCCTTATGTACCAGTATGATCTTTCGGGACTTCCTCCGGAGGAAGTGTTGAGGAACTATTGGGAAGAGGTAAGGGAGAAGGAAGAAGTAAAGGATCTTGCTGTAAGGCTTTTTAAGGGTACCATCGATAACCTGGAAAAGGTAGATAGAGAAATATCAAAGCACCTTAAGAAAGGGTGGTATATCGAAAGGCTCCTTCCGATGGACAGGTCGATACTGAGGGTTTCAACTTATGAGCTGATGATGGAGGATGTGTCTCCGCCCGAAGCTGTTATAAATGATGCCGTCAGTCTTTCAAAAGAGTACGGAGAAGATGCTAAGTCGCCGGCTTTTATTAATGCAGTTCTCGATAGTGTAAAGAGAGATGTCAAAAATATCTAAAGTCGGTCTTCTGGCAGGAAAGGGAGATCTTCCGGTTGAATTTCTGAAGTCTGCGAAGGGAAAAGGTGTTCCTGTAACGCTGTTTGCCCTTGAAGGAGTAACCGAAAAGAGAGCGGCAGAACTCTCGGAAGAAACCGTCTGGATAAAGCCTTTTAGACTTGGTAAGTTCTTGAAAGAATTGGAAAGAAGTGGTGTGGAAGAGATTTTTATCCTCGGAAAAGTAGAACACAGATCTGCCCTTCTTCCCACCGGTTTTGACCTAAAAGCCCTGAAGTTTCTCCTTTCACTTCCCGACAGGAAGCCGGAAACTCTGATAGGAGGCATTATTGAGGAAATAGAGAAGCTCGGAGTAAAAGTCTCTTCTCCTGTTTCTTATCTGAAACACCTTCTCCTGTCCCCCGGAACCCTATTCGGTAAAAGACCGGACAGGAAGGTTGAGGAAAGCTTCCTTTACGGGATGAAAGTTGCGAGGACTGTGGCTTCCCTTGATGTTGGCCAAACCGTTGTTGTAAAGGAAGGAAGTGTAATTGCTGTTGAAGGAATTGAAGGAACGGATGCGTGTATTGAAAGGGGAGCCAGGCTTTCCGGCGGTGGTTTTATAGTTTGCAAGGCGGCAAGGGAACATCAGGATATGAGGATTGATGTTCCGACAGTGGGGATGGAGACTGTAAGGTTGATTAAAAAGCTGGGAGGAAAAGGCCTCGTTGTCGAGGCCGGTAGGACTTTTGTCCTCAACAGGAAGCAAATAGAGGAGTTTTGTTCCAGAACCGATTTCTTCTTCCTTGCCCTTTAAAGCATTTCTTCGATTAGAACCCTGATTTCCCTCTCTGAAGGGATTCTCGGAAGGTGTCCCATTAAAAACTTTTTCTCCATCGTCAGGGAAACAAACTGGGCTATGTCGTATTCCTTTACCCCAAACTGGGAAAGTTTCGAAGGGATGCCGACGAAAGAGAGGAGGTCGAAGAGTTCCTCCGAAAACTCCTTCCACCCCGAAAGTCCTAAATACTCGGAAAGTTCTTCAAGGGCTGATGAGGCGGAGAGACCGTAAAACTTCAGTACTGGCAGTAGGAAAACTCCGTTTGCAATTCCGTGAGGAACTTTGTAGAGAACTCCGAGTATGTGAGCCAGTGTGTGGACTAAGCCAGCTCCTGCATCCGTTATAGCCATTCCTCCGAGGAGACTTGCCAGCATCATTCCTTCTCTTGCCTGTAAGTCTTTGGGATTTCCGTAAGCTCTCGGCAGGAACCGGAATACCAGTTTTATGGCTTTCATCGAGTAGAGTTTGGAAATGGGGGTAGCCCTCTTTGAAAGCAGTGATTCAATCGCGTGGGTAAGGGCATCCACTCCCGTGCTTGCTGTCAGTATGGGGGACATCGTAACTGTAAGCTCCGGATCATCAATTGCAAGTACGGGAAAGAGGTGTCTTGATATGAGCGGTGCTTTTCTGACCTTTTCAAAGTCGGTAAGAACGGCGTAAGGGGTTACCTCGGAGCCTGAGCCGGCGGTTGTTGGAATGGCTATGAGCGGAACTCCCGGATTTTTAAAGGCTTCGGGAACTCCTATAAACTCGGTAATATCTCCTTCATTTTTGAGCATAACCGAAATTACCTTTGCAACATCTATGGGGCTTCCCCCTCCGATTGCAACTAAAAGTGTTGGGTCAAATTCTTTTACCTCTTCTATTAGTGAAAGGGCATTTTCAACTGTTGGGTCCGGGATTACGGAACTGAAAACGGCAACCTTTCCCTTTAGCTGATTTTTTACTTCCTCGACGTATCCCAGAGAAACGGCTGATCCCGTACATATTACGGCTGTTCTCCTTGCATCTAAGTTAAGAGATTCAACTTCTTCATATAGTTTCTTGATGCTTTTCCTTCCGAATATGACTTTGGTCGGCATGTGATGCTTTAAGAAAGTCATGCTCTCCTCCTGAAAATCCTTTAAAGACTATGATACACTTTCTTTAAGTATTGAAAACGGGGTGAAATATGAAAGTGGCAGAGTTCCACAGGATGTGTCCTAACTGTGAAGGCCTTATTTCTGATGAAAGGTTGAAAGCAGGGCTTCCCTGTGAAAAGTGTCTTGAAAGGGCTTTGGAGTTCAGGAATCGGAAAGAGATCTGTTTACGTCTTGAAGAAGGCGGAAAACTCAAGGAATTTAGTAAGCTCTGTGAGATTGATGCTTTTGTAGAAAAATATTCTGAGTTTTTTAAGGAAAAAACGGGATTTACTCCTTGGTCGTTGCAGGTTACTTGGGCAAAGAGAGTGGCTCTTAGGAAATCCTTTACGATGATTGCCCCTACCGGGGTCGGTAAAACCACCTGGGGGCTTGTCACAGCAGCTTTTCTTGATGGCAGGGTCTATATCCTTGTCCCCACGCGCCTTCTCGTTCTCCAAACAGTTGAAAGGCTTAAGGCTTTTACTGACAAGAAGATAGTTGCTTACACCGGAAAGAAAAAAGAGAAAGAGGTAATAAAGGAAGGAAAATTCGACATTCTTGTGACTACTACCAACTTTCTTTACAGGAATTTTGACATTATTCCGAAGCCTTTTAACTTCGTTTTTGTTGATGATGTGGATTCCCTTTTGAAGAGTGCTAGAAATGTTGATAAGGTGATAATGCTTCTCGGTTTTGATGAGAAGGACTTGGAACTTGCAAACAGAGTTCTTGAAATAAAGAGCCGCCTTGCCAGGCTTGGGGAAAAAGCGGACAAAAGGTTAATCGATAGACTCAGAAAATACGAGTCCATACTTGAAGCCAAGCGGGAAAAGATGGAAAACGTTCTCGTTGTTTCCTCGGCCACATCTCAGCCGAAGTCAAGGAGGGTGAAGCTTTTTAGAGAGCTTCTCGGCTTTGAGGTTGGTAAGTCAGCAACAGCCCTGAGGAACGTTGAGGACATTTTAGTAGGAACAGACAAGCCTTACCTTGAGAGAGCTGTTGAGTTTATCAAGCACTACGGTAAAGGTGTTTTTGTCTTTATCTCCGCTGACATGGGGAAGGAATTTGTTGATGAGGTCGTCCGGAAACTTAACGCTTCTGGCATACCTTCTGTTTCCTATGAAGAGTTTACTCCAGAAAAACAGAAGGAATTTATTGAGGGAAAAATATGGGCTGCAGTTGGAATAGCCAGTTACAGGAATCCCTTGGCGAGGGGAATAGACCTGCCTCAGGCTGTCAGGTATGCCGTTTTCTTGGGCGTGCCCAAAATGGAGTTTAGCGTAAAGCTTACCCTCTCTCCTGTTAAGCTTTTCGGACTTCTTCTTACCCTCAGAGAGCTTTTCTCCGATGAGGAACAGGTAAAGGTTATTACCTACATAACTTACTTAAAGCGGTATTTGAGCCTAAAGGAGGAACTCCTTGATAGATATCCTGCAGTGAAGAAAAAGCTTGAAGAGATAAAAGCTTTTCTGGAGGAGCACTTAAACAATGAGGAATTTATAGAGAGGATAAGGCGCTCGGATACGGTGTCCCTTAAGGAAGAGGGAGATGAGCTTTACGTTGTTGTCGGAGATGCTGCTGGTTACATACAGGCTTCGGGAAGGACTTCAAGGATGTTTGCGGGAGGCCTTACGAAAGGTGTCGCCATAATGTTTGTTGATGACATAAAGGCATTTAACTCTTTAAGGAAAAGGGTTTTGGTTTTCTTAGAGGATGTTAACTTTAAGGTTTTGGATGTTGATAGGGGAAAGGAACTGGCAGAGAGGTTGGGATTACCCCTTATTAGCGAGAATGATCTGGAAACTGTCTTTAAGGTTGTAGATAAAGACAGGGAAAGGGTAAGGGAGATACTATCTGGGGAAATCAGGGTAGAGACTAAAAGCCTTGTAAGGACTGGACTTGTCGTAGTTGAATCTCCTAACAAGGCTAGGACAATAGCCAACTTTTTCGGTAAACCTGTAAGGAGGAGGATAAAGGATATCGATGCTTACGAAATTAACCTCGGAAACAGGCTTCTTTTGCTTACTGCTTCAAAAGGGCATGTCTTTGACTTAACCGTTAGGGATGGTAAATGGGGAGTCAAGGAGGAAAAGGGCAGGTTTATTCCCGTTTACGATACGATAAAGTACTGCACGAAGTGTAACGAGCAGACTACAGAACCTTTTTGTTCGAAATGTAAAGGAAAGCCGGACATTGATAAGATATCTGTGGTGGAGGCCTTAAGGGAACTCGGCCTTGAGATAGATGAGGTTCTTATTGCCAGTGATCCCGATACAGAGGGAGAAAAGATTGGCTGGGACGTAGGGGTTGTCCTCAAACCTTATCAGATGAAAATGAGGAGGATGGAGTTTCACGAAGTTACCAAGTGGGCTTTTTTGGAGGCTTTGGAAAATCCCAGAGAGGTAGATGAGAATCTTGTTAAGGCACAGATAGTCAGGAGGGTGGCTGATAGGTGGGTTGGTTTTTCGCTGAGCCAACACCTCTGGAGAGTTTTCGGTAAACATTGGCTATCTGCCGGCAGGGTTCAAACTCCTGTCCTCGGATGGGTGATAGAGAGGTATGATCAGAGTAAGCAAAAGGTTGGTATAGTATCGGTAGATACGGAGGTCGGTAAGTTTTCCTTTCGTATAGAGGACTTACGACTTTTCAACTCCCTCATTCCGGATAAGGTAAAGGTAAAAGTTGAAGGATTTGGAGTGAAAGAGAAAAATCCCCATCCGCCCTTTAACACGGGGGAACTTCTCCGTGAAGCTAACGCCGTTTTAGGACTTTCTGCCGAAGAGGTTATGAACTTAGCTCAGGAGCTTTTCGAGAACGGTTTTATAACCTACCACAGAACTGATTCTACGAGGGTTTCAACTGTCGGGATGGGAGTTGCTAAAGAATACATAACTGAGAGGTTTGGACCCGAATTTGTAAAGCTGAGGCCGTGGGGAGAGGGAGGTGCTCACGAGTGTATAAGACCTACAAGACCTGTTGATTCGGAGGGTTTGAGGACGCTCGTTTCTGTTTCCGGTTCTACATCAAGAATGACAGAAAATCATTACAATCTCTATGATTTAATTTTCAAAAGATTTATAGCTTCCCAGATGGTACCGGCAAAGGTCAGAAGCGTTACTTTGAAAATTAAGCTGCTTCCGGCAGACGTTGAGGTTGAAGAAGAGAGGATTGTTGAAGTAGTAGAGCCGGGCTGGAGCCTCCTCATTCCTTTAAAGGTCGAACCTTTGGGCTTTGAACCGAAAGAAGGAGAGACTTACTACTTTGAAGTTGTTTCTTACAGGAAAAGGAGGGTTCCTAAAGTCCTTCCTTATACTCAGGGAGAACTTGTTGAAGAGATGAGGAAGAGGAGAATAGGGAGACCTTCAACTTACGCAAAGATCGTGGAAACTCTGCTCGACAGGGGGTACGTTGTTGAGAAAAACCGCAGGCTTTACCCGACAGCTATGGGCAGGAAAGTCTACGGTTATCTGGTCGATAAGTTTCCAGAGTATACGTCCGAAGAGTTTACGAGGAGGCTGGAAGAATTAATGGATATGGTGGAGGAAGGGAAAGCCGATTATCAGGAGATAATCAGGGGTTTAAAACCGGTCCTTAAGTTTGCCGGGATTAACATTTAACAGGACTGTTTCGGGTTTTAAGTAACCTTTAGAGACTTTACCGACTCCTATGAAGCCTTTGGGAGAAAAAATTTTGTAAACCCCTTCTTCTAAGTCGGACTTAATCTTGGCGCCGTTTCTAAACATTTTCGCTTCCCTTTCATCAAGGCTGAGGGAAGGAAAGGGGAGGATTTTCTCTATCGGTACCAGGAATTTTTCCACGCCTTTCTTTTTCAACTCCTCAATCGTTACTGCTTCTTCAACTGAAATATTCCCGATCCTTGTTCTTCTCAGCTCTGCCACAACAGCATCACAGCCGAGGGCTTTTCCTATGTCGTGAATGAGGGATCTCACGTAAGTTCCCGAAGAGCAACATACTTCTAATGTAAAATCGGGATACTCGAAGTGAGTGAGGTTTATGGAGTACACTTTGACAGTCCTTGCTTTAATTTCAAAAAACTCTCCTTGCCTAGCAAGCTCATAGGCTCTTTTTCCCTTTATCCTTACTGCTGAGAAGGGAGGGGGCACTTGGGATATTTCCCCTTTAAAGTCTTGAATTACCCTCTCAATGTCTTCCTTTTTTATCTCGGGACATTCTATTTCTTTAACATTACCGTCGATGTCGTAAGTGTCCGAGGATAATCCCAACCTGCCCCTTACGAAGTAACACTTGTCCTGTTTTATGAGGTATCTGGAAAACCGCGTTGCCTTTCCGACTGCCAGGATGAGTAGACCCGTGGCGAGAGGATCGAGAGTTCCCGTATGTCCAACCTTTACCTTCTTCGGCAGGAGTTTCCGAACCTGCTCAACTACCCCGTGGGACGTTATCCCTGCCGGTTTATCTATTACAAGGAATCCATTTATATCCTTCAATGTTACTCTACTTTTTCTCCCTTGCTGTTCATGATTTCGGGTGTGATAAATATCAGGAGTTTCTTCTTGCTGTAGTTTTCGACCTTGCTCCTAAATAGCCATCCCAGTAGAGGGATTCTTGAAAGCCCGGGAACGGATGTGTTTGAAACGTGCTTCTCCTTTTCGTATATGCCGCCGATAACAACGGTTTCTCCGTTTCTAACAATAACTTTTGACTTTGCATTCCTCGTATTAATGGCCGGCTCGTTGCTGCCGGTTACTGCAACGTAATCGTAGTTTGGCGAATCTTTTCTGACTTCCAGATCAAGGATTATTCTTCCGTCCTTCGTTATGTGGGGTTTAACTTTAAGGATTAGGGATGCCTTTTTGAATTCTATGTTGTAACTCGTTGCCCCTCCGGATCCAACTGTAGATTCTGTGTAAGGAATTTCTACACCCTGTTCGATAGAGGCTTCCTGATTATCCAGAGTCATGATTTTCGGGCTTGAAATGACTTGAGCATCTCCGTCGAGCTGAAGTGCTTTAAGTGCAAGTTCTACTCTCATGGTTTGGGATTTATTCAGTATGCCAAGAGCGAGGGTTGAGTCGGTAACCGGTAGATCAAAAACATTTAGTTTGTCAGGGTCAAGTAGCTGTGAGTATTCGGATATGTTATATCCGTAACTACCTCCTATGTAAGGGGCGTGGGTGTCGTGGCCTATTTTATTGAGAACACTTATGTACCAGGAAAATCCGAGTTCCTTTTCGGCGCTCGATGAGACCTCTACTAATTTGGCCTTTACCATTACCTGTTTTGCGGGTTTATCTATCTTCTTTACGAGGGCTAGAATCTGTCTGTAGTGGTTTTCCGTAACCTTGAGTATTAGGGAGTTCGTTGAAGAGTTAACGGTAACTTTTTCTCTTGACTGTTTTTTACCTCCTGAGTATACGATTTCCGTTATGTTTTTAGCGACTTCATTGGCGTCGACGTAGTTAAGTGGGAGTATGTAGGTTTTAACAGGCTCGAGAGCTTCTTCTTTAGATATATCCTCTTTTTTAAGAATTCTTATATACTCTGGAGTTTCTACGTAGGTTAATCCGAGGGGATCTAGGACAGCTTTTAGGGCATCTTTCCAATAAATTGGAGTTTTAAAGTCTACGTCAACTTTTCCTGAAACGTTGGGGTTGAATACGACGTTAACGCCTGCGATGCTGGCAATAGCCTTAACTACGGAGCGAACATCTGCGTTAGTAAACTTAAGGGCTACTTTCGGTTCCTCCTTGGATACTCTCAGTTTTCCTTCTGCTTTACCTTTTTTAACTCCTGCTATCTTAAGAGTTATTCTCTTTCCTGAACTTGTTACCTCTATCGCTTTCACATTGTTTCCCAGCAATACTTCTATTTTACCTCCTTCCGGTGAGTTTCCGAAGGAAACTTCCTTAATAAATAGAGAAGGGGGGCGGAACTTACCGTTTTCTATGTAAAGTCTTTTTGTAAAAATTAAAAGCTTGTTGCCGGATTTTTCGTAGGATATCTCGGGAATCGGTTCGGGAAATTCTATTTGAACGAGTTCCCCTTTAACCGTTCTGTTTACAAAAATTTTCGGTTTCAAAAACTTGTTGGAATACACTTTAATATCAAATGTTCCATCCAACGATTTGACTTTTAAAAAACCTTCTTTGCTGAGGAGCAGTTTAACTT